>JBGPTS010000014.1:0-33566 GCA_041490745.1 Binatia bacterium | reverse complement strand
GAAGTCGTCATCGGCGAGTAGGGCGGCGCTTTGCCCTCCGACCAGCTCTCGAACATGACGGTGGGGAGCACGGCGAGGCGCGCGTTGTCGGGCCAGCTTGGGCGAGAGGGCGTCATCTCGACTCAGCGAAGTCAGAGGGCGGCGATTTTCTTAAGCTCGTCTTCCGTGAGGCGAATGTTCGCCGCCGCCGCATTCTCGCGCACCTGCGCCGCATTGCGCCCGCCGGGTATCACGACGCCGACCGCCGGGTGCGCGAAACAAAATGCGATCGCCGCCTGTGCCAGCGACCTGCCCGGCTTTTCCAGAAAGCGCAGACGCTCGACCTTCTCCAACTGCTGCTTGAAAATATCTCCGGCGAAATTCCGCGCGCGCACGTCTTCGCCCTGGAAACGCTGCTGGTCTTCGGGCTTGAGCTTCCCCGTGAGCAAACCGCGGCGCAGCGGCACGCGGACGATGACGCCGACGCCGGCCTTTTGCGCCTGGGAAAAAAACTTTTCGGGTCCCCGGTCGAGCAGGTTGTATTCGATCTGGATCGTCGCCGCGCGCCCGCCCTCGATCGTCGCCGTCGCTTCTTCATTGCTATTGATGGAAACGCCGTAGTGGCGGATCTTGCCTTCTTTTTTGCGCCGTTCGAGCAGCTCCCATATCTCGTCGCTCCGAATCGTCTCCACCGTCGGATTATGCAGTTGGTAAAGATCGACGTAATCGGTCTGCAAGCGCTCGAGACTCTCGTGCATCACGCGGTCGATATAATCCACCGCAAAATTTCTCTTACCACGATTCGGCCCGACCATGACGTTGCCGCCCTTGGTCGCTAGGATCACCTTGTCGCGCCGTCCTTTCAGCGCTTTGCCAAGCAACGTCTCCGAGTAACCGGCGCCGTAGGCGTCCGACGTGTCGATGAAGTTCACACCCAGCTCCAGCGCGGCGTCGATCGCGCCGAGCGATTCCTCGTCCTTCATCGGGCCGAAGTGGCCCGCGTGGACCATGGTGCCGAGGCCGATCACGCTCACGCGCAGGCCGGTTCTTCCCAGCGTTCGGTATTCCATGTTGCCTCCCAAGTTGGTGGTTGAAGCTGCTTACTCTCACACCACCTTCCTCTTTTCTACAAGTTTAGGCATAATTGCAACACTGTCCGATGGCCTATTTCGACCACTATCTCGCCGATGGCGAGCGGATCGTCTATCGCACAAAGCTGCATCCGGCGATTTTTTGCTGGTCGTTTGTGTGGATTGCGATTTCGCTCGTGGCGTTCCTCTTGGGATTCGAAAATCTCGGCTCGATTTCCCTCGGTTTAGCGGTCGCCTTCGCGGCTTATATTTTTCTTCTACGGCTCTTCTCCGACTTTGTCGTGACGAACCGGAGAGTTCTCGGCAAGTTCATGACGAGCGACAGACTCACGCACTACGCGGAGGTGCCGCTCATCGAAATGCGTGGGTTCGAGTTCAAGTCTGGATTCTTCGACGCGCTATTCGACTATGGAAAGCTGGCGATCACCGATGCGCAAGGAGTCCGTCACGAATTCTCCGGCGTGCCGGGTGAGTTTTACCGGCAAGTAGAGGCGCGCGACGAGCGTGTGCGAAGGATTTTACGCTGACAGCAACCTGTGCCAAAGCCGCGTTCCCGCGGCGAGCAGCAGAAAAAAAACGCCGGCGGCGATAAACGCAAGCCTGAAGCTGTAAATCTGCGCGATCCAGCCCACGGCCATCGGAATCGTCAGCGGACACAAAATCCAACCGAGGCCGCTGCTCGCCATCGCGACCGCGCGGTCGCCGGCTTTGCTGAACTCCGATGCCTGCACCTGATACAGAAGGTCCATGAAGCCGCCGGCCGCGCCCAGGCCGACGATGACGAAGGCAAGCGCTACGGCATGATCGGCGAAGCCGGTGGCGAGCAAAAACACGCCGAGCGCCGCCATGCCAAGCGCGTAAATTAACCGCTGCCGGCGGATCGTGATGAACGAGGCGAAGATCAAGCCGATCACGACCGGACCCAGGACGCGCAGAGAAATCAGCACGCCGATCCACTGTTCTTCGTAATTCAAGAATGAGAGATAGAGCGGATAGAGAGATTGGCCGACGGTCGAAGGCAACGCCGCGGCGAAAGACACGGAAATGCCGAGCCAGATGTGGCGGTAGCCGAGAAAACGGCCGATGCCGGTCGTGATTTGCCGCAGAGTTCGTCCGCTCGGCTTGGGCTCGACCTGCGGGAAGACGAGACTCAAAATCGCGCAAACCATCGCCGCCGCGGTGAGAAGAACGAAGGCCCGGTGAAAACCGAGCAGCGCGAGAACCGCGCCGCCCATGCTCAAGCCGACGAGACCGCCGCCACAGTTCCAGGCGTAGAGCCGTCCAAGTTTTTTTCCGAGATCGGCGCCGGGGAGCTGGCTGCCGAGAGATTGAATCGAAGTCCAGAAGAGACTGCGCGAGCAAAAAGCCAGCGCCTGCGCCAGCGCGATGTGAATGTAGCGATCCGCAACCAGAAGCGTCGCGCCCGCCATTGCCATGAGGAAAAAACAAATCTGCAGCACGCGGCGCTCGCCGAAACGATCGGACAGGGCGCTGCCGCCGAAGCGGACAAACAATTCCACCAACACGGGCAACGAGACCAGGCTGCTGATCGTCACGATCGAAAAACCGAGCGACAGGGCGTATAGCGGAACCAGCACCTGCAACGCTCCCATGCAGATGTTCCACAGCGCGCCGCTGGCGTACAGCGCTGCGACGTCGCGGCGTAAATTTATTCGAGTCATGCAGAGCGTCGTGAGTGATGTTGAACGGAGTTATGAAGTGATTGGGCTCTCGTCGCTCGCCAGTAAAAGGTAGGCTTGAATGAAGCGGTCGAGGTCGCCGTCGAGGACGCGGTCGGCGTCGCCCATCTCCATGCCGGTGCGGTGGTCCTTCACCATGCGGTAGGGGTGCAGCACGTACGAGCGAATCTGGCTGCCGAAGCCGATTTCCTTTTTGTCTTTATTGTACGAGGCTTTTTTTTCTTTTTGCTTCTCGATCTCCAGCTCGTAGAGGCGCGATCGCAAAATCTTCATCGCCATCGCCTTGTTCTTGTGCTGCGAGCGCTCGTTTTGGCAAGCGACCACAATATTCGTCGGCAGATGCGTAAGACGCACGGCCGAATCGGTCTTGTTGACGTGCTGCCCGCCGGCGCCGCTGGAGCGGTAGGTATCGATGCGGAGATCGGCCTCGTCGATCTCGACTTTGATCGTGTCGTCGATTTCGGGATAGACGAACACGGAGGCGAACGAAGTGTGGCGGCGCGAGTTGGCGTCGAACGGCGAGATGCGCACGAGCCGATGAATACCCGCTTCCGCTTTGAGATAACCGTACGCGTACTGCCCTTCGACGGTGAACGTGACGCTCTTGACGCCGGCTTCCTCGCCCGGCTGGTATTCGAGAATCTCGTGCCGGTAGCCTCTGCGGTCGGCCCAGCGGAGATACATGCGGAGCAAAATCTCCGCCCAGTCCTGCGCCTCGGTGCCGCCGGCGCCCGGATGGAGACTCACGATGGCGTTTCTCTGATCGTCCGGACCGCCGAGGATTTGTCGAAGCTCCAGCTCGGCCAGCTCTTGTCCGACCTGGGAGACTTTGCCCGCCGCTTCGCCGAGCGCCTCTTCGCTTTTTTCGTCCTTCGCGAGATCAAGAAAAAAGCGCGCCTCTTCCAGCTCCGAGCGATATTTTTCCCACGAGTCGAGGACGTTTTTTAGACTCGACTGTTCTTTGAGAATCGTTTGCGCCTTGTCGGCGTCGTTCCAGAAATCGGGCTTGGAGGTAAGCTGGTTCAGTTCTTCGACCCGCTTCTTCTTGCCGTCGAGGTCAAAGACGCCTCCGGAGAAGCTCGAGCCTCTCTTGCAGATGGGTCAGTTGCTCTTGGGTTTCTTCGAATGTGGGCATGATTGATGGGTCTCTCCCGATAATGCTGCTTATTATAGCTGTCGATTCTTCTTTCCACAAAGCGCGCGGGAGATTTTTTTCTCCATCGCGCGCATGATCTCGGCCTCTTTTCTGGACCGCTCGTGATCGTAGCCGAGCAGATGCAGAATGCCGTGGATCAAAAGCCGGTCGATTTCTTCCTCCAGCGACCAGCCGCCGTCCTCGGCCTGCTCTTTGGCTTTGTCCAGCGAGATCACAACGTCTCCCAGGAGCCGCCCCGCTGGGGATGCTCCCGCTGGAAAAGAGAGCACGTCGGTCGGTTTCGGCTTGCGGCGATATTTTTCGTTGAGCTTTTCGATCTCGTTGTTTGCGACCAGGGCGACGCTCAGCTCCGCCTTGCCTTCATCGAGCATAGCGAGAATTTTGCCGGCGGCTTGCTTCACCCGGCCGAGGGCGATTTTTCCACCGCGCGCGCGGTTGACGACATCGACGCTCATAGGATTCGGAACAGACGGCGCTCAGTTGCCGCGTTCAGGATTCTGTTTTTTTCCCGCGAGCGCCGGCGCGCGGTCGTCGCGCTCGTAGGCGGCGATGATCTCCTGTACCAGGCGGTGGCGCGCGACGTCGCGCTCGGTGAAGGTCACGAAGCTGATTCCCTCGACATCCATCAGAATACGCCAGGCTTCTTTGAGGCCCGAAGGTTTTCCCGCCGGCAGATCGATCTGCGTCACGTCGCCCGTGATGACCGCCTTGGAGCCGTAGCCCAAGCGCGTCAAAAACATCTTCATCTGCTCGGGGGTCGTGTTCTGCGCCTCGTCGAGGATGACGAACGAATCGTTCAGCGTGCGCCCGCGCATGAAAGCGAGCGGGGCGACCTCGATCGTGCCGCGCTCGACGAGCTTGCGCGCGCGGTCGAAATCCACCATGTCATGCAGCGCGTCGTAGAGCGGCCTGAGATACGGATTTACCTTCTCGGCCAAATCGCCGGGGAGAAAACCAAGCTTTTCGCCGGCCTCAACCGCCGGGCGGGTTAAAATAATGCGCACGTAATTATTTTTCATCAGCTCGGCCACGGCCATCGCCATCGCCAGATACGTCTTGCCGGTGCCCGCCGGGCCGATGCCGAAGACGATGTCGTGGCGGCGGATCGCGTCGATGTAGGCCTTTTGCGCCACGCTCTTCGGCGTGATGATGCGTTTGTGCGAGGAGATGTAGATCGTGTCGAGAAAAATGTCCTGCAGGCTGGCGCGCCGGTCGCCGCTCAAGATGCGCACGGCGTAATCCACGTCGCTGCCATAGACCGGATAATTTTTTTCCAGCAGGCCGTAGAGCTGCTTTAAAATCTTGGCCGCGAGCTCGCTCTCGACCGGATCGCCGTCGATTTCGATCGTCGAGCCGCGCGCGTGAAGCTTGACGCCGAGAGCGCGTTGGACGATCTTCAAATGCTCGTCGTGCTGGCCGAGAAGATCGCGGAAGTGCTGCGGATCGGGGAAGTCGAGACGCATCTTTTCTTCAACTGCCGGCATTCTACCGATTTCTTCCTTCACTCGTGTTCTCCCATGATCTGGACTACGATCTCGCGTGTGCGCGGCCGGTTGTCGAAATCGAGCAGCACGATTTGCTGCCACGTGCCGAGCAGCAACTTGCCGTCGGCGATTGGAATCTGCAGCGACGGTCCGAGAAGCGAAGCGCGAAGATGCGAGTAGCCGTTGTCGTCGCCCCAGCGGTCGTCGTGACGGTATTTCCGATTCGACGGAATGAGCTTCTCCAGTAATTCCTTCAAATCCTCAAGCACGCCGGATTCGTACTCGATCGTCGTCAGCGATGCCGTCGAGCCGGAGACGAAGAGCGTGGCGAGGCCGCGGCGAATCTTTTGCCGTTCGAGCTCGTGTCGGACTTTGGCGGTGATGTCGATAATGTCGCAGTGGCCCTGCGTTTTTTCCGTGAGCGTTGAGGTGTGAATGAGCATTTGCCGTTCACCCTTCGACAGGCTCAGGGCGAACGGCGCAACCAACGACTTCCGTTCATGCTGAGCTCGTCGAAGCATGAGAATTATTTCTTCAGCTTCCTCTCACAATCTGCCAAACTTTTTCCACCGCCTCGTCCATCTTCGCGGGATTTTTCCCCCCGGCCTGGGCGAAATCCGGCCGTCCGCCGCCGCCGCCGCCGACGATCGGCGCGATCTGCTTGACGATATTACCGGCGTGGTAGCGCGAGGTCAGGTCCTTCGTGACCGAAGCCACCATCGTGACGTTCGACTCTCCGGCGCTGACCAGGAAGACGAAGCCCGAGCCGATCTTTTCCTTGAGCTGATCGGCCAGCTCGCGGAGCTGGTTCGCGTCCAATTGCTCGACCTTCGATACCACGACGGTCGCGCCGTTCACCTGTTCTTTCTTCGCCAAAAGCTCGGGGAGCTGATTTTTACCCTGCTGGCCGCGCAGACTCTCGATCTCGCGTTCCAATTCCTTTTGCTGCTGCAGCAATTTTTTCACCCGCTCGACCGTGTCGTCCACGCCCGAGCGTACCAGCGCGCCGATCTCCTTCAGCCGCTGCTCGTAATTGCGGATCAGATCCAGCGCGCCTTCGCCGGTCAGAGCCTCGACGCGGCGCACGCCGGCGGCGACGCCGCTTTCGGTCTGGAGCTTGAAGATACCGATCTCGCCGGAGCGGTGGACGTGCGTGCCGCCGCAAAGCTCGGTGGAAAAATCGCCGATCTTCACGACCCGCACCGTGTCGCCGTACTTGTCGCCGAAGAACGCGAGCGCGCCTTTCTTGATCGCTTCGTCGTAGCTCGTCTCTTCGATCCGCACTTCGGCGTCGCGGCGGATGCGTTCGTTCACGCGTAGCTCGATGTCGGCGAGCCTTTCATCGGCGATCGCTCCGGTGTGATTGAAATCGAAGCGCAGCCGGTCGGGCGCGACCAAAGAACCCGCCTGGTGCACGTGGCCACCGAGCTCTTCGCGCAAAACGGAATGCAAAATGTGCGTCGCCGAATGATTCAGCGCCGTGCGGCGGCGGTTTTTCGGATCGACGACGAGATGAACTTTATCGCCGATCTGAAAGCGCCCTTTGACGACGCGGCCTTTGTGCACGGTAAGCTGCGGCGCCGGGCGCTGCGTGTCGATGACCTCCATCCGGTCGCCGCGTGCCGTCTCGATGATCCCGCGGTCTCCCATCTGCCCGCCCGACTCGCCGTAAAAAGGCGTCTCGGCGGCGATAAGGTCTAGCTGAGAACCTTCGCCGGCTTCTTTTTTTCCTTCGCCGTCGCGGTAAATCGCGACGACCTCGGATTCGCACTCCAGACGCTCGTAGCCGATAAAACGGATCGGACGGTCGAGTTGGATTTTGACATCGCTCTGTGAAACTTCTCGCGCCTCACGCGCGCGGCTGCGCTGTTCCTCCATGAGGCGCTCGAATTCCACGGTGTCGACAGAAATTTTTTCGCCGCGAAGAATATCTTCGGTGAGATCGAGCGGAAAACCGTAGGTATCGTACAAACGAAAGGCGAGTTCCCCCGAAAGGACTTTCTGCTTGTGGCGCTTCATCTGGCTGATCGCGCCTTCGAGAAGGCCGAGTCCTTTTTCCAGCGTCTCGTCGAAGCGCGCCTCCTCGCTCCGGATCACTTCCTGAATGTGCTGCGCGCGCTCGCGGATCTCCGGATAGGCGTCGCCCATGAAATCCGCGACGGCCCCGGCGACTTTGTAAAGAAACGGCTCGGTCAGGCCGAGAATGCGCCCGTGGCGTGCCGCGCGTCGCAGCAGCCGGCGCAAAACGTAGCCGCGCCCCTCGTTGCCGGGCGCTACGCCGTCGGCGATCAGAAAACTCACGGCGCGGCCATGATCGGCGATGACGCGGAACGAAACGTCGTCGTCGGCGTCCGTGCCGTATTTTTTTCCCGCGAGCTCTTCGGCCGTATGAATAATGCCGCGCATATAATCGATGTCGTAGTTCGACAACACGCCCTGAAGCACCGCCGCGACCCGCTCCAGTCCCATCCCGGTATCGACGTGCTTCGCCGGCAGATCTTCGAGCGAGCGGTCGTCTTTGCGGTTGTACTGAATGAAAACCAGGTTCCACAGCTCGATGTAGCGCGCGCAGTCGCCGTTCACCCGGCAGCGATGGCCCTTCGCGGCTTTCATGTCGCACGCGGACGGGCCACGATCTAAATGGATCTCGCTGCACGGGCCGCACGGCCCGGTCTCGCCCATCTCCCAGAAATTCTCTTTTTCTCCGAAGCGAAGCAGGCGCTCTTTCGGCAGCTCGCTGATCTTGGACCAGAGCGCCGCCGCGTCATCATCATCCCGGTAAACCGTCGCCCAGAGTTTATCTTTCGGCAGCTTCCACTCGCGCGTGAGCAATTCCCACGCCCAGGCGATCGCTTCTTCTTTGTAGTAGTCGCCGAACGACCAGTTGCCGAGCATCTCGAAAAAAGTATGGTGGTAGGTGTCGCGCCCGACCGTTTCCAAGTCGTTGTGCTTGCCGCTGATGCGGAGACATTTCTGCGCGTTCGCCGCGCGCGCGTAGGGCGGCTTCTCGACGCCGAGAAAAATATTTTTGAATTGCACCATGCCGGCGTTGGTGAAGAGGAGCGTCGGATCCTTCTCCGGCACCAACGACGAGCTGCGGACAATCGCGTGTCCACGTTGGACGAAGTAGTCTAAAAAGGATTGGCGGATTTGCTTGCCGGTCAGCATCGCGTGTTAATCGTCCCCCATGGGTTGATGCAAAATCTCCGCAATAGTCGTATCTCTGTATCCACGGCGCTGGAGGAACGAAATCGCCCGGCGCAAATTTTTTGCGTCGCCGAGATTCTTGCCGCGGAATCTTTTTGCCAAAAGCTCGCGCGCTCGCTCTTGTCCTTCGCGCTTGCCGAAGCTCTCGTCGAGAACCCGGCGAACCAACGCCCCCGCGACACCCTTCTGCCTAAGCTCCCGTTCGAGGCGTAAGGGGCCGTAGCCTCTGTTATCGATTCTACTCCGGGCGAAGTTTCCGGCAAAGACCCGGTCGTCGAGCAGTTTCAAGGAGCGGAGTTTGCCCAAAGCGGTGTCGACGATTTTCGCCGAAAATCCTGCTTGGGCAAGTTTGGCCCGTACTTCGGCTTCGCTCCGGGCGCGGGCGGCGAGGAATTTTAGCGCCAGCTTCAGCGCCTCGTCTTGCGACCCGCCGCTCACTTACCTTTGCTCTTATCCATTTTCTCCGGCGGCGCGGCCTCGACGGCGGCGCGCTTGATGCCGGCTTTGTCGAGAATCTTCTCCCGGATTTCGTTGGCGATATCGGGATGCGTCTTGAGAAACTCTTTGGCGCTGTCGCGGCCCTGGCCGATGCGGTCGCCGTTGTAGGAATACCAGGCGCCGCTTTTCTCCACGATGCCGGCGTCGCTGCCGAGATCGACGATTTCTCCATCGCGGGAGATGCCGGTGCCGTAGAGAATGTCGAACTCCGCTTCTCTAAACGGCGGCGCCATTTTATTCTTCACCACTTTGACGCGCGTGCGACCACCGACGATCACGTCGCCGTCTTTGAGCGCGCCGATGCGGCGGATGTCCATTCTGACCGAAGCATAAAACTTGAGCGCGTTGCCGCCGGTGGTCGTCTCCGGATTACCGAACATGACGCCGATCTTCATGCGGATCTGGTTGATGAAGATCACTATCGTCTGAGAGCGCGCGATCGTCGCCGTGAGCTTGCGCAGCGCCTGGGACATGAGGCGCGCCTGCAGGCCCATGTGGGCGTCGCCCATCTCGCCTTCGATTTCCGCCTTGGGCACGAGCGCGGCGACCGAATCCACCACCAGCACATCGACTGCGCCGCTGCGCACGAGCGTCTCGGCGATCTCCAGCGCCTGCTCGCCGTGATCCGGTTGGGAGATCAGAAGATCGTCGGTCTTCACGCCCAATTTTTTCGCGTAGGCGAGGTCGAGCGCATGCTCGGCGTCGATGTAGGCGCCGATGCCGTCGCCCTTCTGCGCTTCGGCGACGATTTGCAGCGCGAGCGTGGTTTTGCCGGAGGCTTCCGGCCCGTAGATTTCAATCACGCGCCCGCGCGGCACGCCGCCGATGCCGAGCGCGAGGTCGAGCCCCAGCGAGCCGGTCGAGACGACGGCGACGTCTTTGATGATGCCGCCTTCGCCCAACTTCATGATCGCGCCCTTGCCGAATTGTCTCTCGATCTGGCTTACCGCCAGGTCGATCGCTTTTTCACGGTTTACGTCCATCGTCCCTCCTTATTACGTGTCCTGTTTTCAGCCGATCCCGCGAATTTTTTGCAGGGGCGGTTCGCGAACCGCCCCTACACATCTATCCACTCAGCGGAAAAATTTTCAGCGGCGTATGAACCGCACCGGCCGGTTGCAGCACGCTTTGAAAAAAAATCACTTCATCGACCGGCGACGCCCCGAAGTCATGCTCGCGCCGGCGGTCGATCTCCTCGCGCAGCAAATCCGCTTGCCTCGGTGGCTCGCGCCAGCGGCCGATCGTCAGATGCGGCTTGAATTCCCTGGCTTCGCGCGCGAAGCCGAGCGCGCCCAGCGCTTCATCGACGACCGCGGCCAAACGTACGAGCGGCCCGCCTGCGAGACCGGCCCAGAGCACTCTCGCCCTCCTTATATCAGGAAACACGCCCAATCCTCTACACGCGACGGAGAAGCGTGGGATCGGGCGAAGCGCAACTTCCAATGCATCCTCGATGGGCGCGATGTTATCTTCATCGACCGCACCGAGGAATTTGAGCGTCAAATGAAGATGATCCGTCTTGACCCAGCGAATTCCTTTCAGGAGACGGTCAAGCTCGGACTCGGTCGACGCGATCCGCTCGGCCACGCCGGGATCGATCCGCACCGCGATAAAAGCGCGTATCACGATGAAAGCAGCGTCACACGCAAATAATTAAGCGCGGCCTGCGACGCGCCGTGAATCACGCGCTCGCGGTCGCCGGAAAAACGAAACAGGCGCGCCTCGCTTCCACCGAGGTGGGCGACCGCCATCCAGACCGTGCCGACCGGTTTTTCCGCGCTGCCGCCCGTGGGGCCGGCGATGCCGGTCGCGCTGAGCGCGATATCGGCCTCGGCTTCGCGCAGCGCGCCTTCGGCCATTTCGATCGCCGTCTCGCGGCTTACCGCGCCGTGGCGCTCGAGCGTGCTCTTATTGACGCCCAGAAAATGGATTTTCGCCTCGTTCGAATAGCTCACGATCGAGCTTTTGAAATAGGCCGAGCTGCCGGCGACGCTCGTGATGCGCTGGCCGATGGCGCCCCCCGTGATCGATTCGGCCACCGCCAGTGTCCAGCCTTTGTCCAGGAGCAGCTTGCCGACGATCTCTTCCAGGGTCACGTCGCCTTCGCCGTAAACGTGCGGGCCGATCAGATCCCGGATTCTCGCCGCGAGCTCGGTGAAAGTTTTTTCTGTCTCTTTGCCGCCTCGGAGCGTGAGGCGCAGCGTGAGTTCGGGATAATGCGCGCGGAAAGAAAGCCGCGCCTCCGGCGGAAGCAAAACGGGCCTCAATATGTCATCAAGCTTGGATTCCGTCAAGCCGTGAATTTTGAACGTCGCGCTCGATACCTGCTCGCCGCCGCTCGCCTGCGCGACCCACGCAAGCACGGTTTCCCGCATCATCGCTTCCATCTCCCGCGGCACGCCGGAGAGCCAGATCAGAGTTTTTTTCTCCGCCGTCTCGACGCGAAATCCGGGCGCGGTGCCGGCGGGATTGGGCACGATCGCCGCGCCCTCTGGGAAAAGCGCCTGCTTCAAATTATTTTCCGTCCACGGCAAGCCGCGCGCCTCGAAGCGCCGCTTCAATCCGGCCGCGACTTCCTCGTCTCGCACGAGCCGGCGGCCGAAATATTCCGCGACCGTTTCGGTCGTGAGATCGTCGGTAGTCGGACCCAGGCCGCCGGTGCCGATGACCAGATCGGCGAGAGAAAGTCCGTGCTTCAGCGCCCAGAGGAGCCGTTCCTTCGTGTCGCCGACTTTTAGAATCGCGACGACATCGAGGCCGAGCGCATAGAGCCGGTCGGCGATGTAGGCGGAGTTGGTATCCACGACTCTGCCGGTCGTCAATTCATCGCCGGTGCTGAGGATCGTGACCTTGCGAATCATGCGAAACCCCAGGCCAGAAGCAGGCGGAGAATGACAAACGTATAAAGGCCCGCGATCAGATCGTCCGCGATCACTCCGAAACCTCCCGGGAGTTTCTCCGCGCGCGCGGCGGGGAACGGCTTGATGATATCGAAAAAGCGGAACAGAAGGAAAGCGAATAGTATCGGTCGAAGCCCGGCAGGGGAGGCGAAGTTCGCCAGCATGAAGCCGGCGAACTCGTCGATCACGATTTTGGGGCAATCTCTCTGGCGAAAAATCTCCTCTCCCCTTTGGCAAAGCCATCCCGCGGCGGCGATGAACGCAATTAACGTGAGCAGGGCAACCGGCAGCGAAGCGCCGGCGATGCGATTCAAGGCGAGAGACAACGGAATCGCCGCGAGCGTGCCGGCGGTTCCCGGCGCCCGGGGAATATACCCCGCGCCCGCGCCCGTAACCAAAAATAAAATAACGCGCTGCAGATTACGACGCCGGGGTGGCGGCCAACTCGGCCAGGAAGAGTTGCTTGCGGGTTTCGAAAACCCTGGCCAGCGCCGGCTCGATTTGATCTTTCGCGGGCGACTCGAAATTCAGCGGATCGATATATTCGTGATTTTGATAAAGCTCGAAGTGCAGATGGGCGCCGGTGCTGAGGCCGGTGGAGCCGACGTAGCCGATAACCTGCCCTTTTTGCACCGTCGCGCCGTTGCGAATTCCGGTCGCCACTCTTTGCAGGTGCGCGTAGCGCGAGGAGTAGGTCGCGTCATGCGTCAGCTCGATCATCCGGCCGTAGCCGCCTTTTCTCCAGCCGGCGAAGAGAATTTTGCCGTCGGCGACCGCGCGCACCGGAGTGCCGCGCGCGGCGGCGAAGTCCACGCCGTGATGCGGGCGATCGATTCCCAGAATCGGATGCAGACGCGCGTGGGACATGGTCGAGGTGATTTGGATGAATTCGAGCGGGAAGCGCAGAAACGCGCGCGCGAGAGTTCTGCCGTCAACGTCGTAGTAGCCGCCTTTGCCTTTTTCCTTTTCAAAATACATGGCGAAGGAGCGCTGGCCGGCGTTTATCAACTCGGCGGCGAGAATCCGGAACGTCGGTTTGTTCTTGCTTCCTTTACGCGAGCGCTCTTCGTAGAGGACCTTGAACGTGTCGCCTTTCTGGATGTCCTTGTCGAAGTCGACTTCCCAGGAAAAAATATCCGCCAGCTGGGAGAGCAGCGTCGAGTTCAGACCGACCCGGGCGCCGTCCTCGAAAAGCGTCGTCTCCACGACTCCGCCGACGGTCTTGATCTCGACGTCGTAAGGCTTTTCGCGCTTGCTGAAAACGATGCCCGCCGTGCCTTTTTCCCAGGTGTAGATCGAGTCTTCGTTCTGCTCAACCTCGATGGCTTTCAACTGTTCTTTGGGTTTCTGCGAGCGCCCGGCGGGAGCGGACTGGCTGAGATAAATCTGCACTTCCTTGCCGGGACGAAAGGCGGTCAGCGGCAAATGTTTTTGAATCGATTGCAGCCAGAGTTTCCGGTCCTGAAGAGAAACCCCGTAGCGCATCAAGACGGTGCTCAGCGCATCGCCCGGCTTGATTTTGTAAGTCACGCGCTTGAGCGCCTTGAGACCTTCGGGCAGGGTAAAATCCCGCTCGGGCGGAGGCAGGTTGAGCGATCCTATTTTGCCTGTGGAATCTTTGAAGTTGGGGAGCAACGCTTCCGCGTTTTCGATTGGAGACGGCGGCCCGGCTGTGATTCCTGCCGGGACCCAAGCCAACACCCCGATAAGAGCGCCGGTCGCAGCGATGGGTTTAAATACCATGATGTAGTGGCAACGCGCTTTCTTTGGACAATTTCTTTCTACATTCGCCTTTTCCGCGGAAAACGCAAAATTCTGCTTTTAATAACCTGTTTTGGCGTGAGTTGTCAACACGGGAATGAATAAAACACGCCGAGTCGGAGCTAAAAGCCGCGCGCTTCAGCGCCGCGCGGGCTTGGCCGGGCGTTGGCCGCCGCCCTGATACAATTTGACCGCCCTGTTATGATCCGCGAGCTCGACCGAGAATTCATGCGAGCCGTCGTTCTTGGAAACGAAATAAAGATACGGCACGTCGGCGGGCGCGAGCGCCGCCTTGAGCGAAGAGAGTCCCGGGTTGGAGATCGGTCCGGGCGGCAGACCTTTGATCCGGTAGGTATTGTATGGACTCCGATTCTTAAGGTCTTTGTGCGTCGGCGCCTTGGCCGGCGGCTCGTGCCCGTACAGCACCGTGGGGTCGCTTTGCAGCGGGAGATGGATCTTGAGCCGGTTGTGAAACACCGCCGAAATTAGCGGGCGCTCTTTCTGATCGCCGGTCTCCTCTTCGATCAGCGAAGCCAGCGTTACCACTTCATGCGCGGTGAGGCGCTGCTCGCCCGCCGGCTGGCGCATCATCGGATCGAAGACCGCGTGAAATTGCTCCACCATCGTCGCCAGCACCTCGCCCTCGGTTGCGGACGCCGGGAAATAATACGTATCCGGAAAAAGGTAGCCTTCAATTCCTTTATCGGCGAGGCCGAGCCGCGCGAGCAGCTCCGGCGCGGCGGCGGCGGCGAGCAGCGCCGCCTCGGGCGCGATGCGCGCTTTGTCCAGCAACTCGGCAATCTCCCGGACGGTCAATCCTTCCGGGATCGTGACGCGATGGAAGGGCCCTTTGCCTGGAATCATCTGATTCAACGCCTCGGCCGGCGCGAGCGGCAGATCGAAATGATAAAAGCCCCAATGGATTTTTTTGTCGAGCTTCCATAGCCGGGCCCACATGGAGAAAAAGCGCTCTTCGGGTATCGCGCCTTTTTCTTTGAGCTTGTGCACGACGGATGCGAAAGACTCGCCGTGCTCGACCTTGACCGCAACCGTGCGCGCTTTCTCCAGCGGCCGAAAGAAAAGCGCGGTCAAGGAAAGCCCGACGGACAGCAAACACCAAAAAACGACGAAGAGAAGAGTAAGAAGAAAATACTTCACCGGCAGGCAGCTTTAACCGGAAATCGCGGCAGGTTCAACGGGGCGCGCGGCCGTCTCAGTTCTCCGTCAGGTTGGTCGTGATCCAACCCTCGATCCGTTTCATCCAGCCGGCGAACGGATCTTCGCCCGGCTCCGGGGCGAAGTAGGCTTTGCGCATGTAGTCGAGCGCGCCCGAGTAGTATTCGAATTTTTTCGACAGCTCCTGAAAGAGAATGAAGCCGGTGCGATAGAGCGAGAGATCCAGTTCCGACACCGTCCAGTAAGAACGCTGGCCCTCCTGGAGGTAATAATCGAGAAAGCCGGTTTTCTCCACGTGCGTGCGGAAGATGCCGCTCATGAAGAGCGTGTAATCGCCGAGATATTTGCGCCGCTCCCGTTCTCGCAGGACTTTGTTTTCTCCGGGCGGCTCATCCGCGGTCTCCGATAGAATCTCCACCACGCTGTCGAGTTTTTTGCCGGCCTGGGAGCGGACACGGTAGAGATTGTCGGCGGCGGCAAAATCGGTCAGGACGTCGGCCACGTACCGCGCCACCGTCGCGTCGTTGATGCCGAGTTGCCAGAAACTCCGGCGCGTCATTTCGTGAAAGAAGTTATGCAGCCGCTCGGTGGATATCTTCTTTTCGCTCGCCATGAGTGAAGAATAGCAGACTGCCGGGACTTTGGGAAGAATTTTTCGGTTATTCCCACGCGCGCGAGACAACGGTATAATAAAGGCGGCTTGGGCGGTGGCTTAATCCGGGAGGCAGTTATGGGACGGGATCTTAAAGAGGCGTTTTTTCGCCTGGACGGCGCGTGGGCGTCCTTCGAGTTGGTGGCGATTCGCAAGCGCGAGGATTATCTCAAGCCGTTTCGCGTGCTCAAGTGCAAGATCGACGATCAAGTCGATTTCCTGGCCCCCGACGAAGCGAGAAACTCGACCGAGGCTTCGGTGTTGATCGAGATCTTCGGCGCCGAGGAGTTGGTCGCCGCGGGCGGCCGCGGCCCGGTGCACGCGGTGGACAACGCGATGCGCAAGGTGCTGGAGAAGCATTATCCGCAGCTCTCCGAGGTCAAGCTCGAAGAGTTCGACGTGCGCTTGCTGCGCCACGGCGAAGTGTTGGATGAGGACAACAAAGGTTTGAGCGGCCCGGTGCGGGTGCTGGGAATTTTTTTCGACGGCAACGAGCGGTGGGGCACCGTGGGCGTCGCCGACGACATTCTCCAGGCTTGCGTGGAGTGCATCATCGACGGGCTGGAGTGGAAGCTGAGGAGGGAACATAAGCATTAAGGAAAGGATGAAGGATGAAGGCGGAGGGATGAAGGGGAGTCAAAACCATCCGAGATTCTTTTTCATCCTTCATCCTTCATCCCTCATCCTTAGCATGATCGCTTGCGTCGCTTTGCTTCCGGGCTGTCTTATGGAAGAGAAATTTATTTTTTTCCCCAGCGCGGCGATCGAGAAGACGCCGCGCGAGTTCGGCCTCGAGTACGAAGATATTTATTTCACCGCCGCCGACGGCGTGCGGTTGAACGGCTGGCTCGCGCGCTATCCGGGCGCCGAAATCACTCTGCTATGGTTCCACGGCAACGCCGGCAACATCGGCCACCGCGCGGAGGCCATGAAGCTGCTCTACGACAAGCTCAGGGCGAACGTCTTTATCATCGACTATCGCGGCTACGGCCGGAGCGAAGGGACGATCTCGGAAGCGGGCAGCTACGAAGACGCCCTCGCGGCGCTCAAGTATCTTCGCGCCCGGAAAGATCTCGACCCCAAAGGCGTCGCGCTGTTCGGCCAATCTTTGGGCTCGGCCGTGGCGGCCGATCTGGCGGCGCGCGAAGAATGTCTGGCGCTTATTCTCGAAGCGCCGTTCGTCTCAATCCGCGAAATGGCGCGAGCGATCTATCCCTGGCTGCCGGTGGGTCCGCTGCTCAAGACGCGCTACGACGTGGTGGAAAAAATCCAAAAAGTCAAAGCGCCGCTGCTTGTCGCCCACGGCGAAAACGACGAGATCGTGCCGTTCGAACACGGGAGGCGGGTCTTTGCCGCCGCTTCGGCGCCAAAAGACTTCTACGCGATTCGCGGTGCGCATCACAACGACACTTTCTTTGTCGGCGGCAACGCGTACTTCGCCGCGATGAAGCACTTCATCGAGCGGGCCGGCTCGGGTCGAGTCGGACGATCCGACACCGGCGAATAACAGTTCAGCGGCTTGCTCCGCTGCTGGACAGGAGACCCTCATTTGGCCTATAAAGCTTGGTATTATTCGGAGGTCTCCTTATGGGTCAGCAAGTGTCGTCTCTAACCCAGGCGCTCGACAAAATCGTCGCCGCCTGCCAGCTCAACCTCAAATGGTGCGCCTATTCCAAGGACCATCTCGCCGTGAGCGGCGCCCGGATGCTCATCCAGCAATGGGGCATTTTTACCCGCCACAGCCGGCGCTGCTGGGCCCACGTCGTCGGCAACTGCCCGCACCTTGAAGTCAGGAAATTTGTCGTTACCGAAAATCTTTACGAAGAGGAAGCGCTCGAAGGCCATTCGCATTACGAACTGCTGGTTAAAATGGGCAAAGGCGTCGGCCTCGCGCGCGAGCAGATCGAAGGCGCCAAGGCGCTGCCGACTACGGTGGTCGCGCTGCACGCGTGGGAAACGCTGACCAAAAATCGGACGTGGTACGAGGGGCTGGCGGCGAAGGCGGTGCTGGAGCGGACCAACGACCGTAAATGCGGCAACTTTTCCGCCGAGCAGGGCGAGCGCTGGATGCGGCAACTGAAACTGACCGCGGATGACGTGGAGTTCTGGCTGCTGCACGATACCGTCGATCAAGTGCACGGCGGCGGCTCGTTCAACCTGTTGGAAAAATATTTGCGCAGCGAGGCGGAAAAAGAAGCGGCGATCCGCGCCGCGGAAGAATCGATGATGGCGTGGAAAATTTATCTCGATGGCGTTTGCGACGCCGTGGCCGGCAGCAATCCCACCATGGAGTTACGATATGGCACAGCCTGAAAAGCGCAACGACCTGAAAGCCTTCGACGAAGAACTGGCACGCCACCACATGACGGGCCAATGGATCTACGAGGAGCTTTTGTCCAAGGCG
The DNA here is from genome assembly GCA_041490745.1 of Binatia bacterium. Taxonomy (GTDB): domain Bacteria; phylum Desulfobacterota; class Binatia; order UBA9968; family UBA9968; genus JAJPJQ01. The sequence goes on along the minus strand of JBGPTS010000014.1, from coordinate 15,558 downwards.
ATCGGCGGGCCGCGGCCGCGCGGCGAGCCTTACATCTGGCCGTGGGGGCTGGTGTATCCCAAGCTGCTCGAAGCCTGCGAGGCGCTGCCGGAGAGCGAGACCGCGCGGCGGAGCCTCTTGTTCAACAATCCCGGCCTTCCGACGCATGGCACGACGCAAACGCTGCTCATGGGCATTCAGATGATCAAGCCGGGCGAGCACGCCTGGGCGCACCGCCATACGATGGCGGCGGTCCGCTTCGTCATTCAAGGCGACGGCAACGTTTTCACCACCGTTGACGGCGAGATGTGTCCGATGGAGGACAACGATCTGATCTTGACGCCGCAGTGGACCTGGCACGATCACCGCAACCCCACGCCGAAGAGCACGATCTGGCTCGACGCGCTCGACGTCCCGCTGATCCTCGGACTCAATCTGCCCTTCTACGAGCCGTATCCGGGAAATCAGTTGCAGCCGCTGAGAAGCGACGAGAGCGAATATCTCCAGCGCCGCGCCGGCCCGATTCGCCCGACGTGGGAAAAAACCAGACAGGTGAATTTTCCGCTGCGCTACCGCTGGAAAGACACCGAGGCGCAGCTAAACGCGCTGGCAAAAACCGCCGGCAGTCCGTACGACGGAGTGTCGCTCGAATACGTCAATCCGGTGTCCGGCGGCTCGACGCTGCCGACGCTCGGCTGTTGGATTCAGATGCTCCGGCCGGGCGAGAAGACCAAACGGCATCGCCATACCTCCAGCGCGATGTATTTCGTCGTTAGCGGCGAAGGCACGACGATGGTGGGCGAAAAGGCGCTCGAATGGAAACCGCGCGATTGTTTCGTCGTGCCGAACTGGGCGTGGCACGAGCACGTCAATCGGTCGCGCGGCGACAAAGCGATTCTTTTTTCCGTTAACGACATCCCGGTAGTGAACGCCTTCGGACTTTACCGCGAAGAGCCGGAAAATTCGCTCGGCGCGGTCGCCGCGCCGCAACTCCCGCCCGTACCCGCCGCCAAGCATTAAGAGCAAAACATGGCGGACCTTCGAGAGTGGCTCCACGACGTCGAGCGGCTGGGCGAGCTGGAAAAGATCGACGGCGTCGATTGGGACCTGGAGCTCGCGGCGCTGGCCGAGCTGGTCAACGAAAAATTCGCCGCGCAACAAAAGGCGCGTCCCGCTCTGCTCTTCGATAAAATAGCCGGCTATCCCGCAGGCAAACGGGTCGCGGCCAATCTCGTCTCCTCCGTCAGCCGCCTCTCGCTCACGCTCGGCATGGACCCCGGCCTGGGCGAGTTCGATTTCATCCAACAATGGCGCCGGCGCGTTAAAGACATCCAGCCGATCGAACCCGAGACGGTGTCGAGCGGCGCGCTGCTGGAAAACTCCGTCGAAGGAAAAGACATCGATCTCTTCTCCTTTCCGGTGCCGCGCTGGCACGAGCTCGACGGCGGGCGCTATATCGGCACCGACGATCTCGTCGTCACGCGCGATCCCGAGGACGGCTGGGTGAACGTCGGAACGTATCGCGTCATGGTTCACGCCAAGGACCGCATCGGCCTCCACATGTCTCCCGGCAAGCATGGGCGCGTTCACCGGGATAAATATTTCGCGGCGGGCAAGCCGTGCCCGGTGGCGATCTCCTTCGGCCATCATCCGATTTATTTTCTCGTCGCCTCGACCGACGCGCCTTACGGCGTGAGCGAGTACGCCTACGCGAGCGGCATTCTCGGGCGGCCGGTCCCATTGATCCCTGGCCCGTTGACGGGCTTGCCGCTGCCGGCCGACGCCGAGCTTGCCATCGAAGGCGAAGTCGTTCCCGGCGAGACGACGGTCGAAGGGCCGTTCGGCGAGTGGACCGGCTACTACGCCAGCAGCCAGAACGAGCCGGTGATTCGCGTCAAGGCGGTCTATCATCGGCGCGACCCGATCCTTTGCGGCTTTCCGCTGCTCCGGCCGTCGAGCGGCGACAATCTGCACTCGTGTCTCATCCGCTCGGCGCTGCTCTGGAACTCGCTCGACGACGCTGGCGTTCCCGACGTGCGCGCGGTGTGGGCGCATCCCGCGGCGGGAAGATTTTTGACCGTGGTCGCAATCCGCCAGCGCTATCCCGGCCACGCCAAACAGGCGGCGGTGATCGCGAGCCAATGCCGCGCCGGCGCTTATCTCGGCCGGTACGTCGTCGTGGTGGACGACGACATCGACATCACCAAATCGGACGAAGTCCTCTGGGCAATCGGCAGCCGCAGCGATCCGTCGCGCGCGATCGAGATCATCGACCGCTGCTGGAGCGGCCCGCTCGATCCGGCGATCCCGCGAGAGGAAAAAGGCTTCAGCTCGCGCGCGCTGATCGACGCGACGCGGCCCTACGAGTGGCGCGAAAAATTTCCCGCGGTCTCGGGCGCGAGCGCGGAACTGAAAGAAAAAATCACCAAGAAATGGTCCGGTTTCATCGACGAACGCATCCGGCGAGGTCAAACATGAAAATCAAAATACTTTCCGCCCTGCTTTTTTTCGTCGCCCTCTCGGCGCAAGCGGCGTCGCTCTTGGCGCAGGCGCCGCTGCAAAAAGTTCCCATCAGCTATTCCAGCAGCGGCATCACGTCGATCGAGTTCTTTATCGCCAAGGAAAAAGGCTATTTTCGCGACGAGGGATTGGAGCCGCAGTTGGTTCAGATGTCCGCCAATGCGGCGATCGCCGCCGGGGTTACCGGCGACCTTGTCGGCCTGAGCTCGATCGGCAGCGCGATACGCGCGATCCAGCGCGGCGCCCCGTTACGCGCGGTCTCGGTGAGTTTGCGCCGCCCGCTGTTCTGGCTCATCGCCCGGCCCGAATACAAATCGGTCAAGGAGCTCAAGGGAAAAATCATGGGCATCGTGACCTTCGGCGGCAGCCAGCACACGGCGGCGAGAAAATTGATCGCCCTCGGCGGCCTCGATCCCGACAAAGATATTACGACGATCCAGGCGGGCGAGGAGGCCCACCAGCTCCAGTCACTGGTCGCGAACGCGATCCAGGTTTCCGCGATCAGCCCGCCGTGGGTGCTCATCGGCCGCGACAAATTCAAGATGAATATACTCGACAGCTCGATCGACAAGTTCGCCAGCATTCAGAACGGCCTTGCGGTGCACCTCAAAACCCTGCAGGAAAAGCCCGAGCTGGTTAAAAAAATGCTCCGCGCCAAGGCGCGCGCGGGGCGCTACTTCGAGCAGAACGAAAAAGAGGTGAGCCAGATACTCGCCAAAATGTGGGCCGTCGATGTGGCGACGGCGCTGGAATCCTATCGCATGTCGAAGCCCGCGTTCACCGGAACCGGCATCCCGTCCGATGAAGAGATCAAAGAATATCTGGCGCTCGACGCGCAGGTTCTCAAGCTTGCGGAGCCGCTGCCGGCGTCGCAGGTGTTCGATTTCAGCCTGCGGCGGGAAGTGAATAAGGAGCTGGGTATAAAATAAATTTTGAATTTTGAGTTATGAATTTTGAATTGCAATCCAAAATCCAAAATCGTAAATCCAAAATAAGAAGCCGCCGGAGGAACTAACGATGGCAAAGAGCGCTGTGAGGGTTAAGGGTGCCGAAAGAGGTTACGCCGATCTTAGAGATCATATAGACGCCCTGGAGCGCGCGGGGCTGCTGGTCCGCGTCAAGCGCGAGATCAACAAGGACACCGAGATGCATCCGCTGGTGCGCTGGCAATATCGCGGCGGTCTCGCGGAAAAAGATTGGCGTGGCTTTCTTTTCGAGAAGCCGATCGGCGCCAAAGGCCGGCGCTACGATATTCCCGTCGCTGTCGGTGTCATGGCCGGATCGAAATACATCGTCGCCGTCGGTCTTGGCTGCAAGCCGGAGGAGATCGCCGACAGATATCAGCAGGCGTTTCGCGCGCCCATCGAGCCGATCATGGTGAAAAACGGCCCGGTGCAGGAAATTATTCAAATGAAAGAAGATTTAAAGCGCGGCGGCGGTCTCGATCAGTTTCCCGTTCCCATCTCGACGCCCGGCTTCGACGGCGCGCCGTTCATCACCGCCGGCCACTGGATCACCAAAGATCCCGACACCGGCATCCGCAACGTCGGCAACTACCGCGGCCATCTGAAAGCGAAAGACCGGCTGGGAATTTTTCCCGGCCCGGGCCAGCACGTGCTCGCGCACTGGCAGAAATGTAAAGCGCGGAAAATTCCGCTTCAAGCGGCGGTTGTCGTGGGCCCGCCGCCGGTGGTCTCCTACGCGGCGGTGCAAAAAGTTCCCTATGGAGTGGACGAGCTGGCGGTCGCCGGCGGCCTCGCGGGCGAGCCGATCCGTCTCGTCAAATGCCGGACGGTTGATATCGAAGTTCCCGCCGACGCGGAGATCGTCATCGAAGGCATTCTCTCGACGGAATGCGTCGAGCCGGAAGGGCCGTTCGGCGAGTCGCACGGCTACATGCACCCGCGCATGATGAACCCGTTCATGGAAATCACTTGCATCACGCGCAAGAAAAATCCCATTCTCGTCTCCTGGACGAGCCAGGTGACGCCGAGCGAATCGAGCATCATCAAGCGCGTCGGCTACGAACCGCTGTTCTTGAAACATTTGAAAGGCGAACTGGGAATCAAAAGCGTGGTGCAGGTGGCGATGCACGAGCCGCTTACCAACCTCCGCAAGGTGATCGTAGTGCAGATGAAAAAGCCGACCGAGGCGGAGACCTGGCGCGCGCTCATGGGCGCGGCGACGTTCCATCCCGGCGTGGGAAAATTTTTAGTCGCCGTCGATGAGGACATCGACCCGTGGGACATGGACATGGTCATGTGGGCGATCAGTTACCGGTCCATGCCTGAGAAGGACGTGCAGATCCTCAAAGGCCGCGAGCGCGGCCACGGCCCGCCGTTTAGCCGCGACGACCAGCCGGTCGAGACGCGGCAAGCGGATGAGTCGGCGCTGCTCATCAACGCGATCCTCCGCGAGAAGTTTCCGCCGGTCTCGCTGCCGAAAAAAGAATACATGGAGAAGGCGAAAAAAATCTGGGAGGAGTTGGGCCTGCCGCGCCTCGCGCCGAAAAATCCCTGGCACGGCTATGAATTGGGCGATTGGGACGACGAGTTGGAAGAAGAGGCCCGGCTGGCGGTGGCGGGAGACTATTTGAAGAACGGGGACAAAATTAAAGGGCAGAGAAAAAAGGTATAGGATGAGAGATTGGAGAGATCCTTCACTTCGTTCAGGATGACAAACTCTTAGATGTCATTCTGAGCGGAGCGAAGAATCTCTCTTTTGGCCTAGCTTATGAAATCCAGTTCTCTTGCAGCGCTCAAAAAGGATTTCGTCACGGCGCTTCGTATCATCAGCCGCGAAGGGCTGAGCGACGCGTTCGCGCATTTAAGCGCGCGCGTGGACGGCGACAAGATGCTTTTCATGCCGCGTAAAAGCCCGGCGCTAGTCAAGACCAAAGAGCTCTTTGTCGTCGATTTCCAAAAGCCGGTGCCGCAATCCGCCGTTCATCAAGCCATTTATCGATCTGGCACAAATATGGGCGCCGTGATTCACTTTCACTCGCCACACGTGATCCTTCTCACGGTCGTAGGCGAGACTGTCCGCCCGATGCACAATTACAGCGCGATTTTCTACGAAGGCGTGCCGGTTTTCGAAGGCACGGGGCAAGTCGAGACGCCGGAACGCGCGGCGGAGATCGCACGGCTGCTCGGTAATTCCAAGGCGGTTCTTCTCAGGGGCCACGGCGCCGTCGTCGTCGGCAAAAGCATTCCCGAGGTCTGCATCCTCGCGCTTTATCTTGAAGAATCCGCGCGTTTGCAGACCGAGGCGATGAAGCTAGGGAAACCGCGGTTTCTGAGCGCCGAAGAAGCGGAAAGGGTCGCTAAGAGAACTTTCAAGCCTGCCTCGACCGAGCGTGCGTGGGAGCATTTTAAAGGCAAGGTAAACTAATCGGCACGTCGAAAACCGGCCTGAAGGAGTTAAAGGTCCAGCCGCTCGCGCCGAAGAATGCCTGATACCGCTATCCGGCCGATGAATTGGAAGAAGAGGTGCGGCTGGCGGTGAGTTTTTTCAGACAAGTACGGTGAGAGGCGAGTTTGCGGCACGCCGGTGATAATGATATGGCGACGATGAAGAGGGTACGATGTCCATGCCGCCCGACAAGGCGAAAGATCACCCTGAAAAGGACGATTTGGTTTTAAAGCTCCCGGAAGTCTCGCCGGCACAATTTAAAACAAACTTCATAAAAAATGCCGTCTGCGAGCTGCGTTTCCCAGCTATCCTGGAATATGAAAGTAAGCCTCCGCTCAAGCTCCAGTCGGAGCTCAGGAAAGAATATCCCGGATACGAGAAGCAACAGGGGATCAATGTAGCGGATCCAAGCGAGCTCGAAGTAAAGCACGTTCTAAGGTCGAGGAAGCGCGATTGGCTGGTTACCATCCGAACATATTCAATTGCCATACAAACGAGTCGATACACTCGATTTTCTGAATTTCTTGACCGGCTTCAATATGTTTTTGATAAGTCACTGCCGCTCATCGACACCAATTTTTTTACACGAGTCGGTCTTCGATACATAAATGAGATTCTGCTTGAGGAGCGGAATCCGGTCGGGTGGATTAATGACGATCTCATCGCGCCCATCGTTAACGGAATTTACGGTACCATCGATCGGTACGTGCAAGAGGTAAGAGGATCGATGGAAGGTGGCAGATTTACTTTCCGACACGGGATTGCCGGCCTTGAACAGGGCAAGGAAAACACCTACATGGTCGACTTTGACTTTTTCAATGAAAATGTGCAGGCTGAGGACGTGATGCCGATGGTCGCAGACTTTAATAGAGAAGCATTCCGGTTTTTCCAGTGGGCGATCGGCCCGAAGGCGAAGGAACGTCTAGGGCAGCCAATGACAACGGAGGCAAAATAGTGTCTCGAGAGATCACATCCGCAGTTCAAACCGAGCCGCAGCTAGAAATTGGCGAGAAGGCCAGCGACACGCGAGGCTCGGTTGCTAACCGTCTACCCACGCACGGCCTTGCTGTAGCTGTCGCCGCGACTCAGGTCCTTAATCCTGGTTATTTTCTCATCGACGACCTCTTTGCTCCGAGAGACATGACGGAGTACAGGGACGAACAAGCTGTATCATTAGACCATCAGATTTCGGCGGAAATCTCTTACGAGGAGCCTGCGGAATTGTCGCCTACGGAGGAGGCCAATCAATCCAGATTGGAATTGCTCGCCCGCCAGTACGTTGCTGGACAACTCTCGACTGAGGAAGGCGCACGTCTCGCGATAGTATCGGAGCGGGTGCGTCGCTTAATCCCCCGAGTGACGATCCAAGACTTTGAACGTCTTGAGGGAATTGGCAAGGAGCTCGACGAACTTCACTTTGATAATGCCGAGCGCCGGCGACGGATTCAATCTCTCAAAAATATGTGAATCCGTTTCTCTACCCAAAAGCTAAGCACCGTCGGCGGCTTAAGCCGCCCGCCTACACGTCGTATCAATCTTTCAAAAAAGTACTTCGGGTCGAGTTCAATGGGCAATGTGTGTATTGCTGCATGCCTGACGGACCGAAAACTCCGGCGGCCTTCGGTGTAGACCATTATAAACCAAAGGGCAAACCCGAATTTGCGCGCCTGTCGACTTTATACGAAAATTTATTTTATGCTTGCAATGCATGTAACAGTAGAAAGGGGAAACATTGGCCGACAGATGAGCAATGGGACCGGGGGGAATTCATACCAAACCCCTGTGATCACATAATGTTTGAGCATTTAAGATATCACGTCGCGAAAGTAGAGTTGCGAAGCGTAGCGGGGAAACACGCTGATAAGATCCTAATGTTAAACGACAACGAGACCGTCAAGTATCGAGAGTTCATAATTGACGCGATCTACCTGGCAGAGTGTCGAAAGCGGGAAATCGAACAGACGATCGCGGATATCGAAGCGCTGATAGCTTCGCAACCATCGGAGTCGCTTAACAATGAAAAGCGGGAAGCCGAGCGGGACCTCACTCGGGCAGAAAACATCCTGCGACATCTCGGTGCTTAACTTTTTAGCTCCGGCTTGTGGCGTGCCGCCCACGGTGCGAGGTTTGTCTGTGCCCTGCTTACTCCGTGGCGATTTTCCCCACCAACCACTTCGCCGTTCTTAGCAATCGCGCATCACCAAAACGCGGCCCGACGAGCTGAACGCCGATCGGCAAACCGTTCGCGGCTTCCAAGAGCGGCAGGCTGATCGCGGGCATCCCACATAACGTCCACAACGTGCAGAACGACGGATCGCCGGTGGATTGCAAACCTTTCGGCGCGGCGCCGGGAGCGGCGGGCGTCAAAATCGCGTCGTAGCGCTGCTCGAATAATTCTACGAAGCTTTCAGGACTCGGCGCAATCCGAATGAGGGCGTGCGTCTACTCTATCTTGGCCCTAACCGTCTTGCTGCCGCCGTCTTCACCGACGGTGAGGTTCACGGTTATCGGGTTGGCTATGCCCTTGAGGCTCGCGCCGTCGGTCTGGATCTCGAAATCGAACGCGCCGTTGCGCGCGGGTCGGATCAATGATTCTACCTTGACTCGGTTGATCGTGCCTTGGAACGTAAACGCTCCGCTCCCGTCCTTCTTGAAGGAACCGGCTGGAAAGGCGACGGAGTAGACTCCGGCGCCGCCCTTCACTTCGAGGCCGACCACTTGTGTGGCGAGATCGACTCCTTTGCCGCCCGCGGGCGGGGTGAAGCTGGCCCATACCTCGACTTCGCCGTCCTCGATATCGATCTCGACCCTGGCGTTGAAGGCGGTAAATGTTCGAGGCGCTTCGACGCTGAACGCGCGTTCCGCGCCGCAATACCCTAACAGCAATCCCAGAGAAAAAACCGCGCAAAACTTTCGCGCCACGTTAGGCGGCCGCAGGGTCGAAGCATTCATGTTTGTGTTCTCCTTTACCCGTTGTCCTACCGATGCCTTCATCGCCAGTCAAGCGAATCGTCGGCCGAACCTCCCAACATTACCAAACAGTAACTTTCCCGTCATCGTCCCCTTAACCTCCGTTTGATCGACTGGGCTAAGTTCGATACGATTGCTTCATCACGTTGCGGGATTCCTGTAGGTGCCTATGCGCTTGCTCATAGTTGAAGATGACGCGAAGACCGCTTCGTTTATTTTAAAGGGGCTAAGAGAAAACGGCTACGCCGTAGACCATGTGAGCGACGGAGAGACGGGCCTTCACATGGCCTTGAACGAACCTTACGACGCGGCGATTATCGATGTAATGCTGCCGAAACTCGACGGCCTGGCGCTCATCAGGGAGGTGCGGCGAAAAAAAAATCAACTGCCGGTGATCATCTTGAGCGCCCGCGGATCCACCGGCGATCGCGTCAAGGGGCTGGAGACGGGAAGCGACGATTACCTGACCAAGCCGTTTGCCTTCTCCGAGCTTTTGGCGCGCGTACAAGCGCTGCTGCGAAGAGCGAGCGGGATTTCCGAGCCCACCAGCGTGACGGTCGGAGATTTGTCCATCGATCTTCTGACCCGCCAAGTGGCGCGAGGAGACAACAAACTCGATCTTCAGCCGCGCGAGTTTGCGCTGTTGGAGTACCTCATGCGCAACGCGGGCAGAGTCGTTTCCAAAACCATGATCATGGAACACGTTTGGAATTACAATTTCGATCCGCACACCAACGTGGTGGAAACGTGCGTGTGCAGACTGCGGGATAAAATCGACAAAGGTTTCGGCGTGAGAAAACTCATCCATACCATCCGGGGTGTGGGGTATGTTATTCGGCAAGCTTCTTAGATTCCGCCGCACGCTGGCATTGCGTCTCACCGTCTGGTACGCGGGGATATTCACCGTCTCTTCGCTTTTGGCCTTCCTTTTCTTTTACCTCCAGATTGCGTCGATTATCGACGCGCGCAGGAACGCGGATCTGTTGGACGACATTAAAGACTACTCGGCATTACTGGCCGCAAAAGGCATAGAGGAGGTCCGGCACACGATGGCTGTCGACGCAAAGCAAGACGGGGAAAACAAAACCTTCTATCGTCTGCTGGCCCCCGATGGCAAGGAACGTGGCTCGTCCAATCTGTCCTCTTGGGGCCGTTTGGACGTGGACCGGTCCGCTTTGAAGCGAATCACCGAAAGCGGGAAGCCCGTGTTCGAAACGTTTGCCGTTCAAGGGCGGCAACACAAGACCCGGATCGTTTACGGCCCCATCGGGCCGGGCGCGATACTGCAAATCGGAATCTCCTTGGAGGACGATGATGAATTGCTGGCGGATTTCCGCGACATCTTTGGCGTCACCGTACCCGCAGTCATGGTTTTCGCCGCCATGCTCGGATGGTTCATGGCGCGGCGCGCTCTGACGCATGTTGAAGAAGTCACACGCACGGCCCGAGGGATATCGGCAAGCGATCTGGAGCGACGGGTTCCGGTTAAAGGCCAGGCGGACGAAATCGACAGGCTGGCAACCACTTTTAACGACATGCTCGACCGCATTCAGACTCTGGTTACCGAGATAAAAGAGATGACCGAGAATATCGCTCACGATCTGAGGAGTCCGATCACCAGGATCCGCGGTATGGCCGAGATGGCGTTGACCACCGGGAAGTCTATCGATGAGTATGAAACCGCCGCCGCCAGCACGGTGGAGGATTGCGACCGGCTCCTGGAGATGATCAATACGATGCTTTACATTTCGCAGACCGAAGCGGCCGCGGAAAAACTGCCGATGGAAGAAGTCAACATGACCGGAGTGGTGCGCGATGCCTGCGAGCTGTTTCAACCCGTGGCCGAGGACAAGGGAATCGATTTGGTAGTCGAAATCGGCGCCGACTTGAGGGTCCGGGGAGTATTGCAGGGGCTACAGCGCATGCTGGCCAATCTGATCGACAACGCCTTGAACCACACCTCACATCCGGGGAGGGTGACGGTCTCGGTCGGCGGCGATGAGAAGCTCGGTATCATCGCTGTCAAGGACACGGGAATCGGCATCTCGGAGCAGGAGCTGCCTAATATTTTCAAGCGTTTCTACCGGGGCGACCGGAGTCGATCACTGCCGGGCACCGGCTTGGGATTGACGCTGGTGGAAGCGATCGTTCATGCGCACGGCGGTCGGATTTCGGTCACAAGCGCCCCCAATGCGGGGACCACGTTTACCGTCACCCTCCCATGCGTGTCCATTCCTTCGTGACCCGCCTTTTTTCTCGCCCAACATTACCAAGTAGTAATTTTCCCATCATCTTCCCCTTAACGGCATTTGCTAACGTGGCCCCAAAGGAGGTGCACCATGAGAAAATTTCCAGTTGATGTCATATCGGCGGCCTGCGCGCTTCTCTTTTTCAATTCAGTCAACGCCGGGGTCGCTGCGGGAGCGACAAATTTTTGTCGGCAAACGTCCGCGGCATCCTTGAGTTCCTGTCAGGCAGGCGCGCAAAGCGACCGTTGGATCGCGATCGCCAAGTGCGACAACGTTTCCGACGCTGCCGAGCGAAAGGACTGCCAGACGCAGGCTCAATCGGATCTAAAAGACTCGCTGCAGAGCTGCAACGATCAGCGGGCCGCGCGCGATGCGGTATGCAAACAGATCGGCGGCTCGCCTTACGATCCGGTGATCGATCCCGCGAACTTCTCAGCGACGATCACCAATCAATACCTCCCCATGCCACCGCTCACCACCTTCGTTTACGAGAGTAACTTCGGCGAGCACAACGAGGTCTTCGTGACCAACAACACAAGAAACATCCTCGGCGCCGACTGCCGCGAAGTTCGGGACACGGTGAAGGTGAACGGCGATCTGACCGAAGATACGCTCGATTGGTTCTGCCAGGACACGGGCGGCAATGTTTGGTATTTCGGCGAGAACGCGAAGCAACTTGCCGATGGCTTAATCGTCGGCCTGGAGGGTTCGTGGACGGGCGGCGTTGACGGCGCTAAGCCGGGGATCGCCATGAAAGCCCTTCCCGCCGTCGGCGATGTTTACCGCCAGGAATATTTACCCGGCGTGGCCGAGGACATGGGGGAAGTGCTCAGCCTGACGGAATCGGTCACTCTCGCTAATTTCGGCACATTGCATAATTGCCTGAAAACCAAGGACAGTTCACCCCTGGAACCGGACGCCTTGGAGAACAAATATTATTGTCCGGGGAAAGGCCTTGTGCGAACACACGACCTGGTGACAGGGGAAATCTCGGACCTCATCTCGATATCGCCGTAGTAAGCGAATTGGATCGCTGGAGTACGGGAGTATTGGAGTGTTGGGTTTTTAATGCAGCACTCCATTACTCCATCCCACCACTGCTCCGGTCTTTCAGGTTTAATTTGTCAACGACCACGTGCCGAGGTTAAACTGCTTTGGATCTTTCCAAGGAAGCGCATTGCCGATGGCTGTCCGTGTCATTACTCCGATACTCCTCTGTTTGACGCTTGCCATAAGCGGCGCCGGAGCGCAGGAGCCTGAAAATTCGCGTGACGAAAAACAAGACGACGGCGCATCGGCGTGGGGAATCGAAGGCGAGTACGAAGTAAAGCTCGACTACAGGCATGACTTTGCTCTCGGCAAGCGACACCGGGATGATCTTTTACGCTTCGACCAGGAAATTCAACTGCGCAGCTCTTATCGGTACAACGATTGGATTTCGTTTCTTGTCGAAGGAAAAATACTCGGCGAGCACCAACTCTACACCGGCGGCCGCCGCAAAACATCGGTCGGCGATCCGGAGCGCGGCGAGACCTGGGCGCGCTTCGACCAGTTGTTCGGACGCGATCTAAGCTTTAAGGTCGGCCGCCAACCCTTTGAAGAGCCGCGCCGGTGGTGGTGGGACGACGACCTCGACGCCGTCGCCCTGCGTTATCGGAGCGAATCGTGGTTTTTCGAGCTCGGCGTAGGCCGGGAGCTGCCGCGGAAAGCGTTACTGGAATATATCGACCCCGAAGAAGAAGGCGTGATCCGCGTGCTCGCGCGCGCCGACTGGCTCTATTTCAAAAATCACGGCCTCAGTCTGTTTTTCCTGCATCAAAATGATACGTCGGCGACGCAGTCCCCCGGAGACAAGGTGCAGCGGAGTCGCGAGGATTCGAGCGACGCCAGGCTCTGGTGGGGCGGGCTCCGCGCTATCGGCAATGAACCTCTAACCGAACAGGGCGAGCTTTCTTATTGGGCTGACCTCGCCATGGTATTAGGCCATGAAAAGGTCTTAGAATTCACCGCCGCGGGCGGCAACAAAGAAATCGTCACTTCCCGCCGAAGCCGGCAAGTGCGCGGCTGGGCCATCGACCTGGGCGGCCGTTGGGAGACCGAACTCCCCGGCCGTCCTATGTTGATTGCGGGATATGCGATCGGCTCCGGCGATAAAAATCCGGACAGCGGCCCCGATCTTTCGTATCGACAGACTGGTCTTCAGACCAATGACGAAGAGTTTCGCACCTACGGCGAAATCCTGCGGCCGGAGCTTTCCAACCTAAGCATTCCGGTTTTGGCTGTGAGATTTCCTATCTTTTCGAAAAGTCACGTGGAGTTTGCCTACCGTCACTTTCGGCAACTCTACGCCGTTCCTTCCTTGCGCGACGCGCGCATCAAGGCGGATCCCGACGGCATCCACAAGAATATCGGCGAGGAATGGATGCTCTATTCGATCATTAAACAATGGAAGAAAGTCGAAATTGAATTGGTGGCCGCCGCATTCAGGGCCGGCAGCGCTTACGGGCCGTTATCGGGACGAATAGCGTACAGTTTTTTTACCAAAATCAGCTACGAATTCTGAACCCGGGGTTGATCGTGAACGATAGCGCCGGCGGTGGAGAGTTTATTCTCATTCGCTTGAAACCTTTGTCGCGAGCCAACGCGAGGTGCGCAGTAGCCGCGCGTCGCCATGGCGCGGGCCGACGAGCTGAACGCCGATGGGCAAACCGTTCGCGGCTTCTAGCAGCGGCAGGCTGATCGCGGGCATTCCGCAGTAAGTCCACAGCGTGCAGAACGATGGATCGCCGGTCGATTGCAAACCTTTCGGCGCCGCGCCGGGAGCGGCGGGCGTCAAAATCGCGTCGTAGCGCTGCTCGAAGAGTTCCAAAAAACTTTCGTAGACCGGCATGATCTGCGCTAATGCGCGCTGGAAATCGACCGCGCTTACTTTTTGGCCGCGCTCGATGAGCGTGCGCAGCTGCTCCGATAAACGATCCCGGCCGTTTTCGTACTCGCGCGCGAGATTTAGCGCCATCTCCGCATCCATAATTGTCTTTTGCCATTCCCAAGCTTCGGCTGCCGATGGAAACAGCTCGACTTCTTCGATGCGGTCGCCGAGTGTCTCGATCAACTCAGCGAAACCCTCTTTAGTCTCGTCGTCAGCGCGCTCCCAATAAGGCGTCTTCACGAACGCGAACATCGGTGCGAGCGGCGGCTCCTCCGCGGCGACTTCCACAAACGGAATGCGCGCGCGCGGGCGCGTGTCCGGGCCGCGCTCGTCGTAGCCCGTGAGCTGTTCCGCGAGCAGCGCGATGTCTTCGATCGTCCGCGCGAACAGCCCGACGTGATCGAGCGTGCGCGAGAGCGCGAGCACGCCCTGGCGTGAAATCAGTCCATGCGTCGGCTTGAAACCGACAACGCCGCAAAATGCCGCCGGGCGAATAGTCGAGCCGTTGGTCTGGCTGCCGAGCGCGAGCGGGACCATTGCAGCGGCGACCGCCGCGGCCGATCCGCTGGAGGAACCGCCGGGCGTGTGCTCGGGATTGTGCGGGTTACGCGTTTTTCCCGGAGCGAAATAGGCGAACTCGGTTGTCACGGTCTTGCCCATAATTACTGCGCCGGCTGAGCGCAGCATGGAGACGACTGCGGCATCGCGTGAAGGCGTGCGGCCGGCATAAAGCACGGAGCCATACTCGGTCGGCATGTTGGCGGTGTCGAAAATATCCTTGATGCCGACGGGCACGCCGTGGAGTGGCCCGATCGGCTTACCGGAGAGGCGCAATGCGTCCGCCGCGCGCGCCTGCGCGATTGCGTATTCGGGATCGAGAAACGCCCAAGCCTGGATTTCGTCATCCACTTCGCGAATGCGCGCGAGACACGCCTCGACGAGCTGCTCCGAGCTGATCACACCGTCGCGAATCAACCGCGCCGCCTCCGACGCAGAGAGCGAGTGGAGGTTGGTTCGTTCCATGATCCAGCGATTTTAAAACATGGCGTGGTGAGAAGCGAGCAGTCCAAGGCCGCAAGGAGGAGAAAACCGGAAGCGTACGTGCTGAGTACGCTGAGGATTTTCGACGACTGAGAACGAAGGAATGCGAAGCTTATCGCCGCGCCATCATTCGCCGTAGAGATAGCGCGGCAGCCACAGCGTCATCTCAGGCCAGTACCAGGTGAGGAAGAGTGTCAGAATCTGAATCGCGAGAAAGGGGTACATGCCGTTGAAGATCTGGTTCAACGTTATATAGGACGGCGCTATGCCCTTGAGATAAAACGCGGCCATCGCCACCGGAGGGGAGAGGAACGAAGTCTGCAGGTTGACCGCCGTCATCACGCCAAAGAGAATCGGGTCGATGTGGAAGGTCTTTAACAGCGGGAGGAAGATCGGGATGAAGATAACGATGATCTCGGTCCACTCGAGCGGCCATCCAAGCAGGAAGATGATGAGCTG
>JBGPTS010000013.1:0-34929 GCA_041490745.1 Binatia bacterium | reverse complement strand
AGCCTTCCCACAGGGAGCCACCTCGTGGCAGCCAACTATCGATTGGACGGTCACGCCCAATGATGACCTCTTGTACCAAGGATATGTATACATCGTCGGCCCCAAGGGCGTCCCGATCAACTAAGATAATAAGGAGGCTGTACGGTTTTTAAGACGAGAATTTTAACCATCGCTTCCGTAATCGCCCTCGGCCTTGCGGGCGCGCCGGCAGCCTCTGAGGCGCAGCAGGTCCTAAATCTCGACCAGATGAGCAAGCAAATGCCTAAAAAAGAGTTTCGGGCAAAGCTCAAGAGCATGCCGGACAACACTCCGGTAGAGGTCAAAGGGCAAAGGATGACTGTCGGCGAGATCCGGGCCAAGGAAAAGCAGATGCTGGCCGCGACGGCGACGAAGATGAAGGCGAGCGCCGCTCAGAGTAAGACAAAGTTCGAGGAGTACACCGCTAGATTTAACGAGAAGCAGCAGGCCAAGCTCAAAGCCGACAATCAGAAGGTCGAGGCCGAGTTCGCCCGGCTTCAACAGACGAGCGGTAGCACGACTCAGGATTCAAGGCGCGCAGCCATCGAGAGTGAGGCGCGGGAGCTTTCTCAGCGCTATAAGACCGCTTCCCCCGCGGAGAAGGCTCAGATCGATAAGCGCGCGGGAGAACTGCTCCGCCAGTTCGAGCGGTGAGGGATAACTTTTCTCTGTAAAGAGGTTTAAGTTTGACTGGCGTAGAATAAGCGTATTACGAAACCTGTTGCTGCTTGCCCGGCTGGTTGGCACGTCGCCGGAAAGTACGATCCGGCGAATTTTACCTGCGTGCCTAACAACCCCCCCCCCAAGATCACCTGCCCTGCGGGCTCCGAGTATTTCGAGAACAAGACGGGAGACGATGTCTGCAGCTTCGGATGGCGGCCGATCCTTAAATAGAAGTCTATGGATCTCTGTTCGAGGGGCCCTTCATAGGGCCTCTCGGGGCGCTTCCCTCATTCACGCTCCCGCCTCCCTTGCAATGCGCCGACGCGTGGGACTATGCTCTCGACATGTTCCGCCGCATCGATCATGTCGCGCTTCACGTCGGCGATCTTGCAAGATCGATCGAGTTTTACGAGAAGCATTTCGGATTCAAGAAGTATTTTCAGCACGAAGCGACTGGCGGTATGCAAATCGCCTATTTGAAGCTCGCCGACACCGTTTTGGAGCTGACGCACAAGTCCGACGGCCCATTGAAGGGTTTTCATTTTTGTCTGGAGACGGATAATTTTTCTACCGCCGTGGCCGAGCTTAAAAAAAGCAGCGTCGAGATGGCGCGCGAACCGCACGACACACCCGCGCGCGAGCCGCGTGAAAAAGGTTGGCGCCGCGTCGTCTTTCTCGGCCCGGACGGAGAGCAGATCGAACTGCGCGGCTGAATTCGGAGGAGGAATCATGCCTGACAAGAATTCGTCCACGATGCAGGTCGTCTGTCCCTGTTGCGGCTCGACTTTGACCATCGATTCGTTGTTGGCTGCCGTACTCGAACACAAGCTGCCGGTGAAGCCTCCGGTCGTCGCACACATGAAAGACGCCGTCCAACATGTGAAGGAAGAGGCCGCGCGCAGGGATGAAAAATATCAGAAGATCGCTGAAGCGGAAAAAAACAAAGGCAAGCTGCTGGATCGCAAATTTCAGGAACTCCTGAAAAAAGCCCAAGAGGAGCCGGTCACCAAGCCGCTCAAGGATATCGACCTCGATTGATGCCTCGCTCCGCTTTGCGATCGGCTTATTGCTTCCGTCTCGAACGGTGCCGGATCGCCGCCGTTTTTCTTGCCGCGCTCGTCTTCTGCGCGCCGGCACTCGACGTTGACGGTGTTCGACCGGCCGCCGCAGCCGAAGCCGCCATTCGCCGCGTCATCATCGTTTCGGTGGACGGCCTGATGCCGGCCGCCTATGCGTCACCGGATGTTCACGGCCTCAAAGTTCCGACGCTCGGCGAAATGGCGGGGAGCGGCGCGTGGAGCGACGGCGCGCGCTCGGTTTTCCCCACCCTCACTTATCCCGCGCACGTTTCGATCGCCACCGGCGCGAATCCCGGCACGCATGGCGTTGTCTCCAATCTTGCCTTTGATCCGTTGAATAAAAATCGCCAGGGCTGGCGCTGGTACGCCGAGGACATCCGCGTTCCCACGCTCTGGGGCGCCGCGCTCGCGCGCGGCCTCAGCGCGGCGCTCATCTGGTGGCCCGCCACCGTCGGCGCTCGCGCCACCGTGACGGTGCCGGAGATCTGGCGCTCGGGGACGGAGGACGATCTTAAACTCGCGCGCTCTCTCGCGACGCCGGGTGTCCTCGACGCCGTGGCCGCGCGCTTTCCCAATTTTAGCGCCGGCTTTACTCCGCCCGCCGTCAAGGACGAATCGATCGCCGACATCGCGGCGCATGCGATCGAGACGCTGCGGCCGCATTTGCTGATGCTCCATCTGCCTCAGGTGGATCACGCGCAACACACCAATGGATTGTTCAGCGCGTCGGCTTTGGCCGCGATGGAAAACGCCGACCGGCAGATCGCCCGCGTGATCGCCGCGGCCAAGAACGCTGGCGTTTGGAACGAAACCGCCCTCATCGTCCTCTCCGATCACGGATTCCAGCGCGTCTCTCAGAGCGTCAAGCCCGGTGTCTTGCTGGCGCAGCGTGGGCTTGTGACGCTTCAGGGAAGCAGCGTCGCGAAGTGGCTCGCGGTGATCGACGCGACCGGCGGTCACGCGTATGTTTATGTGAAGAATGCCGAGGATGTGGAGACGCGCAAGGCGCTGTTGGATACTCTCTTGCCGCTGGCCGGCAAACCGGCGAGCGGTATAAAACGAATCTATCGGGGGGACGAGATTCGCGCCAAAGGCGGCGATGGCGCCGCCTTTCTCGCGCTCGAAGCCGCCGATAGCTTCGACATTATCGACGGCTATCGCGGCAATTATTTGTCGGGCTCGATCTTCGCCGCAACGCACGGCTACGATCCTGAGCGGCCGGAGATGCTCGCGTCGCTTTTAATCTATGGCCCGGCGATCGCGCCGGGAAAAATCGAGCGCGCGCGTCTTATCGACGTGGCGCCGACGGTGGCGCGCTGGCTCGGCTTGAAGTTGGACAACACAGAAGGGGCGCCGCTGCCCGTCGGTCTGCGCGAGCCGCCGCGCTAGGCGCGATACTATCGATCGTAAAGTTTTCTGATAAAGCCGCTCTTTTCCAACTCTTCGACGAAGCTCGCATCGACGTACTCTTCGGGCTTATGCTGCCAGATGTCCGGGTGGGTTTGCGCGATGTATTCGAAGCTCGTCCGCATACCGCGCACGTTGGGATAAGGCACCGGCAGAAACGACTTGGCGAACAGGTCGTAAGACTCGCCGATGAGTTCGTTGTCGTCGAGCTTGAGCGTTCGCCGAATCATCCGCTTGCCGAACGCGACATCTCGCTTGAAAAGCGCGATGCCCTCAAGGTGCGCCTTCATGTAATTCAGGATCATATCGCGGTCGCGCTGGATCGTCGCGCGCCGCGCGACAATCTCCATCCAGGGATAATTGATCTCGCGCGCCGAGTCCCACAGCATGGCGAAGCCGAGCTTCTGCGCCTTGGCGTAGCCGGGATAAGAAATCGCCGCGGCGTCCACCACGCCTTTTTTGAGCGCCGCGAGCCGCTCCGCGTCGCCGCCGATCTGGAGAAAGCTCACGTCGCGATCGGGATTGAGGCCCTTTTTTTTCAAGATGTAGCGCACCAGAAAATCGCTGAGCGCGCCGGAGTTGGAGACGGCGATTTTTTTCCCCTTAAGATCTTCCGGCCGTTTGATCTCCGGCTTGACCATCAGCGCGTGAATCACGCTGGGCATCGTGTGCGCGAGGATCGTCAAGTCCGAGCCGCCAAGATCCGCGCCGATGACCAGCGGCGTGGCGATCGGCGCAATGTCCAAGTGACCGCCGATCATTGCCTTCGAGGCGATGTCGGAGCCCTGCGTCACGACCACCTCGGCGTCGAGGCCGTATTTGCCGAAGAGTTTGGCGTCTTTAGCGACAAAAATGATGATGTTGCCGACGGTGACGGAGGGAACGCCGACGCGGATTTTTTTCGGCTTGCCCTGAGAAAAGGCCGCCGCCGGGCCAAAGGCGAGAAAAAATCCGAAAAATAAGGCGGTCAGGCGGAACATAGATCTAAGTTCCGCCGACAATAATCGGAAATCCCCCGGCAAGTCAACGGCCGGAGAGCGATCGGCAGATTGGATTCCGGGGTTGAAATCGAAGGCGGCACATTCGATTAGACGCCTGGGAATCGATTTCCAACGGACGCCGGGGCCGGGTTATTCAAAAAAGGCGTTTTCGATCAGCTCGGGCTCGCCGTAGCCTTCGGCGGCCCTGCCCCCGATCTGCTTGCCGTCGGGATTGATCCGGTGGTCGTATTTTTCCGCGTGCGCGCCGAAGCGGATCATCACCAGCGGCTCCTCCCCACAATTGGCGAACTGGTAGAAGCAGCCTTTCGGAAGAACGATCGCGTGATTCTTGCCGAGCTCGAAGACGTCCCCGTTGATGCCGGTAAAAGTCCCCGTGCCTTGAAGGACGACGAAAACATGATCTTCGTTCAGGTGCGCGTGCAACGCGTTCTCGCCCGTCCCCTTGGCATAACAGTGGATACGAAACGTGCTGTAGTCGGTCTCCGACAAGAGGATGCGGCTGCGGCCTTTTTTCACGAGCTGGGTTCTCAATCGGATGACCTTCGGCTGGACGCTTTTATCGACTGCCATTTTTCTCCTCCTGGTCGAACCAACGTTCCCTCATCGGTAGAGCGCATCATAGAAGCATCAGGATCGGAGCCCGAGAGCGCGGAATTAATCGAGGATTGCCTGGGTCACGACCATCGAGCTGCCGATGAATAGGATTTGCGCGCCGAGTCCGTTCTCCTTGAAAATCCCGGCCTCTTTCACGATCCAGATGAGCGACTGGCCGATCGCGATCGAAGAGTAAGCCTATTGGAGCTTCCTCGCCTGGCCGGATGCCGGTAAAGAATAAACGGCAAGGGCAAGCTCAAGGAAAGCGATGGCCTTGGCCATTTCATTCTCGCTCGAAAGACGACTTCTTATACTCCGTCCGCATCTCGGATTGCAGCCGGCCGAGACGATAGGTTTTCCAGTCGATGAACTTGGCCGCCTGCGCCAGCGTCGGATGAACCTCCTGGATCTTCCGCCACATCTGCTGGACGATCAAGCGATAGTCCGGATGGCCTTGCGGCATGGTGCGCAGCTCGCCGATGTGGACGGCCTCGCGGAGATTCAGCGTCATCGTCCAGCGGATCTTGTACGCGAACGGCACGACGTATTGGGCTTCGAGCGGCAGATCGGCGCGGATTTTTTCGTAGAGGGCGGCGGCGCGCTCCATGCAGCGGTCGAAGTCGGCCTTGAAGCCGGCCGCTTCGATCTCCGCCGGCCTATCGTAGCCGCGGATCGTCGTGAAATCCTGCCTTTCCTGAGTGAGAATCCGATGGCGGTGTAGGTCGCGGTACAGACCCAAATTGCCGATGAAATCGAAAGTGTAGTAAACTTGCTCCAGGGCACGTCCCGGCTTGTCGCGTCGGTGCCGCCGGCGCTGCAAGTATTCGCTCAGAATTTGCCCGCGGCGATTTACCGGCATCCCGCTCACCGAAGTTCGTAGTTGTTGCAGCGGTTGTTGGGAATGAGGATAGAGGATGGCGGCGATGATTTTTTCTTCCGCTTTCGCGTCGTAGTCCACCAACGTGACCGCCTCCCCGGAGCGCGCGGGCAACGCGCTGATGAGCGTCACGGTCATCGACCGCAGCGCCTCGTGCGTCCCCGCCAGATAATCGCTCGGTCGCGCGCGTTTGACGAACGACGGGATCAACTGGTCGAGCTCCTGGTGCATCGACGCCGCCAGCGCTTTCGCTTCGCTCAGCTCGTGCGAGTAGAGTTTGATAAGAAGATATTCAAACGCTTGGCCGACGCCGAAAAAGCCGACGTTGGTAAGCGTCGCCGCCGGCAGATAGCCGCGTAGAATGTCGCAAGCCTGCGTTCGAATCGTCGAGCGATAGGCGGTCTCGGCCCATTTTCTTAGCTTCTCGTCCTTTTGCGCTTCGCCGTAAGCCAGTGGCGCGCCGTTCTCAGGGTGGCGCAGCTCAATGGCTTCGATCGGAAGCGAACGCTTGACGAACTCGATCATCGGGTCGAGTTCGCGCGAGTAAGTTTCAAACAGCATGTTCATGACTTCGAGAAAAGGGTCGCAATGCGGCGACGCCATGATTTTCGGCTCGCGGTAAAAGAGAAAATTCCCGGCCGCGTCTTTTTGGTCGAAGCGGACGTAGCGGGTCGATTTTTCCAGCGGCGCTATGCCGATGCGCGCGTCTTCGAGAATGTTGGCCGCGACGTTGGAGATGTTCTCGCAAGCCAAGTGCGCCGCGCCTAACTGCGCCACCGAGTCGTCGCCGTAGCCGACCAGCACGCGGTCGTAAAACGCGCGCGCTTTTTTGAGCGCCGCGTTTTGATCGGCCGACGGCGCGCCCCCGCCGAGCAAATCTTTTAACGCCAGTTCCGCATCGCCCAAAAATTCGTCGAGAAAAGTCCGGCGCAGGCTTTTGGCCGAGCGGCTGTAGCGCGAGAAGAGCGCCCCGGCGACCTCTTGCGGCAGCTTGAGGCCGAACACGGGCGCGGTGAGATTGGTAAAAAAGGGCGCGAGAAGTTTTTCTTCTTCGGCGGTAAATGGCTCGGTCATGATGGAGACGCCCCTCGCTTTCAAATTGGTAATTCTATTCGCTTCTGTGCTAATGACAAGGGCCAATATGAAGCCCTTGGCTGAATCGCGCATAAGCAGGCATCCGCTGCTGCTTGGCCTCGCTTTCGCCGGCGCGGTCGTCTGCCTCTTTCCCTCGCCGGTCCGATCTCAGGATGGCACCGACAAAGTCAGTCTCGCCTATTCCAGCCGCAGCATCGCTTCGATCGATCTCTACATCGCCCAGGAGCGCGGCTTTTTCCGCGAAGAACGATTGGACGCGCAACTGGTTTTGGTCCGCTCCAATCTTGCCCTCGCCGCCGCGCTCGCGGGCGAAGTCCACGCGGTCGGCTCGATCGGCACGGTGATCCGGGCGATCGCGCGCAGCGACGCGCCGTTCAAAATCACCGCGGTCAATCTCAAACGCCCGCTCTTTTGGCTGGTCACGCGGCCGGAGTTCGCCACGACCGCCGCGCTCAAGGGAAAAACGCTCGGCACGACGACGTTCGGCGGCGCGCAGCACGCCGCGGGGATTCGCCTCTTGCGCCAATTGGGCCTCGATCCGGACAAGGACGTGACCGTGATCGTCGCGGGCGACGTGCCGACGCAGCTTCAAGCCCTGGTCGGCGGCGCGATTCAGATCGGCGTGCTCTCGCCGCCGACGATCATCGTCGCGCGCGACAAATTCAAGCTTAAGGTTCTTGCAAGTGCGATGGACGAATTTCCCAGCATCCAGAACGGCCTCGCCATGCCGGAAAAGCTCATGAAAGAGCGGCGCGATCTCGTCAAGCGCATCCTCCGCGCCCGCGCCAAGGCGACGCGCTACTTTTGGGAGAACGAACGGGGAACGAGCGAGATCCTCGCCAAATATCTCAACGTCGAGCTTCCCGTCGCGCTCGAATCGTACCGCATCTCGCGGCCAGCGTTCACCACGAACGGCATTCCCACCGAAAAAGAAATCGCCGAGTATCTCAAGATGGACGCCGAACTCATGGGTCTCGCCAAGCTGACACCGGCGGCCAAAGTTTTTGATTTTTCCTTGCAGCACGAAGTCAACCAGGAACTGGGAATCCGATAGAGGCGCGCCGCCGAGATGGTGAACGATCCTCCTAAGCAGCCGTGCGGCAAACCGCGTGCACCAGCGTCCTCAGCGGCAAATCGTTTTTTTTCGCGGCACGGAGCAACAAGTCCACGCAGCGCGGGTGGCGCATCGCGACGGCGATGAGCCGATTGAGCGCGTGCCGCCGGCCGAGCGCCTTGCGGCAGGCGAACGCGTAGTAGGAGAGCGCACGCGCCGAGACGTCGCCGCGCTGAAAAGCCGAATCCGCCGCGGCGGCGGCCAACTCGCCGCTCTTGAGGGCGAAGTAAACTCCTTCACCGGTAATCGGCTCGGTCACGCGCGCGGCGTCGCCAGCGAGAAGAAAGCCGTCGCCGAACGAGCGCCGCGGAGAAAAGTAAACCGGATAGGCCGAGCGCGCCGTGCCGACGATCTCGCTCATCTCCAGCGCCTCTTTCAGACGGAAATTTTGATAAAGATACTTGCGCCAAAGTTCTTCCGCCGCCGGATTTTCCCTGGCGATGTTTTTGTCGATAACAAAGGCGAGCGTCGCCGTCCCGTCGCCCAAACCTACGAGCCCGCCGTAACCGCCGGGAAAAAGATGAATTTCGACCTCGCCGTCGATCCCCCGGCAGTTTTTCAAATGACATTGAAAGCCGACGAAACGTCCGCCGCTTTCATCCGGTCGCGCGACACCCAAGCAATGCGCGACCCAGGAGTTCCGCCCATCGGCGCCGATCACAAGCCGAGCATAAAGGATTTCTTCACCGCCGGAATTTTCCGCCGCGAGCGCCCATCCGCTCGCGACGCGATTCAGATGAACGGGCTTCAGGCCTTCCATGACTGTCGCGCCCGCCTTTTCCGCCAGGCGCAGCAGAAAATCGTCGAACAAACTGCGGCGAAGACCGATGCCGAAGCTCGGCCGGCCGCGTCGCGACGGAAACGGAATCGTAACTCGAGTCGAGGCCGCGGACATTTGAAACGCGCCGACTTTCTCGTGCGTTAACGACAGCAGCGCGGCGTCAATGCCCAATTTCTCGAAGCACTCCCAGTTCGCTGGGTTTAAGAAATCGCCGCAGAGCTTCTCGCGCGGGAACCGGCGCTTTTCGACCAGCGCGACGGAGTAACCCCGGCGTGCGAGAAAGATTGCCGCGGACGAGCCGGCCGGCCCGGCGCCGACAATGACCGCGTCAAAGCGATTCACGGCCGGACTCCGCGATGGATGACGATGATGCCGCCGCAAAGCTCACGCATCTCGACCTCGGCAAAGCCAACTTCGCCGAGCCAGTCTTTCACCGCCTGCTGCCCCGGATAAACTTTCAGCGACTCGACGATGTGCCAATAGGTGTCCACTTTGCCGTGCAGCAAAAGGCCCACGAGGCTGCCGAAGCCGAGCAGGTAGGCGAAGCATATTTTGCGGAAGAAGGGATTTTTCGGCACGCCGAAATCCATCGCAACGAACACTCCGCCGCGGCGCAGTAAGCGGAACACTTCCTGCAAAATACTCCGCACGTCCGCCGGATAACGCAGGCCGTAGCCCATCGTGACGGCGTCGAAGGATCGATCTCTGATCGGGATGTGCATCAGGTCGGCGGGAATGAACGCGACGCGCGCGAGGCCGGCGCATTTTGCGCGCGCGACTTCTAGCATGCGGGCATTTCGGTCGAGGCCGACGATCGGCGCGTCGAAACCGGCCCGGCGCAAATGCATCGGAAAGGCTCCGGTCCCGGTCGCGAGATCGAGGATTCGCGCCGGCCGATTTCCAGCGATGAGATCGACGGTCTTTTGCCGCCAGCGCCGCAGCATGCCGAGGGAAAACAACCCGCCCATCAGATCGTAGCGGCGCGCGATGTTGCTGAAAATCGGATCGACGTAGGCCTGCCGCGCGCGGACCTCTTTGGGCCACTGCTGGAGCGAAAAAAAACCGTTCTTGGAGCGTTCTTTCACCGCGCCGCCTTGCCGTTGCCGCGCGCGACCACCAGCGCGGAATTTTTCGAGCCGAAGGCGATGCAGTTGCAGAGCGCGACTTCCGCCTCGCGCGCGAGGCCGGCGTTGGGAATGTAATTCAAATCGCATTCGGGGTCGGACTCCTCGTAGTTGATCGTCGGCGGAAGAAAACCGTCGTTGAGCGCGAGAATGGCGGCGACGACGCCCGCCGCGCCCGACGCGCCTTGCGGATGGCCGATCATCGATTTGATCGAGCTCATCGGGATGTCGTAAGCGCGCCGGCCGAAGCAGAGCTTCATCGCCAGCGTCTCGGTCTTGTCGTTGAGGATGGTGGAAGTGCCGTGCAGCGCGGCGTAGCCGACTTCGTCTTTGGCCACGCCGGCGTCTTCGAGCGCCAGCGCCATCGCCCGCGCCGGCTCCTCGCCGCTCGGATCCAAGCGCACCATGTGATAGGCGTCACAGGTCGAAGCGTAGCCCAAAAGCTCGGCGTAAACCGGTGCGCCGCGGAGCAGCGCGCTTTCTCTTTCTTCGAGGATCAACATCCAGGCGCCCTCGCCGAGAATGAATCCGTCGCGCGTGCGGTCGAAAGGCCGCGAGGCGCGCTGCGGCTCTGCGTTGCGCGACGCCGAGGTCACCCGCATGATGGCAAAGCCCTGCATGATGGCGGGCGTGATCGTCGAATCGACGCCGCCGGTGACGAGATGGTCGGCTTGGCCGAAGCGGATGAGGTTGAACGCATAGCCGATCGCGTCGGTCGAGCTGGTGCAGCCGGTGGAAACGACGTGACTCGGGCCTCTGAGATCGAAGCGGAGAGAAATTTCGCTGGAGAGAGTGCCGATGGTCGAGCTGGAGACGTTGTAAGCGCTCGCCTTGCCCAATTGCTCCGTGAAGTAGAGCCGGTACTGTTCCTCGGTAAAGTCCGGCATCCCGCCGCCGCTGCCGAGAATGACGCCCCACGAGCGCTTTTCTTCCAGCGTCATGGCGGCGGCGTCGAGCCGCGCGGAGCAGAGCGCCTCTTCAGACGCCGCAATCGCCAGCGGCACGGCGCGGCCGGCGCGCTTGAGCTCTTTGGGCGACAGATAATTCTCCGGCCGAAAATTTTTTACTTCGCCGGCGATCCGGCAGGGGAGAGCGGCAGGATCGAACAAGGAGATCACGTCGATGCCGCTGAGTCCCCTCCGTGTCGCCTGCCAAAAGGCCTCGGCGCCGATTCCATTCGGCGCCACGGCACCGATGCCGGTCACGACGACTCGGCGGCGCGCGGGTATTCCATTGTCGCTAATCATCTTGACAGGTAGAGTGGGAAATAGTTTGATCTCGGCTATCATAGCACTATCCGGCGGTTTATAAACCAAAATGAAACTCGTCGTCGCCGGCGCAACCGGCTTTATCGGCTCGGCGCTCTGTAGCGCGCTCGCCCGCGAGGGCCATGCTCTTGTCGCATTGTCGCGCTCGCCCTCACCGGCAACGGCGAGCAACATGGCAACCGTCGTGTGGCAGCCGGAATCTCCCGGCGGTTGGGAACGCGATGTCGCAGAAGTGCTGAGCGGCGCCGACGGCGTGATCAACCTTGCTGGCGAGCCGATCGCGGCCAAAAGATGGACCCAAGCGCAGAAGAAAAAGCTGCGCGCGAGCCGCATCGATACGACGCGCGCGCTGGTGAGCGCGATCGGCAAAGCGGGGCAGAAGCCGAAATTTTTGCTCAATGCTTCCGCCGTCGGCTACTATGGCCCGCGCGGCGATGAGGCCGTGAGCGAAGCGAGTGGGCCGGGCGGCGACTTTCTCGCCGGAGTCTGCAAAGATTGGGAAGAAGAGGCGGTCAAGGCCGAAGCCCACGGTCTTAGAGTCGTTCGGGTGCGCACCGGCATCGTCCTCGGCAAAGGCGGCGGGGCCTTGGCCAAGATGGTTCCGCCATTCAAGCTTTTCATCGGCGGGCCGTTGGGATCGGGCCGACAGTGGATGCCGTGGATTCATCTCGACGACGAGATCGGGCTGATTCGGTTCTTGAGTGAAAATCCCGGCGCGCGTGGCGCGGTCAACGCCACGGCGCCGAATCCGGTGACGATGAAAGAATTTTGCCGAACGCTCGGCGCCGCGCTGCACCGCCCCTGCTGGGCGCCGTTTCCCGGGTTTGCATTGCGGCTTGCGTTCGGCGAGATGGCGGAGATGGTCGTCACCGGCCAGCGCACAGTGCCGGCTGCAGCCGAGAAACTGGGCTACCGATTTCGTTACCCGACGCTGCCGCGGGCACTCGAAAACATCCTTTCATAAAAATTCCCGCCGGCTAAAAAGGACGCTCGGAGCAACAGATGAATTTTAAGGGCCAAGTGGCGCTCGTCACCGGCGCCTCCAGCGGCATCGGCCATCGCATCGCCTTGGATCTCGCGGCGCGCGGCGCGACGGTGATCGGCTGCAGCCGCTCGCCGGAGCGGCAACAACAAACGGTGAATGAATTGAAACGCCACGACTCGTCCTCCGGGGTCGTCGTCTGCGATGTCGGCGATCCCGAGCAGGTGACGAAAATGGTCGAGCGGGTGCTCGCGCAATTCGGTAAGATCGATATTCTCGTCAACAACGCGGGCTTCGGCTCGTACCAGAGCTTCGCGGAATCGTCCATCGAATCGATCGAGTCGATGCTCAGGACCAACTATCTCGGCACCGTGTACTGCACGAAGGCGGCGCTGCCTTCGATGCTGGCCAGGCGCTCAGGCCATATCGTGAACATCTCGTCGGTGTCGGGAATGATCGCCACGCCGAACATGGCGTCCTACTGCGCGACCAAATCCGCCCAGATAGGTCTTTCCGAGAGCCTCTACCACGAGTTCAAGCCGCACGGCGTCCACGTCTCGGTCGTCTGCCCCGGGCCGGTGCGGACCAAGTTTCGCCTGCTGTTCGACGACCTCATGCCCCACGCGCCCGGCATTATCGTGCTCGACGCGGGGGCGGTGTCGAAAGCGGTCATCCGGGCCATCGAAACGAAGAAATTCGCAGTCGTAATGCCAAAATTTCTCGCCTTCGCCTGCCGGGTTAAAGGCGCGATGCCCGGTCTGGTCCGCTTTCTCACCGCCCGCGCGTTGCGTCCGAAGGCGCTCGGCCGTACGGCTCCGGATCAACCGGCCCATTCGTAGCCCTTGACAATCGCGAGTACTTTTAATACAAATCGCTGAAATAAATATGCCCCTTCTTGGCCAGCTACCCCCGGTTGGCAGATTATTAGGGTTGGGGCAAATCTGACGACGGCGGGGCGAAGGAAAGGAGGGATGTTATGAAAAGCCGTGCATTTCTCTGGATGGTGGCGGTCCTGATCGGATCCGCTTTGGCCTTCTCTCCAGCGCTTTCTTCTTCGGTGATGGCACAGGAGAAGAAAGAGGAGAAGAAGGGCGAGGAAAAGAAGAAGGGCGAGGAAAAGAAGAAGGGCGAGGAAAAGAAGCAAGGTGACGGAAAGGCCAAAGGCGACGAGAAGAAGAAGTCCGAAGAGAAAAAGAGTTAGTGTTCTCCAACACTGGTCATTCAAGCCGGGCAGGATCTCTTCCCTGCCCGGCTTTTTTTGCGCCATCGACTGGCGGCCCAAAACTACATTCGGTGGGCGCCTAACGGCCTTTGACGGGCCGGTGGAATCGGGATAGGAAGCGCGAATGAGTCCTCGTCTTGAGCCGAATTTATTGCTAGAATCCCCTTCACGACATGAGAACCCAGCGGCACCGGCTTTTGATCCGAGGAGCGATTCTCGCTCTGTTGATCTTGCTGATCTTTATTCTGAGTAAATACGGCCCTCAACCGTTCACCTCACTCACGCCGCTTTGGGAAGAGATGGAAGATTTAGCGGCGTCTCAGGAGCACAAAGAGCGCATCACAAATTTTCTCGCCTCGTTCGGCCCCTACTCCTCCGCCGTGTTCGTCCTCTTGCAGGCGCTGCAAGTCGTGATATCTCCGATTCCCGGCGAGGTCACGGGAGTGGTCGGCGGTTTTGTCTATGGGGAGACCTACGGTTTTATCCTTTCCACGATCGGACTGACGCTGGGCTCCTGGGTCGCGTTCGAGCTTTCGAACGTGCTCGGCCGCCCGTTTGTCGAGCGGCTGTTTAAGAAGGATATTCTGCAAAGGTTCGACTTCCTCACGGCCACCAACGCCGGCGTCACCATCAGTTTTCTGCTCTTTCTTATCCCCGGATTTCCGAAAGACGTTCTCTGTTACATCCTGGGCCTTAGCCGCATGCGGCTCAGCACTTTCTTGATCGTTTCGATCATCGGGCGGCTTCCCGGCACCTACCTGCTGACGATCCAGGGCGCCAGCGTGCGCAAGCAGGAGTATTCGACCACCGTCATTTTCGCCGTGATCTCGGCCACGCTGCTGTTTGCCACGTACCTCTATCGGGCACGCCTGTATCACTGGATCAAAAGCAAGCACGGCCCCGCGGAAGGATGATCGTCGAGCGATGAAGACGCCGATCTTGGTCTCTCTGCTTCTGACGATTCCGCTTGCCGGCCAGGCGGCTTCCGACCTCCGGGCGCCGGCGCAACCGCTTCAACTGGCGCAATTTACGCCGCTGAGCTTCAATGCCTGGCGGCCTTACAATCACCCGGAAAAAATCGTCCAGGTCGGCATGAACAAGGGCCAGGTGCTGGCGCTCGCCGGCAAACCCGACCACGATGATTCTTACTATCAAGGACTGCGCGGCCTATGGTCGAGAACCTCCGATTGGTATTACGTCAGGGAGGGGCTGAACCGCGAGACTGCGCTGCTAAAATTCTCCGGCGATACGCTGGTCAGCATTTCCATCACCCCGATTCAGTAGGTCCAGGCGCCGGCTTCGCCGCGTGGCGGCCGAGCGGACAGGGTTTGCCGCGCCTTTGGGCATAGTGTATTATTCCCTTGATGAACCGCTCACAGAGACGCTGGGCCGCCGTCGCCGCGGCCATTCTGTTCTCCGCCGTTCCGGCTTTAGCCGAATACACTCTGGTGCTGAAAAACGGCCGGCGCATCACTGTGCAGTCCTATCGAGAAGAAGGTCAGATGATCAAATTTTACGGCGCCGGCGGCGAGATCGGCATCCCGCGCGATCAGATCCAATCGATCATGAAAGCCGGGGAGGGCGAAGGGCGCGGTTTCGATCTCGGCGGCGCTGCCCCAGCCACAACGGAGTCCGGCCGGGAAGGCCAGAAGCCGGTGGCGGGGCCGACGGCAGAAGCCGGAAAAGACGCCGGTCGAGCGAAAGAAGACGCTGAAGAGGCGGCCGATCAGAAAGCTAAGGAAGAAAAAGAATACCAAAAAAAAGTTCAGGAGATCACGGAGCGGATGAAAGCAACCATGGAACGTTACTCTCTCTCAAGCGGAGGTAGCGGTGGCTCCACCCCGAGTCTTCTCGACAGTGAAGAGGCCAGGAAGGCGCGCACAGATGACCTCACCTCAAGGCTGCGCGATACCCAACACAATCCGGAAGGTCCCAGCGACGCGGGCACTCTCACACTGGAATCGCCGTCGCCGTTTATCGGGCAACCGAATTTAAAGACCGAGGTCCGCTCCGGTCAGGTATTCAATCCGGGTGGTATCGAAATCCAGACCGTGCCGCCGAGTCCCACCTCAGTAAATCCTCCCCCTCCAGGTTACACCGAGAAAGAGAGGGAGCTTAGCGACTTGAGAAATCAGATCAATGAATTAGACAAGGAGAGAAAGAGATTGATCGAAGAGATGAAACAAAAGAATTTCGACACCGGCAATCTCTTCCTGGAGTAAAACCAATCCGTTACAACGCCTCAACCGCCGCCCGTAGCCCGAGTAAATAACTGTTTACGCCAAAGCCGGCGATCTGGCCCACGACTGCCTCCGCGATTAAAGAACGCTTGCGAAACTCTTCCCGCTTGTAAATGTTCGAGAGATGCACTTCCACCGCCGGAATCCCCGCCGCCGTCAGCGCGTCGCGAAGCGCGATGCTCGAATGCGTATAAGCGCCGGCGTTGATGAGCAAGGCGCCGAATTGCTTGGGCGCCTGCTGGATCCAATCGACCAGCTCGCCCTCGCTGTTCGATTGCCGCGCCTCGACCTCGACACCGAGCTCGACGGCGAGAAGCTGAATTTTACGGTTGATCTGATCGAGCGTGAGCCGGCCGTAAATCTCCGGCTCCCGTTTGCCGAGAAGATTCAAATTCGGCCCGTGCAGCACTAGGATTCTTCTTTTTTTCGCCATCACGTCCCTTTCGGATGATCTTCCAGCCAACTTTGCCAAGTTTCGAGCTCGCAGTCCACTCTTTCCTTTGCCGCCTCGCGCGAACCTTCTTTCGCGGCGAGCGTTTTGAGCCGGAGAATTTCGTCGCGAATCTCGTTTGGATTCGGCGCGCCTTCGAAGAGCTGGCGATAGACCTCCAGCGCCTCCAGGAGATATCCTTGTTGCGTCAGCAGCTTCGCCATGCTTTCGGTGGCGAAAGCCGCAGGGCGCGGCGAGCCTCGGTGATCCTTGAGACGTTCAAGCGCCGTAACCAGCGGCCGTGTTTCCCTTCCGCCTAGAGTTCGTTCCAAACGGCGCAGAGCCTCGATCGCCTGCGGCAGATCGCCCTGCTCGTAGAACAGCCGGCTTTTGAGCAACAGAGAGCGCGCATGGTCCGGCGTCTCTGCGAGCGTCTGCTCGACCACTTTCAACCCTTCTTGGATGCACCCGTCGCGGCGCAGCGCCTCGGCGCGATCGACCCGGTTCGACGTGTTTGCGGTGGCCATTTGAAATTTCATTGTGCCCTCAATGCGGCAACGATTTCCGCCGGCGCGAGAGAATGGAAGCGGGCCTTCCCGATGCCTTCGCAAAGGACGAACTTGATCTTCCCGTCAGCCGATTTCTTGTCCAGCTCCATGTGCTTCACCAACTCGTTGAGGTCGGCGTCGGGCGGGATCGTCGTCGGCAGGCCTGCATCGGCAATGAGCCGGCTGATGCGATCGAAGCTCTGCCGATCGCACACCCCCTCGCGCACGGAGAGCGCGCCGGCCTGGACCATGCCGATCGCCACCGCCTCGCCGTGGAGAAAAGTTTCGTATTCAGTGAGCGATTCGAGGGCGTGGCCGACGGTATGGCCGAAATTCAGCACCGCGCGATAGTCGCTTTCCCGCTCGTCTTGCTCAACGACCCGGGCCTTGATCGCGCACGAAGCGGCGACAATATCGATCAGCATCTCGGTCCTGAGAGCCAGCAGGTCGGCGAGTTTTTCTTCCAGGCGGACAAACAGGGCGGTATCGCTTATAATCCCGTATTTGATTACCTCAGCGACGCCCGCTACTAGCTCGCGCCGCGGCAAGGAACGGAGCGCGGCCACGTCGATCAGCACGAGGCGCGGTTGGTAGAACGCACCGATGAGGTTTTTTCCCTCTCGATGATTCACGCCGGTCTTGCCGCCGACGCTGGAATCGACCTGCGCGAGCAGCGTCGTCGGAACTTGAACGAAGGGAACTCCGCGAAGAAAAGTCGCGGCGGCAAAACCGGTCACGTCGCCGACGACGCCGCCGCCGAGCGCGACGAGAGCGGAGCCCCGCTCAAAGCGGGCGCCGACGAGACGGTCGTAGATGAGCGCGACCGATTCGAGGTTCTTGTGTTCTTCCCCTTCGGGCAAGCGCACGACGGCGGTCTCGAAGCCCGCGTGACGGAGCGACGTTTCTACGGGTTCGAGATAAAGCGCGGCGATGCGCGCGTCGGTCACAACCGCGATTTTTTTCCCCAAGCCCGCCTGCCGCATCAATTCGCCGATCCGGCCGAGAAGATTCTCTCCCACGCAGATGGGATACGAGCGGTCGCCCAGGTTGACGGTGATCGTGCGCATGGTCGGCTCAAGCTTCGATGATTTTCATGATCCTTTCAACCACGTCGTCCACCGCCGCGCCGTCGGTCGCAACGGTCGCGTGCGCCTTGGCATAGGCGGCTTCGCGCTGGCTCAAGAGTTCTCGAATTCGCCCCGCGCGGTCGGCGACGTCGAGCAGCGGCCGTTTCGCTCCCGATCGGGCCCTGCCGAGCAGCGTCTCTGGTTTTGCCTTCAGGCAAACGAGCAACGCCTTTTCCTTGAGCAAGCTGAGATTTTCTTCGTCCAACACTGCGCCGCCGCCGGTGGCGATCACCTGGCGCTCGCCCACGAGAATTTCCCGGAGCTTTTGCTTCTCCAGTTTACGAAAGTACGCCTCGCCATCGCGCTTAAAAATCTCCTGCACCTTCATTCCGGCCGCCGCTTCGATCGCGCGGTCGAGATCGACGAAGCGCCAGGCGAGCCGCTGCGCGAGCTTGCGGCCCACTGCCGTCTTGCCGACCGCCATGAATCCGGTGAGAGCGATGTTTTTTGCGGCGTCGGGGAGCACAAAGAGTTAGAATCGCTTGATCTGTTCCAGATAGCCTTCGTAGTTGCGTGTGATCTCGCGGAAAGAGTCGCCGCCGAATTTTTCCAGAAAGGCGAGGGCAAGCTCGAAGGCGATCACCGCCTCACCGACCACCGCGGCCGCAGGAGCGGAGCAGACATCCGAGCGCTCCACCGAGGCGTCGGCGGCCTCTTTCGACCGCATATCGACGGACTGTAGCGGGCTCATCAACGTGGAGATCGGCTTCATCGCGACGCGCGCGATGAGTGGCGCGCCGTTGGACATCCCGCCTTCGGTCCCGCCGGAGTTGTTGCTGCCGCGGTAAAATCCGGTCGGCACGATCCGCGGCGTTCCCTCGCTGACCATTTTGTGCGGATCGAAAAAAATCTCGTCGTGCACTTCCGAG
The DNA here is from genome assembly GCA_041490745.1 of Binatia bacterium. Taxonomy (GTDB): domain Bacteria; phylum Desulfobacterota; class Binatia; order UBA9968; family UBA9968; genus JAJPJQ01. The sequence goes on along the minus strand of JBGPTS010000013.1, from coordinate 16,490 downwards.
CCGCGTCGCCGGGCCGTCTCGAAGCCGAGGCCGATCTCGACGCCCTTGATCGCCTGAATGCTCATCAACGCCCGGGCCAGCCGGCCGTCGAGCTTGCGATCCCATTGTGTGTGGCTGCCGAGGCCGGGAGGGAGACCGAGCGTCGCGACCTCGAAGATGCCGCCGAGCGTGTCGCCCTTTTTCTTGCAGTCTTCGATCAGGGCGATCATCCGCTCTTCGGCGCGCGGGTCCGCGACCCGGACCGGCGACTCTTCCGCGCGGGCGTAAACTTCTTCGTACGCGAGACCGTCGTTCTCGGCCTCGACGCTGCCGATCGAGCGGATGTAGCCCATGATTTTAATTCCGAACGGCGCGAGGAGTTGCTTGCAAAAGGCGCCGACCGCTGTGCGCGACACGGTCTCGCGAGCGCTGGCGCGCTCGAGAATATTGCGGATGTCGGAGTGGTGGTATTTTAGCACGCCGGTCAAATCGGCGTGGCCCGGCCGCGGCTTGGTGACCGCGATGGCTTCGTCGCGATCTTCCGCCAATGCGGACATTTTCTTGGTCCAGTTTTTCCAGTCGCGGTTGGCGATGCCGAGCGCGACAGGCGACCCCAGCGTCTCGCCCCAGCGGATGCCGGAGCGAATTTCGGCCTCGTCTTTTTCGATCAGCATTCTACCGCCGCGACCGTAGCCTTGCTGGCGGCGCCAGAGATCGTGATTGATCTTCGCGATGTCGATCGGGAAACCCGCCGGCACGCCGTCGATAATCGCCGTGAGGCACGGGCCGTGCGATTCCCCCGCGGTGAAATAGCGCAGCATGGGGGTTATCTTACTCTATTCCGTTTTGGCAGGCTAGCGGCGGGCGAAAAAACGCGCGGCAGCGACAATCACAAGCCGGTTCTCCCGCGATTTGTGCGTCGTGAATTATCCGCCTTGGGTTTGCCTCATGTGGTCGCGCCAGAGCTGCTCGGCGCTGGGCAGATTTTCCGAGCCGGCGGAAATGATGCGCGGCGTGATAAGGACGACGAGCTCTTCGTAATCTTTTTGCCAGCTCTTGTTTTTAAACAACCAGCCCAAGACGGGAATTTCTTTGAGCCATGGAATGCCGCTTTCGGTGTCCTTTCTCGTGTCTTTCAAAATGCCGCCGATCACGATCGTCTCGCCGTCGCGCACCAGGACGTTGGAGATCGCCTCGCGGGTCAGCTCGTCGAAGGGAATCACGCTGGAGGCGTTGCCGACGGAACCGGCCGGCACGGTGGGTGAATCCGCGATCGAACTCGACTTGACGGCGATGTTCATGAGCACGAAGCCGTCGCTGGAAACTTGCGGCGTGACGGTGAGAACGACTCCGACGGGGATTTTCTCGGTCGCCGCCGCCGAGCCTGCCGCCGCGCCGGTACCACTGGCGATATTGGTCGTCGAAGCGGGCAGGGAAATCCTCAACACTCGGAGGGCCTGAATCGTGGAGGCTACATTGTTCAGGGTAACGATAGAGGGCCGCGAGATGATGCGGATATCGCCGTTCTTTTCCGCCGCGCTTAATTTCAGATTCAAATTGCTCAGCGCGCCGAATTTGCCCTGGAAAATTTTAATGAACGGGTCGCCGGCAAAGGGCGTGCCGGCGGGAAACGAACTGCTGATGTCGGCCGATCGCGAGAAAGAGAGCTCGGCTCCGAGCGCGCGAGAGAAAGACGGCGTCGCCTCGATCAGATTGGACTCGATCAGAACCTGAGGCGTGCGGGTGTCGAGGCGGCTGGCGATCTCGTTGGCGTCGTCGAGACCTTTTTTGATGTCGCGCACTACGATTGTATTGCTGCGGTCGTCCGGCAGGACAACACCGCGCGGGCTCAAGACCGGTTTGATCTTATCGACCAGGTCTTTCACCTTGGCGTAGTTGACGTTGAGGTAGGCGGTCTGCAGCGGCTCGAGATTATCTTGCGCCTTTTGCGCCGCGGCGAGGGCGTCTTTTTCCGATTTCAACTGGGCCGCGCTGGAGATCCTCACGATGTTGCCGACTTGCTCCTTGCCGAGGCCGTTGGTATCGATAAGTAAATCCATCGCCTGGTCCCATGGCACGTCCACGAGCCGCACGGTGACTCTTTTTCTTACTTCGTCAGTGACGACGATATTGAGTCCGCTCACCTCTGCCAGGAGGCGGAAGACGTTCTTGATGTCGGCGTCTTTAAAGTCCAGCGAAATTTTTTGCCCGCTATAAGTTTTCGGTCCCTTGGCCTCGGCGGCGCCAGGGGCAACGCCCGCTGGCGCAGGTGCGCCTATCGGGCGCGCCTGCGCCGAAACGACGTCGACGCGGCGACCTTCGTGCACGAGCCGCAAATCTTTGGTCGCGCTATGCTGCAGATTCACCGGCCCCAAAACCAGTTTAAGCCCGCCGTCATCCGGCTCGATCACATAGGGGGGAATCGTCGCGGCGGCGACCTCGAGCACCAGGCGCAGGTGGCCTTCGCCGGAACTCAACCTCATGATGCTCAGCCAGTGCGTCTCGGCGCGAAAATTTTCCACTTGCGGCATTTGCTTGGCCGGCCCGAAAATGTCGAGCACGACGCGCGAGGGATCGGTCAAGGAAAAATGGCGGTATTGATTGACCGGGTCGGAGATTTTGACGCGGATCGTCGTTTGGCCTTTGTCTTCCTGCACCGAGAGTTCTTGCAGCCTGAACGGTTGTTCTTGCAGCGTGGTCTCTTTGACGACCGACGGCACAAGCTTATCTTGCGCCGGGCTTTCCGCCGGCGGCGCTTTCGCCGCACGATTTTGATCCTCAACGTTAACCGCGGGCGCGCATCCAAAGAGCGCCGAGACGATGGCCGTTCCAACGAGCATGTAACGGAGCGGTCGGTCGCTTGCGGAAGCTCTCCGCGTTGCCGAAGGTAAAAAATTCATAAGATACTCCTTGATCTATCTGCCGCGCTTACTCGGACGCGAGTCTCATGCTGACTCGCCTGGTCTTTCTGGCCCCGTAGAAATCGATGTAATTCTCTTCGATGACGACTTCGTTGGATTTAATTTCCTTGATCTTGCCCTCGTCGGGGCCGATCGGCGTGCCGACGCCGACGATGTAACCGAGACCCGCCGAATCTTCGACCATGGCCCGCGGCTCTTTGGCGTTCCAAACGATGCCGACTACTTTAAGTTGGCCCAAGTCGTAACGCTCCAGCGGCGTAAGATTTTCCCGCGGCTTGCGCCGCGCCTGGGGCTGAACCATAAAGGGTAGAAACGGATCGCGCTTTCCCGCCGGGGAATAGCGCGGCACTTCGGGCCGCTCGGGCTTTTTTTCCGGAATGGCGAGCGGGTCAACCGGTGCCGCAGTTTTTGGGTTGCTGGCACCGCCGGGCGCCAACTTCTCCCGCACCGCCTCCACCGCCGCTTCCAGGCTCTTTCCGATAGCCGACGGCGCCTGTTTAAATTTTTCCACCGCTTCTTTGGTTTTCGTCGATGGCGTCGCGGTCTCGTCCTGAGAGAAAGTGTCACCTGCCAGAGCAGCCACCGCGACGCATACTATGGAAAACAACCACCACCGGTTCATGTTTACTTCTTCGCCTTTTCTTTTGCGGCTTTCTCCGCCGCGATCTTCGCCCGCTCGGCGTCGTTCAGAAACCGAAACGTCGTCACGAGCGTCGTCGTATCGACGTTCACCGGAGCATCGCCCGGCTTGGGGTTTTTCATTTCGATGTTATTGATGTTGACCGGACGGTTGAGCCGTCCGACTTCATCGAAAAAACTGACCACGTTGTGAAATCCGCCCCGAACGACTACATCCACTGGAATCTCGGCGTAAAAATCCTGCGGATTTTCCGCGCGCGGGCGGAAAAGCAGAATTTCGAGGCCCGCTTCGCGGGCTTTATTGGAAACGTTGGTCAACACCTCGGCTATTTCTTTCCGGTCGGGTAACTGGGCGACCGCTTCCTTGAATCTTCCTTCTAAAAGCGCGAGTTGCTGCCTCAATTGAGGCAGATTGTCGACCAGCGCCTGCTTTTTATCGCGCTCGGCTCGCGCTGAAATAACCGACTGCTGCAAGTCCGCGATCCGGATTGCATAGGTGCTGTAAACCGAGAGATAGAAAAACACCAGCAGAACGAGAATCACGCCTGCCAGAAGGCCCAACTTCTTCTGGCGCGGCAACCCCAGTATGCGATCCAATATTTCGTTCACGGATTTTTACTCCGATTAGGCCCGGCCGCGCCGCCGGCCGCGCTTCCCTGGCCGTCGGTTTTCGCCAGAGCGGGCCGGTACAGCAAGCGCAATCTCAATGAGAATTTCTTTAGCGCTATCCGATCTTGTTGGACCTGCGTCGTTTCGACCAGATCCACGTCGCTAAAATTCGGGGACGAGGAAAGCGCGGTAATAAAATCGGCTACCGTCTGGTTGTCGATCGCCATCCCGGTAATCGCGAGATTGCCGCCGTTTTCCTTAAACTCGGTCAGCCAAAGCCTTTCCGGCGCCGCCGCGGAGAGGCTCTCCATCGCCCGCACCGGCCCGGTCTTCTTGGCGTTCAGTTCGTCGAGCACGGCGAGTTTTTGTCTGAGCTCTTCATTTCTCTTCTGCAATTCCGGTACTTCTTTCGCTTTGGCTTCGAGGCCTGTGATTTCTTCGCGCAAACCCGCCAACTCGCGCCCGAGGGCGACCGAGCGGGAAAATTGAACCAGGAATACGAGCACGAGCAACGCCACGGTGGCGCCGACCGCGACAGCCGCGATCGTAAGATCTTGCCGCTTCCCGATCTCCGCCTGGAGCTCGCGAACGGATAAAAGGTTGATGCGGATCATTTATCCCCCGGTCGCCTTATAGCGAGCCCGGCCCCGATGGCCAGCGCGGGCCCCGATTCGGCCAGGTAATCCTTGTCGATGTTGCGGGCCAGACTAAAGCCGCGAAATGGGTCGATGAGTTCCACCTCGACGCCCAGGCGCGCGGCTAAAATGGTCGACAAGCCCGGGACCTTTGCGCTCCCGCCGCTAAGGTAGATTTTATGGATTCCCTCTTCGTCCGCGACCGCGCGATAGAGGCTCAAGGTGCGGCTGATCTCGGCCGCTAAATAATCCGCTGTCGGTTTCAACAACGTTGCTAGATCGCCGGTTTTTTTACCTTCGGGCTCGCCGGTTACTTTGAAGGTCTCGGCCTGATCGTAGGAAAGTTGAAGCCCATGAACCAGAGCCTCGGTAAACGATTCGCCACCGACGGGAAGGTCGCCGGTGAAGGTCGACACGCCGTGCTTTAAAACATTGATACTCGTATAACGCGCCACGACATGTATCAGCCCCACCACCCCGCTCAACTCCTGCTCGTAACTCACTTCGTACATGTTCTCCATGGCGAAATAATCGACGTCGATGATCGAAGGCGTCAGCTCAGCCTCTCTGATGGCCTGCGCATAGCTGTTAATGATGTCTTTTTTCACCGCGATGAGGAGCACGTCGATTTTTTTGTCGGTATTCTCCGCGTAGTCCAAAACCTGGTAGTCGAGATTGACATTTTCGAGCGTGTCGGGAATCAATTGGCTGGCTTGAAACTCGACGTTGGCGTCGAGTTCTTCCTCGCTCTGGTCGGGCAGCTGGATTTTTTTTATGATGACGACCCTGCCGGGCACCGCGGAGACCACTTGCTTTGCCTTGACGCCGTGATTGCGCACCAGATTCTGGATTGCCCGGACGACGACGTCGATATCCGCTACCATATTATTTTGTATTGCGTTCGCGGGAATGGGTTGAATCCCGACGTTTAGGAGGCGATAGCCGCTCTTTTCGACCGCCACCTCGACCATCTTGATCGAACTGGAGCCGATATCCAGAGCGACGTAACCCTCTTCCGTCCGGAAGGGATTCACCAACGACAAATCAAAATTTTTCCAAAACGTCTGCATGTGAGTACGATCAGCTAAAGACCCGGTTTTTTTGCGTCAGCTTGAGACCGAGCGCCTGGAGAATTTTGCGCTTGGTCGCCAGCCGGCAGCTCATTCCCTTTTCGATCCGATCAACGGTCAGGGGCGAGAGGCCGGCGAGTCGCGCCAACTCTGTCTTACTCAACATTTTTTCTTCGCGAATCTTTCTAACGTTATTTTTCTCTTCCATCTCTACCTCTCTTGACCTCCCGGGTTGTCGGCTTGCTTCGGGCCGCTATTGTGGAACAGATGCCGGCTCGTTGTCAAACGATTTAATACTAATTAAGTATAATTATCTTAAATTGTCTGCCATCTTAGCGTATGAAATGATCAGTCTGACGCTTGGTTAAAGCAAGAAATATGCAAACTAACCGGGGAAAATCTTGTGACTTTTTGACTTGTTTAGTGCTGCTGTTTCCCAACGGCAGGAGGCACAACTACCGATGAATCCAGGGAAATGAACAATTTTTGTTACCCAGCGAGCCGGCGAACGCTGATTCGGAAAATAGATTGCTTTTCCAAATTTGCGCAGGTAATAGACCAGGAATGCACAGGGGCAAAGGCGGTTTCGCTCAAGTCATTGTCCCCTCACCGTTAAAAGCACCCCTCACCTACGAAGTCCCACCGGACCTCAGCGACCGCCTACAAGTCGGCATGAGAGTGGCCGTGCCCTTCGGCAGGCGGACAGTCACCGGCCTGGTGCTGGAGTTTGTCGCCGAAACCCGGCTCGAAAAGGTCAAGAAAATCCTGGAAGTTTTGGACGAGCAGCCGGTTTTGAACAGCTCGTTGATACGGCTTTGCGAGTGGACCGCCAAATATTACTTGAGTTCGATTGGAGAGGTCCTGGCAACCGTTTTACCGCCGCATCTTAGAAAAGAAACCCCCAGAATCGTTGCGCTTAATGCGGGGAAATTTCCCCAATGTGGCGGCCTGCAGGAAAAAATACTCGCGGCGCTGCGCGCCGGCAAAACGACGCCGACCGTCAAGGCGCTGGCGCGGAGGTTTTTCGACACTGGCTTTTACCGCGCGCTTGATGGGTTGGAGAAAATGGGCGCCGTGAATATCCGCGAGCGGGCGACACGGCAAGCGAGAAAGACGCGCTTGAATCCAGCGGCGCAAGAGGCGATCGAGCCGCCCGTCCGGCGGGAATTTTCCCTCACCGCGGAGCAGGGGCGTGCTCTCGCGAAAGTTAACGATCGGCTTGCCCGGGGTGGATACGAGCCGTTTTTTCTTTACGGCGTAACCGGCAGCGGCAAGACGGAAATTTATCTCCGCGCTATGGAAGAAGCCCGGCGGGCCGGCAAACGCAGCCTGATCTTAATTCCTGAGATCTCCTTGACGCCTCAGTTATTGGATCGTCTCCACGAGCGTTTTCCCGGCCGCGTCGGAGTGCTGCATAGCGCGTTGACTCCGGCCGAGCGCCGGGTTCAATGGCAGGAGGTCGTGCGCGGCAACGTGGACGTCGTCCTGGGCGCGCGTTCCGCAGTCTTCGCGCCGATTTCCGAGTTAGGCCTCCTCGTCGTCGATGAGGAACACGACCCGTCCTACAAGCAGGAAGAGGGCCTCCGCTACAACGCGCGCGACCTCGCCGTCGTACGGGCCAAATTGGTCGATTGCCCGGTACTGTTGGGTTCCGCGACGCCGGCGATCGAGAGCTTCGAGAACTGCCGCAGCGGCCGCTATACGCTCCTGGAGTTGACGCAGCGCGTCGAGCAGCGACCGCTGCCCGAAGCGATCACCGTGGATCTCAGAGAAAAAACCTGGCAAAACAGAAAATCGCCCGCGGGAAAAACTACAGCCGCTGTGCCTCTTTCGCCTCTGTTAAAGGACGCTTTACAGGAAAATCTCGCCCGCGGTTTGCAGAGCCTGATTTTTTTAAACCGCCGCGGCTTCGCCAATTTTCTCCAGTGCCGCCTGTGCGGTTTCGTTCTGCGCTGCGGCCATTGCAGCGTCGCCATGACATTTCACCGCGCGCGCCAAAAAGTCCTCTGCCACCATTGCGGCGCTGACAAGCCGGCGAGCGATCAGTGTCCAACCTGCGGCCAACCGACGCTTTTGCCGGTCGGCGCCGGCACCGAACAACTGGAAGAAGAACTTCGTCAACTACTCCCTGGCGCCAGAGTCGCGCGCATGGATCGCGACAGCACTGGGCAGAGGGGCTCTCAGGAGAAATTGATCCGCCGGTGGGAAAAAGGCGAGATTGACGTTCTCGTCGGAACGCAGATGATCACCAAGGGCCACGACGTTTCGGGCGTCACGCTGGTCGGCGCGGTGCTCGCCGATCTCTCTCTCAATGTGCCCGATTTCCGTGCGGCCGAGCGAACCTTCCAGCTTCTGAGCCAGGTGGCAGGCAGGGCGGGCCGAGGCCGGGAGCCGGGCCGAGTCATCATTCAGACTTATAATCCGGAGCACTATACCTTCGCGCATGTGCTGAGCCATGATTACAAGGGTTTCTTCGCCGCAGAGCTGGAGTTCCGTCGCGCGTTGAGCTATCCCCCGTTCACCCGGCTGGCGCATCTTCGTTGCGAGGGCGTGAAGGCTCAGGAGGTCGAAGCCAAGGCCAAGCTTTTGGGAAACTGGTTGCGCGAACAATGCCGGCAGCCGAAATATTCCGGCATCGAAGTTCTTGGGCCGGCGCCGGCGCCGATCAACAAGCTGCGCGGCCGTTACCGCTGGCAAATCCTGCTCAAAGGAAACCAAAGCGCCGTATTGCTGGGACTCGCCGGTGAGGCCCAAAGCGCCGCACCTCGTTCCAGCGGCGTGCGCCTTCACATTGATGTAGATCCGTACAATATGTTATGAAATTACCTGCGTCATGGCGATTTTGGAAATTCACAAATATCCCGATGCCGTGCTGAAGACAGCCGCTCGCCCAGTCGCGGCGGTGACGGCCGAAACCGTCCGTTTGATCGGCGATATGGTCGAAACCATGTACGCGGCGCCCGGCGTTGGCTTGGCCGCACCTCAGGTGGGCGTGTCGCGGCGCATCATCGTCTTGGACACCGATCACGAGAATCCCGGCAAAAATCTTTTGAAGCTCGTCAATCCGGAGATTCGCCGCTCGGAAGGCGAGATCGTCTGGGAAGAGGGATGTCTCAGCGTCGTGGACTTTACCGTCGAGATCAAAAGGGCCGCGGCGGTCAACGTCGTCGCGCTGAACGATCAGGAAACGGAAATCTCGATCGACGCCGAAGGTCTTTTGGCCGTGGCGCTGCAGCATGAAATCGACCATTTGAACGGCAAGTTGATCATCGACCACGTGAGCCGCTTGAAGCGCGACCTCTATTCGCGCCGGCTGAAAAAGATGGCGCGGAGCGACAAGCCGTTGCCGGAAAATCCGCGCATGATGATCTGACGTGTCGATGGCATCGAGGGCAGATCATTCACCCTCGCCGCGCCTTCTCGCCCGTTTTTTTCCACTCGCATGCGTATCGTCTTCATGGGCACACCCGAAGTCGCGGCCGTCTCGCTTGAGCGGCTCTTAAGCGCCGCCGCGTCAGTGGTCGGAGTCGTTACCCAACCCGAGCGCCCGGCCGGAAGGGGACAAAAGGCAGTCGCTGCGCCGGTTCGCAAAGCGGCCGAAAGATATCATGTGCCCGTTCTCGCACCGGAAAAAATCCGCGACCCGTCGTTTCTCGCCGCGCTTAACGAGTGGGCGCCGGAGCTCATCGTCGTGGTCGCCTACGGACGCATTTTGCCCCGTCAGGTTCTCGACCTGCCTCCGCGCGGCTGTCTCAACGTGCATTATTCGCTTTTGCCCAAATATCGCGGCGCCGCGCCGGCCGCCTGGGCTATTATCAACGGCGAAGAAAAAAGCGGCGTGACGACGATGTTTCTCGAAGAGAAGATGGACGCCGGGCCGATTCTCTTGCAGCGGCAAATTTCCCTTGCCGCGGACGAAACGGCGGCGTCGCTCCAGGCGAAGCTTGCGCCCATCGGGGCGGAGTTGCTGCTTGAAACGATTTCCGCCGTTGAAGCGGGAAGCGTCGCGCCGAGAATTCAGAACGAAGCGGAAGCGACCTACGCGCCGATTCTCAAAAAAGAAGACGGCCTGATCGATTGGCACCTTTCCGCCGCGGCCATCGAGCGGCGCGTGCGCGGCCTCGCGCCCTGGCCTTCGGCTTTCACCTATCTCGACGGCGCAATGCTCAAAATCCACCGAGCCAAAGTGGTGCGGACGGAATCAAGCGCGCCGCCGGGCGAGATGATCAAGGCGGACAAAGACGGCTTGTGGGTAGCCGCCGGCGACGGCGCGCTCGGCCTGGAAGAAGTTCAACTGGAGAATAGAAAACGCATGGCGGCAGCCGAGTTCCTCAAAGGGGCGCGACTTGAAAAGGGCGCGCGCTTCTAAGTCCACCGGCTTAAAGGGATGCCGGGAGCTTGCGGTCGAAATCCTCCGCAACGTGGAGGCGCGCAAGGCCTACGCCGACCTGCTTCTCGATCACGCGCTAAAAACCAACTTGCTTTCGAATGAGGATCGGGCGCTGCTCACGCAGCTCGTTTATGGGGCGCTGCGCTGGCGGGGAAAAATCGATTGGACGCTGAGCCGCTTGCTTAGCCGGCCGCTCTCTGAAACGGATAGTTATCTCAAGAATCTCCTTCGCTTGACACTCTACCAGATGCTGTTTCTGAACAAGGTGCCCGACTACGCCGCCGTCAACGAAGGCGTCGAACTCGCAAAGCGCTACGGCGGGAAAACCGCCGCCGGACTTATCAACGCCGTCGCGCGCCGGCTGTTGCGCGAGAAAGACAAGCTGGCGAAGCAGGATATCGGCGGCGACGCCGCGGCGCGCCTCGCTGTCGCCGGATCGCACCCCGAATGGCTGGTGCGGCGATGGCTCGCATATTTCGGCGCAGGCGAAACGGAAGCGCTACTCAAGGCGAATAACGCCGAGGCGCCGCTCGTCCTCCGCACGAACCGGCTGAAGACGGATCGCGCTTCTCTCATCGAGAAATTTCGAGCCGCATCGTTCGATGCCATGCCCGCGCCTTACGCGCCCGAAGCGATTCGCTTGCGCGGCGGCGCCGCCATAGATCGATTACCCGGTTTTGCCGAAGGACTCTTTATGGTTCAAGGCGAAGCTTCGCAACTGGCCTGCCTTCTTCTCGACCCAAAGCCCGGCCAGCGCATTCTCGATGCTTGCGCCGCTCCCGGCGGCAAGGCGACACATCTTGCCGAGATGATGGAGGACCGTGGCGAAGTCGTAGCGATCGACGTATCCGCCAGAGGGATCGCGAAAGTGAAGCAAAATATCCGCCGCCTGGGTCTCAAGTCGATTCGGCCGGTTCACGCCGACGCCGCACAAGAGTTGACGGGAGCGCCGGCTTTGCCCTACGATCGGATTTTGGCGGACGTTCCCTGCAGCGGCTTGGGCACGCTGCGCTCTCATCCCGAAGCGAAGTGGCATAAAACGGAATCGGACATCGAACGGCTCAGCCGGGCGCAGCAAAAGATACTGAGTCATATTTCGCTTTACTTGAAACCGGGCGGCGTTCTGGTTTACTCGACCTGCACGCTGACGGAAGAGGAGAATGAGCGGGTGGTGGAGCAGTTCCTTGAACGCCAGCAAAAATTCACGTTAGAGAGCGCCGCGGAGTTCTTGCCCGAAAGCGCGTGGCGGATGGTGCGCGGAAAATATTTTCTCGCGTTGCCGCACCGAGACGACACCGACGGTTTTTTCGCCGCGCGAATGAGAAAGCGAGCGTGAGAATGAAAATTGCGCCTTCAATATTGTCCGCCGACTTCAGCCGCCTCGGCGACGACATCCGCGCCGTCGAGCGCGCCGGCGCCGATTGGCTCCACGTCGATATCATGGACGGCCATTTCGTCCCGAATCTCACGATCGGCCCGTTCGTCGTCGAATGGGTCCGCAAAGTAACCCGCTTGCCGCTGGACGTTCACTTGATGATAACGGACCCGGACAAATACGCCCCGGATTTCATCAAGGCCGGCGCCGACTGGGTTTCGATCCATCCGGACACGTGCCCCGACCCCGTGAAGAGCCTGGAGAATATCCGGGCGCTCGGGGCCAAGGCCTCGATCGCCGTAAATCCGGACGTGCCCCTGGAGAAAGTCGAGGCGTGCATCGGCCACATCGACATGATTCTGATGATGACCGTGTTTCCCGGCTTTGCCGGCCAGGCGTTCATCGAAGACGTTCTGCCGAAGATTCAGCGGGCGAAAAAAATGATCCATGAGAGAAAACTTCCAGTTCTCATCGAGGCCGACGGCGGAATCAAGGCGGACAATATTCATCGCGTCGTCGAAGCCGGCGCGGAGGTGATCGTATCGGGATCGGGCATCTTCAAGACACCGGATTACGCGGCGACCATTCAAAAGATGCGGCAGTCGACAATCCCGCGCTGATCGCTGTTGTTTTTCGTTTCGGTATGCTAGTTCTTAACTCGTCGGGGCGTGGCTCAGCTTGGTAGAGCGCACGGTTCGGGACCGTGAAGTCGCTGGTTCAAATCCAGTCGCCCCGACCATTTTTTCATCTCACTTTTTCTTGCCGCTGTCTTTCAAATAACGTTCCTCAAGTTTCTCCCACTCTCCGAGTCCAACCAGCCGGTCTCTCTCCTGGAACGTCGTCAGCCGATCGTCGATCGCCTCCGTCGAGCCGTCGCGCTTGAGAACGGCGAGCGCTTCTTTCATGGCATGAATCGCCGCCCGTTGGGTGTCGGAGGGAAAAATCGCGATCCGGTAGCCCATTTTCTCCAAACGTGAAGCGGGAAGGAGCGGCGTCTTGCCGCCCTTGAACATGTTCACCATCAGCGGCACGTCGCGGATCGAGCGCTCGATGATCTCAAGCTCGGCCTCCGACTCGGCTGCCTCGACAAAGACGGCGTCCGCGCCGAGGCGGGCGAAGGCGCGACCGCGCTCGACCGCGTCGTCGAGGCCGTGGATCGAGCGCGCGTCCGTGCGGGCGATGATGACAAAGTCCGCGTCGCTGCGGGCTTCCAACGCGGCCTTGAGCTTGCTCTCCATCTCGGCGAGCGGAATGACTTCCTTTCCTTCCAGGTGGCCGCAGCGCTTCGGCGTCACCTGGTCTTCGATGTGGATCGCGGCCACGCCCGCGCGCTCGAATTCGCGCACCGTGCGCACGACATTGAGCGCGTTGCCGTAGCCGGTGTCGGCATCGGCGATGACCGGAATTTTCACCGCAGCGACGACCTGTTGCGCGCGCTCGATCACTTCCGACATCGTCATGAGACCGAGATCCGGCACGCCCGCGCTGCGCGCCATGGAACCGCCACTCAAGTAAACAGCATCAAAACCCGCTTCTTCCACCAGCCGTGCGGACAAGCCGTCGAACGCGCCCGGCGCGAGTAGCAGACGTTTTCGGACGAGCAACTCCCGCATTTTCTTTCGAGCGTTCACCCGCGTTCACCTGGCGACGATTCTTTTCGCAGCGCGCAGACCCTCTCCGCCGGCGTCGGATGAGAGTAGTGATAGGCGGAGTACCACGGGTGCGGCGTTAAGTTGGAAAGATTTTTGATCGTGAGCTTGATGAGCGCCTCTTCCATCGGCTGAGAATCTTTCAGCGCCTGGGCGGCGAAGCGGTCCGCCTCGTACTCGTGCTTGCGCGAGACACGGTTAATTAGTGGATGGAGATAAAAAGTCGCCGCGCCGGCGAGCAGGCTCGCCAGCACCAGCGCCGCGTGATGCGAAGCCCTGGCGAAGCCGAAGGCGGTGAATAACGGCGCGTAATCGATCAGCAGGCTGAAAATGTAAAGGCCGGCCAAAAGGAACAGCGACCGCAGCACCAGCATCCTGCGAATGTGCTTCATCTTATAATGGCCCATCTCGTGCGCCAGCACGGCCACGCTCTGGTCCGTGGTCATCTGCTCGGCCAGCGTGTCGAAGAGCACGATCCGTTTGGTTTTTCCCAGCCCGGTGAAGTAGGCGTTGGAATGAGCCGAGCGGCGCGAGCCGTCCATAGTGAAGATGCCGCCGGTCTTGAAGCCGATTTGATCAGCCATCTCGAGTATCCGCCGCTTAAGCTCGCCGTCTTTCAGCGGCGCGAATTTATTGAACAGCGGCGCGATGAGACTCGGATAGAGCACGAGCATCAGAAGCTGGAACGCGGTGATGAAGAGAAAAACCCAAAACCACCAGTAGCGGCCTGCCGCATCCATCAGCCAAAAAACGCCGAAGAGAAACGGGGCGCCGATAACGAGCGTCAGCGCGAGGCCCTTGAGCCGGTCGGCGATGTAAAGAGCGGGGGTGGTTTTGTTGAAACCGAAGTGCTCTTCGAGAACGAACGTCGAGTAGAGGTCGGTAGGCAAGCTCAAGAGCGAAAAAATGAGGCCGACGCCGAGACAAAATATAATTCCGGTTGCATGCAAGTCCGCAGGCAAACCCGCGCTGATAGTTTGCGCGACGTCGTCGAGCGTGGGCAAGACGCCGCCGAAAAGAACCCAAAGCGTTATCGCTCCGTCGTAAAGCGCCGCCCAGCGCTGGAACCGCCCTTTGGCGGCCGTGTAGTCCACCGATTTTTGATAATCTTCACGGCTGATGACGGCGGCAAAAAATTCGGGAATCCCGCCCTCCGCGGCGCGGCGCCTGACATAAGCGAGGTTCGCTTCGTTGAGAACGAACTCGACGGCAAATTCGAGAAAAAAAAGCGCAAGAAACAGGCCGATGATGAACGCAGGGGTCAATTTGGGCCGGGGTTACTGCTCCGCCGTAACCGGTTCGTTGGCAACCGGCTGGCCGGTTTCGACATACTTGAAGACGAGGCGATCCTCGCTCTCGTCCACCTCCACCTTGCCGCCGTTTTGCAACTTGCCGAAGAGAATCTCGTCCGCAAGCGGGCGCTTGATCTCGTTTTGAATCAGGCGCGCCATCGGCCGCGCGCCGAAGATCGGATCGAAGCCCTTGCGCCCGAGCCACTCTCGCGCGCGCGGCGCGAGCGAGAGAAAAACTTTTTTCTCCTGCAGTTGGACTTGTAACTCGCCGACGAACTTGTCCACCACGCGGACAATGACTTCGGGACTCAGCGAATTGAAAGCGATGGTCGCGTCGAGGCGGTTGCGAAACTCGGGACTGAACATCTTCTCGATCGCCTCTTTGCCTTTGCCCGCGTTGCTGGTCGCACCGAATCCGATCGGCGCGCCGCTCATCTCTCGCGCGCCGGCGTTGGTCGTCATAATAAGGATGATGTTGCGGAAATCCGCCTTCTTGCCGTTGTTGTCCGTCAGCGTGGCGTGATCCATCACCTGAAGCAGGATGCCGAAGAGATCGGGATGCGCCTTTTCGATCTCGTCGAGCAGCAACACGGCGTAGGGCGTGCGGTTGACCCCATCGGTCAGCAAGCCGCCCTGGTCGAAGCCGACGTATCCCGGCGGCGCGCCGATCAGCCGCGACACGGTGTGCTTTTCCATGTATTCGCTCATATCGTAGCGCATGAACTCGACGCCGAGAATTCGCGCGAGCTGTTTCGCCACTTCCGTCTTTCCGACGCCGGTCGGCCCGGAGAAAAGAAAACAGCCGATCGGTTTTTCCGGGTGCGCGAGACCGGAACGCGACAGCTTGATGACGCTGGCGAGGCTTTCGATCGCCGCATCTTGGCCGAAGACGACCGATTTCAAATCCGACTCGAGGCTCTGAATCTGCATCCGGTCGGAGGACGACACGCTGCGCGGCGGGATCTTGGCGATCTTGGCGACGATCTGCTCGATGTCCTTCGTGCCGATGACCTTCTTGCGTTTCTCTTCCGGCAAAAGCTTGACCGCCGCGCCGACCTCGTCGATGACGTCGATCGCTTTATCGGGCAGGCGCCGGTCGTTGATATGCTTGGCCGAGAGCTCGACCGCGGCGCGCAGCGCCCCCGCGCTATAGCGCACGCCGTGGTGCTTTTCATAGTGGGATTTGAGCCCGAGAAGTATCTTGTAGCTCTCCTCGACGCTCGGCTCGGAAATCTCGATCTTCTGAAAGCGCCGCGCCAAGGCCCGGTCGCGCTCGAAGTAACTTTTGTAATCGTGATAGGTGGTCGAGCCGATGCAGCGCAGCTCGCCGGAGGCGAGTGCCGGCTTTAAGATATTGGATGCGTCGAGCGAGCCTCCGCTGGTCGCGCCGGCGCCGACGACGGTGTGAATCTCGTCGATAAAGAGCACCGAGTTCAGTTGCTTCTTGAGCGCGTTCAGCACGCCTTTCAATCGCGCTTCGAAGTCGCCGCGGAATTTGGTCCCGGCGAGCAGCGCGCCCATATCGAGCGCATAGACGACCGCATTTTTGAGCGCGTCAGGGACTTCGCCTTGAGAAATTTTCAGCGCCAGCCCTTCGGCAATAGCGGTCTTGCCGACGCCGGGATCGCCGACATAAATGGGATTGTTCTTGCGCCGCCGGCACAGCACGTGGATCGTCCGTTCGATTTCCATCTCCCGGCCGATCAGCGGATCGATCCGACCTTCGCGCGCTTTTTTCACCAGGTTGACGGTATAGGCTTCGAGCGGGTTCCTGACCTGCGCCGGCCGCTCGTCGTCGGCCGCTTCGGGCGGCGCCGAAAACTCCTCGTCGCCCACCGGCGTCTTGGAAATGCCATGCGAGATATAGTTGACGATGTCGAAGCGGGTGATGCCCTGTTCTACCAACAGAAAGACCGCGTAACAATCCGGCT
>JBGPTS010000012.1:0-36405 GCA_041490745.1 Binatia bacterium | reverse complement strand
GCACTTTTTGTGCGAGCTCGCCAATTTGAGCCCGAACAAGCACCAGCCCTACGTCGGCGACAGCGCGTTCGCGCACAAGGGCGGGATGCACGTGGCGGGCATTCTCAAAAACCGCGAGACCTACGAGCACATCGATCCCGAGCTGGTGGGAAACCGCCAGCGGGTGCTGGTCTCCGACCTGGCCGGCCGCAGCAACATTATATACAAGGCGAAGGAATACGGCGTCGATCTCGACCAGCAAGACCATGCGGTGCAGGAGATTTTGAAGCGCATCAAAGACCTCGAAAGCCGGGGCTACGAGTTCGAGGCGGCCGAGGCGTCGTTCGAGCTGTTGATCCAGGAGGCGCTCGGCCGCAAGAAAAAAAATTTCCATCTGCTCGGCTTTCGCGTGATCGACGAGAAGAGAAAGGAAGACGAGCCGCCGATCGCCGAGGCGACGATCATGCTCGCGGTCGACGGCGTCGTCGAGCACGCCGCGGCGATGGGCAACGGCCCGGTGAACGCGCTCGACACGGCGCTGAGAAAGGCGCTGACGAAATTTTATCCGTCGCTCAAGGAAATGGAACTGCTCGACTACAAAGTACGCGTGCTCGCCTCGGGCGAGGGCACCGGCGCTTACGTGCGCGTGCTGATCGAATCCGGCGACAAAAAAGACCGCTGGGGCACCGTCGGGGTTTCTCCCAACGTGATCGAGGCGAGCTGGCAGGCGGTGGTGGACAGCATTGATTACAAACTCTATAAAGACTCGAAACACGTAAGGGGTGAGGGGTAAGGCGTAAGGCGTGCGGAAGCGAAACCCCTTACGCCTCACGCCTAACGCCTCATGGATCCATGTGGCAGACTCTTAAAGAAGACATCCAGGTCGTGTTTCAGCGCGATCCGGCGGCGCGCAATATCTGGGAAGTCATCTTCACCTATCCCGGCTTCCACGCGATCCTGATTTATCGGCTGGCGCACCGGCTCTGGCGGTCGCAACTCACGACGCTGGCGCGGTTCGTGAGCCACGTCGGCCGCTTTCTGACCGGAATCGAGATCCATCCCGGAGCGAAGATCGGCCGGCGTTTTTTCATCGATCACGGCATGGGCGTGGTGATCGGCGAGACCAGCGAGATCGGCGACGACGTGACGCTCTACCAGGGCGTCACGCTCGGCGGCACGTCGACCGAGCGTATCAAACGCCACCCGACGATCGAGGAGTCGGTGACGATTTTCAGCGGCGCGGCGGTGCTCGGGCCGGTGACCGTCGGGCGCCACAGCCGCGTGGGGGCGGGCTCCGTGCTGGTGACCTCGGTGCCGCCGCACTCGACGGTGGTCGGCATTCCGGGCAAGGTGGTCAAAGTCGAGGCGAAGCACACGCCGACCGGCAAGGCGATCATCGACCTTAACGCGGCCGATCTGCCCGATCCGGTGCAACGCGCGCTGACGGTCCTGCTCGAGCAGGTCGAGCGGCTGGAAAAGGTTACCCACGAGCTGACCGCGCGCCAGGGCGGGCTGGAGGAAAAGCAGGCGGAAGACACCGAGGCGCTGCGCAAGGTGAGAGAGCTGATTAAAAATTCCGACGTGAAAGGGTGAGGCGTGAGGGGTGAAGCGATCTGCTTACCCCTAACCCTTTACGGTTCACGAGTTTATGACTTTTGATGATCGCAAGAAAAAAGTAGTTGTGGCGATGAGCGGCGGGGTCGATAGCTCCGTCACGGCGGGACTTCTGCTGGAACAGGGCTACGAAGTCGAGGGCGCATCTCTGCGCTTATGGGAAGGAGAACGCCAACCGCGAAGCTGCTCGGATCACCGCGGCGCGGCCGAAGTCGCTTCGCTCCTCGGAATTTCCCACACGCTCATCGACGCGCGCGCCGAGTTCGCGCGGTCGGTCGCGCGGCCGTTCATCGAGAGCTACCTGGAAGGGCGGACGCCGAATCCCTGCGTCGCCTGCAATCGCGATTTTAAGCTCGGCATGTTGCTCGACTGGGCGAAGGCGCATGGGGCCGATTTCGTCGCGACCGGGCATTACGCGCGCGTGTCGCATCATGCGAATACCGGACGCGTTTCGCTCGTGCGCGGCGTCGACGGCAACAAGGACCAGTCCTACTTTCTTTTCGCTCTGTCGCAGGAGCAACTTGCCTCGACGCTATTTCCGCTCGGCGGATTGCTTAAGACCGAGGTGCGCGACGCGGCGCGCCGTTTGGGCCTGCCGGTCGCGGACCGGCCGGAAAGCCAGGATGTCTGCTTCGGCGATTACCGCGAGTTCGTCGAAGCGCACGCCGAGCCGGAAGATATTCATGGAGGAGAGATCGTCGATCGCGCGGGAAAAGTTCTCGGCCGTCACCACGGACTGCACCGCTTGACGGTCGGCCAGAGAAAGGGTCTTGGGATTTCTTCGTCTCCTCATCCTCGGTACGTCCTGGAGATCGACGAGGGATCGCGGCGGGTGGTCGTTGGAGAAAAGGATGAATTGAATTGTCAGGGTTTTGTCGCCGACTCGCTCAACTGGATCGATCCGCCCGAGACGGAGGAATTCTCCGCCGAGGTGCAGGTGCGCTACCGCTCGCTCGCGGTTCCCTGCCGTGTCCGCGTGCGCGACGGCGGCGCGTGCGAGGCGTTCTTCGACGAGGCGTTCCCCGCCGTTACGCCGGGCCAGGCGGCGGTGTTCTATGACGGTGATCGCGTGCTCGGCGGCGGGTGGATCGAGAAAGCCATCGGTAAAGAAGCTGTCAGCAATCAGCTGGAAAGTCTTGGCTGACAGCTATTATGAAGATCGCCATTACCACTCTCGGCTGCAAGATCAATCAGTACGATTCCGCGGTGATTCAATCCCGGCTGGCAGCGGGGCGGCACGCGTTCGTGCCGTTCGAGGACGCGGCGGATTTTTACATCATCAACGCCTGCACCGTCACCGACCGCGCCGATTGGGAGGCGCGTCAACTCGTGCGCCGCGTCAAGCGCCGGAGTCCCGACGCGCGCGTTCTCGTGACCGGCTGCTACGCCCAGGTGAGCGCGACGGAAGTCGCGCGTGTTCCCGGCGTCGATTATGTCGTCGGCCTGAATCGGATCGACGATTTGCTCCGCTTCGTGAACGAGACGGAAGCGCGGCCGAGCGCGGAACGAGTCGTGATCGGCGAAGTGAAACGCGAGCGCGGCGTTTCGGTGCTCGGCGCGCGAGGGCTTCCCGGACACACGCGGGCCTTTCTCAAAATCCAGGAGGGTTGCGACTACTCCTGCACGTATTGCATCATCCCGACCGCGCGAGGTTTCAGCCGCAGCGTTCCGCCCGAAGAGATTCTAAAGGAAGTGCGCGCGCTGGTGGAGCGCGGCTTTGTGGAGATCGTCCTTACCGGGATTCACCTCGGCGGCTACGGCCGCGATCTCACGCCGAAGATCGATCTGACGGCGCTGCTGGAGACGGTTCTGGAAAAATCCTCCATCCGCCGCCTCCGGCTCAGCTCGCTCGACCCGCGCGAAGTGCCGGACAAATTGCTCAAGCTCATCGGCGGCGCCGACCGTCTCTGCCCGCATCTTCACGTCTGCGCGCAGGCGGGCGACGATCAGATTCTTAAACAAATGCGACGCAACTACGATACTGCATACTACCGAGAAATCGTCACGAAGGCGCGCGAAGTTCTTCCCGAAGCCGCGCTCGGCAGCGACATCATCGTCGGCTTTCCCGGCGAAAGCGAAGCGAGCTTCGCGCGCCAGATGGAATTTTTCGCCGCGCTGCCGCTCACTTACTTCCACGTCTTTCCCTACTCGGTGCGCGTCGGCACGGCGGCGGCCTCGCTTTCCGATCAAGTCGCCAACGCGGCGAAAAAAGCGCGGGCGAAAAAGATGCGCGAACTCGGTGCGCGCAAGAAAAAAGAATTTTACCGCCGTTTTTTAGGCCGCCGGGCTTCCGTTCTCATCGAAGGCAAAATAAAATCCGGCGCGCTCGGCGGCTATAGCCGAAACTATTTGCCCGTGGCGGTCGTCGGCGACGGCATCGAGGTCAATCGAGAGGTCGAAGTCACGCTCTGCGGATTTGAAAACGGATCGCTCGTCGGCACGGCGATGCGCTGAAGGAGAAAGCGGCGATGGGGATGACGGAGAGAGACGTGTGAACTGCGATTCACGGCATCGTGCCGTCGTGGTTTGCAGTTTTGTCGGCGTTTTTCCGCCGCCGGTTGAAGAGTCGGTGATTGACGGAAAGGCCTCCGGGGGCGCCGAACCGAAGTGACTTGGGAATCCAACGTAGCGTCGCTGCAGAAAGAATTGGGATATTTCTTTACCGATTCCGCCGTCCTCTCGCGCTCTTTGACGCACATCTCCTTCGGACGGGGCAAAGCGGCCGATCACAACGAAACGCTCGAGTTCCTCGGCGACGCCGTCCTGGACTTGGCCGTCAGCGGCCTCCTCATGCGCCGCTTCCCGGAAAAGACCGAGGGCGATCTCTCCAAAATGCGCGCCGCGCTCGTGAATGCCTCGGCGCTGGCGGAAAAAGCCGCGCGTCTCGAACTCGGCGAACTGTTGCGCATGGGCAAAGGCGAGGAGCGGAGCGGCGGCAGAAAAAAGAAGTCGATTCTCGCCGGCGCGTTCGAGGCGCTGCTCGGCGCGATCTATTGGGACGGCGGCTACGAGCCGGCCCGCGGAGTGGTCGAGCGGTACTTCGCGCCCGACATCGAGGGGACAAAGCTCGGCCAGCAGGATTACAAAACGCGCCTGCAGGAAATCAGTCAGATGCTCTTTCACGAGCCGCCGGCCTACAAGCTGGTCGCCGAGACCGGACCCGATCACGAGAAACGCTTCGCGACCGAGATCGTCGTCGGCGGCAAAGTGCTCGGCCGCGGCGAAGGTCGAAGCAAGAAACAGGCGGAGCAGCAGGCGGCCGAAAGAGCGCTCGAAGGATTGCAGAAAAATATTTCTACCGCTTGACCCGAACGTCGATATCCCGTCTTCTGTGCGCCGCGCGCCCGCGCGCGTTAGGCGCTGCCCACCGCCGTGAGCCAGTCGCCCGCGCGGAAAATTTCTTCGAGAACGAGTCGATCTTCCGCTTGCGGCAGAACTTCCGCGCGATGACGGCCGTATTCCTGTTCGCTTAACAAGCGGCCGTCAACCGTGAAGGGCCGGCCGGCGTACTCTCCGATCTCGCGGTTGAAGCGCAGGTTGGGGACGTAAAGCTTGGCGCCGTCCGCCGGCAACAATTGGTTAAGGCCGTCGACGATCGCCTCGACCTCGTGGTGGTAGAGCGCGCGGGCGCTGTCGTTCAGCGTCTCCGGATCGGCGGGCGGCGGCGACGCCCTGTCTTCGTCGAAGCGCCCTTTGAATCCCCAGCGGTAGAATCTCAGCACGGAGCTTGAGCGGTCTTTGCCGAAGAGATCGTGCGCCGTCGGGATCCATTTGTTGAGATACTTCTGGACGAGCGCGACGGGAATTTTCCCGGCCTTCAAGATGCGGCTGAGGCCGCTCTGGCCGGTAAAAAGATGAAACGCTTCTTCCTTCAGCATCGGTCCCATGCTGTTCGCCAGCGGCGCAAAGCCGGAATGATGCAGCATCGTGAGCTGGTATTTGCCGTCGCGGTCGATGAATGCCGTGTAAGTGAAAAAATCGAGCCAATGATCGACCGGTTGGTTAAAAGCACCGAGCAGTCGGTCGCCGTTGTAGGCGCGGCGCTCGAGCAGCTTTCTCGCTTCGAGTTTTCCCGAATCGCCGAAATGCGAGACCAGGAGGTGGCTCATCTGCCAGCCGTGGCGCATCTCTTCGCGCATGACGCGGAGCAGGCAGTTGAGATCGTAAGACGTCGGCGCCGTGTGGATCAGCTTGCGTTGTTGCTCGGACGAGCCGAACTCGGTGTCTCCCTGATAAACGATCAGATGCAACAACGAGTCGCGCATTTCCTGCGTCGGAATTTCCAGCACGCGCTGCCATTTGTTTCGTCCGGCGAATTCGCCGAACTCAATTTCCGCGCTTAGCGGCGGTTCGTAAATCGCGTCGAAGTCGTAGTCTTTGATCCATGAGCCGTCGAAGCCGATATCCTGCTGCCATTTCCGAAACAGGTCCGTCCAGTCGTCGAAAGTCGCCGGTCTTTGCATCGCATCCGCCTCCTTGAATTTGATTTGTCGTCGGAGGTCGCAGGTTCCATGCCAGGAAATTCCCGCGCAAATAAAAGGCGGCGTCGGGCGCGTCTTCTCAAAGATGGGAAATGGCGCGACTGCGATTCTTAGTTTTCGGATTTTCCATTCGCCGTGGCGCGTGCCGGCTCGCGGTTTTCCTTCGTTTTCCGGTGGCATGTGCCTTGCTCTGAAAATCTTGCGATTGGAAAAGGAATCGCGCTGAAGAGAGATCAAAGGGTAACGACCGCCTGAGCCGCCGATTGAGCGGCGGTCCGGCGTGGCCGCCACGAAAGGAGAATGCCATGGAATCCATTCCCGAAATCTACGCGATGCTCGGCAAAGAGGCCGCAGAGCCGAATGCTCAGGCGATCTCCGACGTCGAGAGACTGGCGAACGAGTTCGAAGCCCACGAGGGCCAGGAAGGCGCATTTTTGCAGCGCTACAAAGAGCTGGTCGGAAAAACCGACAACCGCATGGTGAAGTTTCTGCTCCAGATGATCATTTCGGACGAGGAGAAGCACCACGCGATCACACACGCGATGCTCTCGACGTTGAAAGGCGATCTCAACTGGACCACGCCCGCCGACGCGATCCACGGGCTTTACGACTTGAAGAATGAAAAACAGAACCTCCTCGAACTGACGGAGAATTTTATCCGGGTCGAAAAGACTGGGATCAATGAATATAAGCAGCTCATCAAGGAGAGCAAGGGCTACTATCGCGATCTGTTCGTCGTGCTCTTCCGCTCCATGATCCACGACTCGGAAAAACATGTGGGAGTGCTCGAGTTCCTGCGCGACCGGTTGCGCGAGTCGTAAGAAATGGCGCGGCCGGATTTCGATCCTCTGGAGAGATTTGCCGAGATCGAGCGACTGGTCTCGAAAATCTATTTCCGCTTTTCCCACCTGTTTTTGGGCGATCGGACGCTCAGGGATTTCTGGTGGGAGATGGGCGTGGAGGAGGAGCAACACGCGGCGATCCTGCTCGCGTGCAAGGAGCTTATCGTAAATTACGCCGACGAGAAGGTGGACGCCTCGGTTACGCGCGAGAAGGCCGACACGCTGAGAAAAGAGTTGACCGCCTTTCTCGACCGCGGGACACCGTCGCTCGGCGTGGAAGAGGCGTTTAAGATCGCGGTGGAGATCGAAACCTCGGAGATCGACGCCGTTTACGGCAAACTCCTGCAGTTGGGGGGGCCGAAGATCGCGCATACGATGCAGAATCTCGGCGTGCCGGCGAGCGTGCAGCGGCAAAAACTAAAAGTCGCGCTGAAAAACTTCTGCCACGACCCGGCGGTGCTCGCCGCGGCGGAGCGGCTTTAAGCCGGTCCGATAGGTTTCTGTCCTTATGACGCGCCGGCTCACGCCGAGCCGCCCGCCACGACCGAAGAGTTCCTGCTCTCATTGCTAAACCGCCGCTCGTAGCAGCGGCGAATCCGCGCGCGTAGCTTTTCGCGTGCGGTAAAGCATCGCTGCTGGCTTTTTCGCGCCTCCTCCAAAAGAACATTTCACAAAAGCTTGACGGTCTAAAACTTTCGATTCATTTTACTTAAAAGTGACGCCAAATATTAAAGTTTTGAAAAGTCGAGAAGTACCAAAAAATGATGAAATGTACCCGGATGTTCCCAAATATTGCCACTATTCTTTTACACCCGCCGGGCCAAAAGTCGCAGAAGCGCTCACAGATCAAGGGCTTAGGGACGGATAGGATCTAGTGGCCTAGGACTTGCTCAATCCCCTCCATGAAACGTTCCACGATTTATACGAGGGGTAGGTGCTATGAAAAGAATAATGCGCTTTGCGTCGCTGATGGGCGTGCTCATGACCATGGCCTCGGTCTTCCATCCACGGCTTTCATATGCCGTACAGGGGATACTTGTCGGCGACACTTATGTTTCATCGTATCGCCGCTACGCGAAATATTCAAATGGCGACAAGCCGACCCTTGTCGTCAACGAAGACTCTACCGCGTTTGTCCAGTTCGATCTATCGACTCTTGCGGATGGAACCACGGCGAATGACGTTAGAAAGGCCACTCTTGTCCTTTATGTGAATGGATCGAGAAAGAAAAAAGGCATCCCTTCAGGGACTTTCTACGTCGTGCGCGTGACGGCGCCGTGGGATGAGCGGACCCT
The DNA here is from genome assembly GCA_041490745.1 of Binatia bacterium. Taxonomy (GTDB): domain Bacteria; phylum Desulfobacterota; class Binatia; order UBA9968; family UBA9968; genus JAJPJQ01. Next base: position 28,194 of record JBGPTS010000012.1, on the reverse strand, counting down.
TAACGGCAACCCGGCACCCGCACTTGGTTCTGTCGAGGTGACAGGAATAAGCGTCGCGCCGGACGATGCCAATCAATTCATAACTATCGATCTCACTGAGCTTGTGAAGGATTGGATCGACGGTGCCGTCCCTAATTACGGCATCGCGCTCGTTTCGGACGGTGTTCTCGACGTACAGTTCGATGCCAAGGAAAGTGACGCGACCAGCCATCATGCTCAATTGGAGATTCTCACCGCTGCGGATTCCGGCGTAGCCGGACCGCAAGGTCCAACCGGACCGGCTGGAGCGACGGGAGCAACCGGCGTTGCCGGTCCTGCTGGAAATAATGGAACCAATGGAGCCACGGGTCCGACCGGTTCCACGGGGGCGACTGGCGCCGCGGGCGCAACCGGAGCGAATGGCGCCACCGGTGCAACCGGGCCTGCCGGAGCGAATGGAACCAACGGGACGAACGGAACTGTCGGCGCCACGGGTCCGACGGGACCGATCGGTCCTACGGGAATAACTTTCGAAGGCACCTGGTCCGACGGCACGGGCTATCAAGCGAACGACCTCGTGACATACAACGGCGAGGTCTGGATTGCCGCCTTCGATCACACCGGCAACGCGAATAATTTTCCCGGCGGCACTGCCGACTGTGGCAACGGATCACAAGATTGCTGGTCGAAGCTTGTCGCGATGGGCGCCACGGGACCGACGGGGCCGACCGGCGCAACCGGAGCGAATGGAGCCAACGGAACGAACGGGACGAATGGAACCGATGGAGCCACCGGTCCGACAGGGCCAGCTGGTTCCACCGGAGCAACCGGTGCTGCGGGCGCAACCGGCGCGCAGGGAGTAACCGGTTCAACGGGTCCGGCTGGAACTAACGGGACGAATGGAACCGATGGAGCCACCGGTCCGACAGGACCTGCAGGTCCCACCGGCGCAACGGGCGCGACCGGCTCGGTCAGCGACGCAGTTCCAATATGGTCGCGCCATACGATTGCGGCGAATGCGACCAACTGGGTGATCGATGGCGTCGTGGGACCGGCCAAAGCCAGTGCTCTAACCCAAACGGTGCCGATCTACACGATGCCCGCCAATGCGTTCGTTCATAACGTGCGCACCAAGACGACGACGGCGTGCACCGGCACGTTGACGCTGCTGGCGACGCTCGGTACGGCGGACAACATACTGTGGTATCTCGCCACTGGCTATGACCTGAACGCCAGCGTCTCCGCGACGAATTACGGACCGCTTACCGGTTTGACAGACAACGCGGGGAACACGACGACCGCGTCCAAGGATTTCGTGATCGGTCTGGTCTCGACGGTCCAGAACCTGAGCTCGGTCGCGTCCGGCTGCGCGGCGGATATCTGGGTGCTTGCGAGCGTGTTGCCGTAATTGGCCGAGCAACACTGAGAGGCAAGCGAGGCGATCAGTCGAGGTAGAAAGAGTCGGCCAACGCTGATCGCCCTCGCTCGGCTCAACTCTTTTCCGGCTCTAGACTTTCCTTTGTCAAGTCGTTCGCAATCTCGCGGAACTGTTCGAGGGCGGCTTCGAGGTCGTCGAGAATTTCCTGGGCGAGAAAACGCCGCCTTGACAAATCCCCGCAACGGCGGGAGAATTTCTCTTTGCCGAGGTCGCGCGACGGCGAAAGATAGGTTTAATCGCCGGGCGCCGTGAGGTGAGACAAACTTGGCGGACGAATTCCTATACAGCCAATCCGAAGCCCTCGTCGTGCTCGTCTTGCTGGCGCTTCTCTTTGGCGGCGCGGAGGCGGGCTACAGGCTTGGGCTCCGCCGTCGATCGCGGATTGATGAGCCGGCCAAGTCGCGGCTCGACTCTATTCAATCGGAAATCCTCATCCTGCTGGGGATCCTGCTCGGCTTCGCGGTCGCGATGTCCGTCTCCCGGTACGACGGACGGAAGCATGCCGTTGTCAGTGAAGCCAATGCCATCGGAACCGCGGCGCTGCGCGCTCGACTCCTGCCCGCTCCTGAAAGAAGCGAGGCAACGACCCTGCTGCGCCAATATGTCGACGTCCGTCTCCAGAGCGCCCAACGAAGATCGGATCCGGCGGCACTCGACGAGCTTGACCGCAAGGCGTCACAACTCCACGAGCGACTCTGGCTGGTGACTGCGGCGGTGAACGGCAAGGGGCCGCAGAACTTCACCACCGGACTATTCATCACTGCCTTAAACGAGCTTATCGACGCGAAAGGATTGAGGGACGCGGCCCTGGATAATCACGTGCCGGCATCCGTGCTGCTGCTTCTTTTTGCCGCGGCCATGGCCGCCATTGGCATGATCGGGTATTGCAACGGCATCGCCGGCCACCGGGTCTCCGTGGCGACCGGGATGCTGATTGTCCTGTTCGCCCTCACGCTCTTTGTCATCGTGGACCTGGACAGGCCGCGCCGCGGACTCATCAGGGTCAGCCAGATCAGCATGACCGAACTCAAGAAAGGCTTGGACAAGCCGCTGCCCTAAGCGGTGGAATGACTTCTTTTCACCTTGTTCGAGTGGAGGAGAACCTTCAGGATTTTCCTTCGCCCAGGTCGTTCGCGATTTCGCGGAACTGTTCGAGGGCGGCTTCGAGGTCTTCGACCCCTCGACGCGTCCACGGGCGCGCCGTGGGTCCTGGCTCGGGGTCGTCCTGAGCGAGGCTTAGCGAGTCGAAGGACGACGATCTCCTAGGCGAGAACGTCGGGATCGGGGAAGATTGTCGAAGTCTTCGAGGCTCTCGTCTCTAACTCCGAGGTGAGTCTACGCCCGCAACAAACGAGCGTGCGTGATTTCTCTTTTCTCAACCGGACGAACCTGCGAAGCTTCCAACGTCGCTAGGGCTACCGTCTCCCCGTGAAGAGTCAAAAACTCCACCTCGAATGCTTCCCCTTTCTTGTGCACATGGACGACGGTCCCAACATCGCCGGCTGCCAGCCCCTGATCGGGAATCGCTTTGGTCAAAACCACGCGGTCATGTTCCTTGATCATCTTAAATCTTTTTGGTCAGAGAATTTTTTCAAGTTCGGCTTTCAACAATGGAAGGTCTTTTGTGACTGTGCTCCAAACAACATCCAAATCGACATCAAAGTAGGCGTGAATTAGGCGATTGCGCATGCCGCTTATATCTTGCCACGGGACCCCGGTGTTCTGGGCTCGGGTCTCAGGGGATACTTTGCTGCCTGCTTCGCCGATGATTTCGAGTTCCTTAACCAGGGACAAGACCAACATGCGATCTTTGTCTAGGTCGAATCGAGTTTTGCTTTGGATGAAGCCTAGAGCTTCGTTGGCTGCATCCAACATGTGCTGCAGCCGTATGCGGTCATCCTTCCGCATATTGGACGGTGGCTGAAGAGAGCACTTCTTCGCGGAAATACCGGCTTAGTTCTTTAGGGGTGCGCAGATCAACTATTCGACCGCCGAGAAGGGTCGAAAGTTCCCTTTCCATCCGGGCCAGATCGAAGAGACTTGGCGCTGGACCGGGCTGGAACTCAACCAGCAGATCGATGTCGCTATCCTCCCGAAAGTCGTCGCGCAGCGCTGAACCAAAAAGCGAAAGTTTGTGGATTCGATTTCGCTTGCAGAACGCGGCGACCTTATCGCGTGGGAGCTCGATATGGATTGTCTGAGTCATTGTAGAGCTATTCTATTCCCGGCAGGTATCGGATTCAACCCGAGTCATTGTCCATCTTTTACCTGTATTGTGTGTGCGGGCTGAACCTAACATTACTCGCTCTCCTTCGTGATTTCCTCCCCACCTAGGTCGTTCGCGATTTCGCGGAACTGTTCGAGGGCGGCTTCGAGGTCGTCGACGATTTCCTGCGCGAGAACGTCGGGAACGGGCAGATTGTCGGAGTCTTCGAGGCTTTCGTCTCTGAGCCAAAAAACATTCCCAACCCATTTAATTCTCCGCCAGAACGATCTCCCAATCTATTTTTTCAGTGCCTCTTTTCATTCAGGAAGGCGACGCGTCAATCCCAAAACACCTTACCTCAATCGGCCCGCTGTCGTTTTCGAGCAGCGTTTCCGCTGTCAGTTGGAGCCACTTGATTAAGTCCGTGAATGTCATCGGTTCATTTGAGTCCGGATCACGCCAGCCGCGCTGACCGTGGTGCGTTACCACAAGAACCCCGTGTCGCCGAATTGATGCCTTTAAGTAGCCTTGTGCAAGTTGATTGCAAAGTGCCTTTTCAAGCTGCCGCGGACTCCATCCCTTGCCGCCATGTTTAACTTCAATCCCCACTTCGCATTGTGCACTTGTTGAAGATACGATGACGTCGGGTTTGTCTCCTCCAGCGACCTCGACTTCCCGAAAAGCAGTGAAACGCCCTCGCGCTCGGTAGTTCATCTGTTCAACGATCCACTTCTGAACTTCATCTTCGTCTTTGGCCCGTTCGAGTAACGGTCTCGACGAAACGTCGCCGTTTGTTAATTGAAACTGGATGTCCTGTAGCACTGACATCACAACACGAAAAAGGTCTATTCCCGTTTTTGCGGGTGCGGTGTGTTGTTGCTCGAACGAGACTACTTCTACCTCGTTCCATGCAGGCGGTTCAGTATCGCGTTCCGCTTTGCCTCTTGCCAGTTCCTTGAATCGCTCGGCACGGATTGCGAATTCAGGCTCCTCTGCTAAGCGTCTCAGTGCTCTAAAAGCATCTGCACCTGGGCGATCAAGAATAGCCTTTAATATGAGATTCCGCGCGCTCTCGGCATTATCGCGCAAACCGGGTGAGTACACGCCTTCGTGCCTTATGTCTTGTTCGGGTCGGATATAGAAATACGCAAGTCGTAGAAGTTTCTCCAATGATGGCACGGTGGCTAGATCAAGCGCTCCCGAAACAACAGGGTCGTGTCGATCGAATAAAAACGCTAGTGTGGCTTCCGCGCGAGACTGACGGTCAGCGCCATTAGCGCTCTGGATCCAACTCGCGAGGTCGTCAATGGTACGGTTTATGTCCAGAACGAGCATGAGAGCGAGATACCGCAAGGCATAGTCGTCGCGCCCAGCCGCTGCATGTCTGGTGAAACGCCTTTTTGCGGCGCGCACAAGCTTGGTTTTTTGGTCTTCGTCAAGATCAAGGTTCCTGACGATACGTAACATGCGATCAAGTGTGCCTGTAGCACGAGGTGCCGAAGCTACAAACCTTCGAAAGAGGATCTCTTGAACCGAAGGGGGTATGGAACATTCTGGAGAAGCATATCGAGAAAGAAATTCTGATCGTACAGCTTCAGCAGACGACCACTCTTTCCAGATGGCCCCCTCGATTTCCGGTAAGACTACATGCGGGTGGGAGGTTATCAATGCCTCAATCCACTCGGGATAGTCTTGCTCTGACAGAGTACCGTGACGAACTGCTCTTGTTGCTTCATCGTCTGTCACTCTCAAATTCCAGTCCGGATTCTCGACGGACTCCATTCCAATCGCGCCAAACGATAGTATGGTCGAAAATTTGACTGTGAAGCCGCTACCTTTATTTCGCTTAGGTCGCTCGGGCTCGCTTTTCCGCCAAAGGACCATAATGCCGTCACGATAGGCTTCAGCGATATCACGTCCAAATCCTTCTTCCAGCAGGCGCCACTCACGGACCGCTCTATGGTCAGTCACACCGGTGCGGTGTTGAAGCCATTCCGTCAACGACCACAGTCGGAACATGCCGGCACCCCGGCCACTTAGACTTTGGGGGTCACGAAGTTGGCTGGGATTGTTCTGGAGATCTGTCTTGAACTTAATCCAAGATAATTTATTTTTTTCTTTTTGCTCGGCAGCATGCTGGTTATGCGCTATATTTTCCTGCCTCCACTGGATATCCTGTGGGTCTTCTGCCGGGGGAGCCAAATAAGTTTCCAAATCCTTGTTCAGCGCAGGTCGTTCCTTTACCAGCTCTTGAAGTTCGCGCGTCCTTTGCTGTAGCTGGTCTGCTACTCGTAGCACTGCGACTATCGCACTTAACGCAATGCGCTGATCGGCTTCGGCAGGGCGACATGCCAGATCATCGTAAAGCCACGTTAGGTCTTCCATCCGAAATTGCCACAATGGTGAAATACTGAATCCTATTTGCCAAAATCTGATGATTTCATTGTTGCTGGTTGTATTTTTTTGTTGCTCGGCAACATCGGCCCAAAACAACTTCCGTTGCAACCGAACATTCAACTGAACCAAGCTGCAGAGAGCAGGCCATTCTTCTCGAGACCGGTATTCGCGATCGGCACGTTCAACGGCCATCAACAAGCGAATGAGATAATCTGAGGATTCGCCGTCACGAAGCGACTCGATCTCGCGCTTAGCGATGGGCTCCAAGTTTTTTGCCAGCTCCGAGTGCCGTGCTGAAACTCGATGATAATTGTCATCAAAAGGCGGCGCAAGACAAAGTTCCGCTAATCCACCGACCAATCTGGTACGCGAGATTTGATCGGGGCAAAGGTCATAAAGATCGATTAGCACCTGTGGAAAACCGCCGACGGTATCCTCTCGGGCCGGTTGTGAATCGGCGATTACGTCAAGAAGGTCCTTGGTCGCCAGGTAACGTGGAAAGAGAGCCTTCGCGAAAGCCGGGGCAAGGCGAGGGGTGGCTTTGGCTCGCTCCTTAATCAAGAGCTGAGATACTGCTGCTAGCCCGCCTTGATCGTTACAGGATTTGAGTGCCTCAACAGCGACAATTCGGTGATATTCGTTTGCTGATTCATCAAGAGCCACAGTTCTCGCGAGGTCCACGCAAGCCACGATCTCGCCCTCCCGTACGAGACGCAGAAGGTCCGACCTAAAATCGGCGCGTTCATTTGAACTCCATGCTTCGTGGATACTATCGGCGAGACCGTCATCCGCGAACATCCAGAGTACTCTTATATCGATACTGTCATCTGCGATTTCTCCAGCCGCATGTTTCTTGGCGTAGGTTAGAAGCAAGCGCTTCTTGTGCTCGATCGACAATGCTCCAGGATCTCCATGTCGAAGTAGTACGAGAGGTTCTCTCCCTATGATTTTCTCAATAAAGTCGGGTTGACGAAGCACCAACCAAGCGGCAGCCGGGCGAAGAGATGGTACTATGGTTTCAATACCATAACGGTCCGCGAAAAGAAGATCCCATACTTTAGAGCGTGGACAATTCGACTCCAGGAGTCGATGAATCCACTGCGCGGTTAGATATTCTTGGGTCGCTCGATGGTGGAAACGAATACGACCGTAAGTTGACGGAGCAAAAACTCCGCGTCTTAGGAGCGCATTTCGTTCGGCCTCGGTCCAGTCATGAAGGATCAGGGTGGGATCAAGCGCGCCTGACGCGAGACTTGGATCAGGGTCGTGACTAGGTGCTCGGAGCGTAAATGATTTCCCGAGGGTAAGCGCCGCCGCGAGTCGTTCTGCTCCCCCGCGGGCTTTCTGAAGTGTCAGCGTGTCGTTGTCGGGCCGATAAGCATCAATCTCTTTGAGCTTCTGATTAATGCTATGCTCAACCATCACTGCGAAGGAGTCAAAACGCCCGTAGCTTTTCCAGTAGTCGGCAAGGTCGATAACATCGCCTGGTCGTTCCGTAAACGCATCGAGACCATTACGATTAATTGCACCGATAAAATTTTCGGGGTCAGTCACTCCGAGCGCACCTGAAAGGATGCGACACTGCTCGATAGATAGCGGGACAATTTGAACGACAACAAGTTCATTGGGTTTTAGTTCGGGTTCCGCATTCCACGGAGTCGACGCTCGGCCTTTAGGTTTGAAGATGGGATCAAGAAGCGCGCTGTGTTCGTCATTTTTGGAAGATGTATCCTCCGGCCTTTCCCAAGCAGGCAGCAGGCGTTCGATTAACGCCCGGTCCTCGCTTCCTTTCCAATCAGTAACCCTGCACGAAACGAAAACTCGTGCCCGTTCCAATGATTGATCTAAGTCACGGTTGAAACGTTTTAGTGCGGTTTCGAAGCTTTTTCTATTGAGCCGTGCTTCATCAACCGAATCTAAGAAAAACCACCCCTCAGTGGTTCCGTCGCGCCATTGTTTGAAAATCTTGGCGTCGTTTCCGTCTAAGGCAGCTTCAAATCCTTGATCAGCTAATTCTTCGATTCGGAGACAAAATGCAGTATGGCCTTCTGCGGATAGTTTCTCTGCTTGATTCCGAAACTCTGCAGATTTGCCACTGGAAGCCTCTGCCAGCAGCACAACCCTGCGATGCCCGCGAAGCTCAGACCAATCCAACCAGCCAGGCGTCTTACGTTCCCAAAATCGCAGGAATTCGAGATTCGGTTCTACGTCTTTTGCGATTGGAACGAAGTACCGGTTAAGCTCAACGAAGCTCATGGATTCGTCAGTTTTGAGGATCAAAATCTAAATCTCGTTGCTTTTTCACATGGGTTTGAATGTCCGTGAGCAAGATTTCTTCCTTCTTGTCCTCCACGACTCCCGCGGCGCGGCCGTTCACGTACAGAAGGTAATCCGCGAAGCCGTGCCCTGACTTCAAGGTAAAGTTGCGGATCGCCACTCCTTTAGCGACCGAGATGTTCGCGTCGCTCTGATTGAAGACCGCGCAGCCGGCTTAGGTAAGCATCCGGTCGATGTTTTCGCGCGCTTGGTCTTCGGGGGATAACATAGTCACGGGCTCGGTTCGCGTCGAAAGGTATCGACGTTCCGCGGATTTTAGCCGTGAGCAGGCAGGAAGGCAAGGAGCGATTATGCGCGCAATAGGGCGGAGGTCGCGGGGTAAACGGACAAGAAGCGGTTACGAAACGCCTGACTGAATCGCAACGGACGACAATCTTATGTCCCGTTGGACACGGACGCACCTTCGCCTGAACTCGCCTTCACAGCCGAAGAGTTTTTGCTCTCCGGCCTGAACCTCTTCTCGTAGCAGCGGCGGATGCGGGCGCGGAATTTTTCGTAATCTTTCAGCAAGCGCCTGCCGGCGCGGTCATTCTTTTTTCCTTGATAACCCAACGCCAGGGCGGTTCCTTGAAGTTTCGCCGGATCTCTTTCTAAAATATCGATCGACTGCTGGCGCTCGAGCCGGAGCCGGTGGTCGAGCCGGCGGAGGAACAGGTAGCCTTGCGCGAGCGTGCGATACTCTTCCGCGCCGATGATCTTCCGCTCGCATAGCGCCCGCAGCGCCGCCGGCGTCGCCTGCTTTCTCACGCCGGCGTAGCGCCGCCCATGCGCGAGTTGCAGCATCTGCGTCACGAACTCGATATCGACCAGCCCGCCCATGCCCTTTTTTAGATTGAATTTCTCCGCATTCTCCTGCGCCAGCTCGTTTTCCATGCGCGCGCGCAGATGGTCGATTTGCGCCACACCCTCTGCCGTGAGCCCGGTGCCGTAGGCAAAGCTGCGCGCGATCTTCTCGGTCTCTTTGCCGAGCGACCGATCTCCCGCGACGGCGCGGAGCTTCACCAGAGCCTGCCGTTCCCACAGCTCGGAGCTGGTCCGGTGATAATGGCGAAACGCCTCCAGCGACGCGACCAACGGTCCTGAGCGTCCCGACGGCCGGAGGCGCATATCGATCGGGTAGAGCACGCCTTCTTCCGTCGGCGCGGAGACGAACGTGATAAGCTTCTGGCCGAGCCGGACGTAATATTCGTGCGCGTCGAGACGCGCGGCGCCGTCGCTTTGTGCGGTCTCCGGCGCGTCGTAGATGAAGATCAAGTCGAGGTCGGAGTTATAATCGATTTCTCTCCCGCCGAGCTTCCCCATGCCGAGGACGGCGAATCGCCCTCGAGGAAGCTTGCCGTATTTTTCTTCGATTTCCGCCGCAGTGAGAACCAGCGCCGCTTCGAGACAGGCGTCGGCCAGGTTCGCCAGCTGCTCGAAGGTCTGCTCGAGCTTCAGCTCGTTGCCGAGATCATGCACTCCGATACGCAGCAGCTCTTCCGCCTTGCCGCGCCGGAGCGCATTGAGCTTGCCTTCGAGGTCGGCCGCTTGCGCCGCCGCCGCCAGCAAATCGCGGCGCATTTCCGGCGCCGTTTTCCTTAGCGTCACGAGATCGGCGCGGATGAGGCTGTCGAGCAATTCGCGCCGGCGGAGAAAAAGATCGGTCAGAAACTGGCTGCCGGCGAAAAGCTCGATCAATAGGTGCATCGTCTTCGGATTTTCCGCGAGGAGCGAAAGAAATCCAGTGCGTCCGCCGAGCCGCTGGTTGAACTCGGCGAGATTGAAAAGCGCGCGGTCCGGCGCCGGCGAATGAATCACCGCTTCGAGCAGCGCCGGTCCTAACAGGCCCATGATTTTGAGCCGCCGCGGGCTCGGCGGCGAGTACGGCTCGCCGTCGCGCGCCGTGAGGAGATCGCGATAGGCCCGCTCGGGGTCCCGGAAACCGAGCGTCTTCAGCTCGCCGGTGGCGATTTCCTCGTCGTCGAGATGATGCCAAAGATTTTCCCACAGCGAGCCGCGTTCGGCTTTGAGTTCCTTCTCGGCGCCGTGAAAAAGGCGGTCGAACGCCGCGCGCACGGCCGTGGTCGTTCTCAGGTAGTCGCGCCAAAAAAGCTCCCGCTCGCTTTTGCCTTTGGTTTTGGAATAGCCGAGGCGGCGGGCGAGCGCCGTTTGCTCGCGCTTGTCTTCGGGAATCGTGTGGCTCTGCGCCTGCTGCACCATCTGGATTTTGTGCTCGACCTCGCGAAGAAAACGGTACGCGTCGCTCAGGGTCCGCTCCTCGCGGGCCGGAATGAAGCCGTGGCGGGCGAGCAGGCCGAGTCCTTCCAGTGTGACGCGGCTGCGGATCGACGGCTCGCGCCCGCCGTTCACGAGCTGGAGCGCCTGGGTGAAAAATTCGATCTCGCGGATGCCGCCGCGGCCGAGCTTGACGTTTCTCCGCCGGCTCGCCGGGCTGAGCAACTCGCGCTCGATGCGGCGCTTCATCTCGCCGAGCTCCTCCACCGTGCTGAAATCCAGGTAGCGCCGGTAGATGAACGGCTCGACCTCGCGCAAAAATCGCGCGCCGAGCTCGCGATCGCCGGCGACCGGCCCCGCCTTGATGAGCGCGGAGCGCTCCCAGGTCTGGCCCCACGATTCATAATAGAAAAGCGCCGCTCCGAGCGATTGCACGATCGGGCCGTGGCGGCCGTGCGGGCGCAGTCTCAGGTCGGTGCGGAAAACGAACCCGTCTTCGGTGATCTCGCTCATCGTCTGCGTGATGCCCGCCGCGACGCGGGCAAAAAATTCGCCCGGCGGGGTTTTGCCTTTGCTGCCGCCGTCGCTTTCGCCTTCATCGTCCTCGTACAGATAGATGATGTCGATGTCGGAGCTGAAATTAAGCTCGCCGCCGCCCAACTTTCCCATGCCGAGAACGACGAATGACTGGGGGCGGGCGCCGCCTTGAAGGCGCAGCGGGCCGAAATCGCGCTCGATGGCGGCGCGGCAGAATCGGCAGGCGATTTCGAGCGCGCCTTCGGCCAGCGCCGTCAAGTCGCGCATCGTCTCCTCCACGTCGTGGCCGTCGCGGAGATCGCGCGCGCCGATGCGAAGGAATTCGCGTTGTTTGTGGCGGCGCAGGACGCGGGCGACCTCGTCGAGAGAACTTGCGTCGCTCAACCCCAGTGAAATCTCCGCCGCGTGCGCGGCGGCGTTTTTGTGCGGGGTATAGACTGCCTCGCGGAATATTTTCGGCCAACGCTCGCCCGCGCGGATCAAAATATCGGCGAGATACGCGCTCGCGCCTAAAAGCCGGATGAGCAGCGGCAGATCCGTCTCGCCGAGCCGCTCGATGCCGCCCGCGCCGCCGCTCTCGCTCAGGCGCTCGAGATGAGCGCGGGCGAGCGCGGGCGACGGGCTTTTTGCAATGAGCCGCTCGACGGCCGCTTGGCGCGGGCGAGAGAGAGGAAGCTTGCGATCCACGCCCTAAGGGTATTCCGCTCGCCCATCTCCCGCAAGCTGAAACGGGAGTTTTGGGTTGATCTCCGAGACAAACCGCTTCTTACAATTAAGATTTGTCCCGCTGCGTTTCCGATTCGTGAGAAGCCCGCGCGCGGGGAACGGCTGCAGCCGTTGGAAAATTCCCGCGTTGCGACGAGGATTTCTCCTGGAACAGCGGCACGGAACGTGCGACAATAAAATTGCGCGCAGCGCCGTAAATTAAAAAGGTTCAAAACATGTCTGAGACCAATCCGGCAAAAAGCGATCTCGCGCGTTACCGCGATAATTATCTGACCGAGATGGACGGGATCGCGCTATACCGCGCGTTAGCGGCGGTGGAAAAAGACGTGAAGCGCGCGGCCGTTTTTGAAAAACTCGCTGAGGCGGAGGAGCGCCACTCCCGGCGCTGGGCCGCGCTGGTGGCATCGGCGGGCGGGATGGCGCCGGATTACCGCACGAGCGCGCGCGTGCGGCTCATCGGCCTGCTCGCGCGGCTTTTCGGCACCGAGCGCGTTCTGCCCATCGTCAGCGGTCTGGAGAGCCAAGACGAGAACCGCTACGCCGGGCAGCCGGAGGCGGCCGGCCTTGCGGCGGAAGAAAAATCGCACCGCGCGACGCTGGAAAATCTTGGGAGCGGCGGGGCGCCGCAATCCATCATGCGGCGCGAAGGTTGGCATCGAACCGGCCGCAGCGGCGCGCTGCGCGCCGCCGTGTTCGGCATCAACGACGGGCTGGTGTCGAATTTTAGTCTGGTGATGGGATTTGCCGGCGCGGTCGCCGGCTCGGAATATATTCTGCTCGCCGGTGTGGCGGGTCTGCTCGCCGGCGCCTTCTCGATGGCCGCAGGCGAATATATTTCGATGGCGGCGCAAAGAGAGCTGCTCGAGCAACAGATCGCTCTGGAAAAGCAGGAGCTGGAGACGTCGCCCAAGGAAGAGGAGGAAGAGCTTTCTCTTCTGTATCAGGCGAAGGGGATTCCGCAGAGCGAAGCCGCCGGGCTGGCCCGCCGGATTATCGAGAATCCCGCTACCGCCATCGACACGCTGGCCCGCGAAGAGCTGGGCCTCGATCCGTCCGAGCTGGGCTCGCCCTGGACCGCAGCCGGCAGTTCTTTCCTCGCGTTTGTCGCCGGCGCGATCGTTCCCGTGCTGCCGTATCTCGCAACCGCGGGAAGAAATGCGCTGGTCGCGAGCGCCGCCGCGAGTTGCGTGGCGCTGTTCGGCGTCGGCGCGCTGCTTTCGGTCTTTAGCGCGCGCGGGCCGCTGGCGAGCGGAGCGCGCATGCTCGGCATCGGTCTTTTGGCTTCGGCGATTACTTATAGCGTCGGCTGGCTGTTAGGAGTTTCGGTTGCCGGGTAGTAAGCGATGCCCGGCCTGAGCCAAACCGTTCGTCCTTCGATCCTTCGACTTTGCTCAGGACAGGCAAAGCTCAGGACGAACGGATGGGCAACATGCCGTTCGTGGTGAGCTTGTCGAACCATGGCCGGCGTCAAGTGCGCAAGGAGGAAATATGGCATCCAAAACTTATCTCGTGCCGGTCGATTTTTCCAAGGGCGCGGAGGCGGCGCTCGACGCGGCCGTGAAGTTGGCGAAAGAAAATCGGGCCAAGCTCATTCTGCTCCACGTGATTTCGACGGCGTTCGCGTTTCCATTGGAGGCCGGCTTCGTCGACATCTTCGAGACGCTGGAGAAGAACGCGCGCGACAGCATGCGGCAGCTCGTCAGGCGCAAGCGTCTCAAGCCGCGCCAATGCCGATCACTTCTCGTCACCGGCATCAATCCCGCGGACGTCATCGCGGCGACGGCCAAGAAATCGCGCGCCTCGATGATCGTCATGGGCAGCCACGGCAGGACCGGATTCCAACGCTTGATGCTCGGCAGCGTGGCGGAGCGGACGCTGCGCTACGCCGAGTGCCCGGTGTTAATCGTGAAGAAGTAAGCAGGAGGTCGCAGTGACGGCGTCGAAGACGTATCTTGTGCCTGTCGATTTTTCCAAGGGCTCCGAGACGGCGCTGAGGCACGCGATAACCCTCGCGCGTGCCAACAACGGGAAACTGTTGCTGGTGCATGTCGTTCCGCTGGTGGTTCAGTTCGCGACGGTCGCCGCCTATACACGGGGTGAATTGGACGCTCTTGCGCGGCGCTTGAAGTTGAAGCCGGCGGAATACCGGCTGCTCGTCATCGAGAGGGGCGACGCCGCGCGAGCGATTGCCGATCTAGCGAAAAAATACCACGCCGTCATGATCGTAATGGGAAGCTACGGAAGATCGGGCTTTCGGCGTTTCATACTCGGCAGCGTGGCGGAACGGACGTTGCGCTACGCCGATTGTCCGGTGTTGGTCGTGAAAAAATGATTCGGCGGCCGGGCCGCGGATTTTTTTAAGGCCAAGGCTTGACCCGGAGCCGTTGCGCAGGCGGGGTCCGGCTGCGCACTCACCGTAGCCAATTTGATCAGGATGAAGAGGGCCGGAAGAAGACCTTCTTCACGCCTTCCAACCCCAAGCTGCCGATCAGCCCTGCGCCGAGACTCAGCGCCAGATCCGGAGCGGTCGGAGCGGTGAAGTGGAAGAGGGCGGACAACGGCGGCGCATAGAGCACCAGCGCCAGAAAAACCAGGCCTCCCGCCGTCACCCACCAGAACGGCGCGTTGGCCGTCCGCAGAGTTTCCAACATCGTTCTTGACCAAGAACGGTTGGCGACGATCAAAGCCAGCATGCCGATCACCAGGGTTGTAAAGGTGAGAGCGCGCGCATCCGCCTCGGCTTGCCCGCGGTAGAGCGCAATGCCAAAAACCAGCAGCGCCGCCAGCAGAACGAAAACTCCTTGCAGGAGGCTGAAGAGAATTTTTCGAGTTCCGAAGAGAGGCTCATTCGGATGGCGCGGCGGGCGCGCCATGACGTCGGTCTCCTCGGGCTCGGCCTCGAAGGCGATCGAGCAGGCCGGGTCGATGATCAGCTCCAAAAAGACGATGTGAACCGGCGAGAGGACCAGGGGCCAATCCAGAATCAGGGGAACCAGCGCCATGCCCGCGATCGGCACATGGATGGCGAAGATGAAGCCCATCGCCTTCTGAAGGTTGTCGAAGATGCGGCGTCCCGAGCGGATCGCCTCGACGATGGTGGCGAAATCGTCGTCGAGCAGCACCAGAGACGCCGCTTCGCGCGCCACGTCGGTGCCGCGCCCTCCCATGGCGATGCCGATATGGGCCGCTTTCAGCGCCGGCGCGTCGTTCACTCCGTCGCCGGTCATCGCTACGATCTCACCGGCGGCTTTGAACGCCTCCACCAGGTTCAGTTTCTGCTCGGGAAGCACGCGTGCGAATATCGTGGTCTTTTGAACCCGCCGTCCGAGTTCCGCTCGGCTCAGACGTTCGATCTCCGGTCCGGTGACAGGCCCTTCCTCCGGGTCGAGGCCGATCTTGCGCGCGATGGCCTCGGCCGTCGATGCGTAGTCACCGGTGATCATGACGACTTTAACCCCGGCCCTGCGGCACTCCTGAATCGCGCCCGGAACCGCCGGGCGCACGGGGTCGGAAAGCCCGATCAGCCCCAGAAACTCAAAATCAAAATCGCGCTGGCTGGCGGGCCACGAGTCGCCTCGGAAGAAGGCTTTCGCTACGGCCAGCACTCTCAAGCCGTCCGCCGCCATGCGATCGACTTGCATGAAAAGTTCCCGGCTCCGGACTTGATCGAAACGGCACAATTCGGCGACGGCCTCAGGCGCGCCCTTGGCTGCGATGAGGTGCTCCTCGGCTTCCGCTTGCTTCCAGACGTGAGACATCGCCAGAAGCTCCGGCGAGAGCGAATACTCGTGCGCCAGCGTCCACTGCGCGTGTTTCTCCGGCTCATCGATGTAGCGTTCGCCCAGCTCTTTGAACGCTCTTTCCATGGGGTCGAATGGATTCGTCTCGCTCGCGAGAATCGAGAAGCGCACGAGCTCGTGAAACTCTTGTGGAAGAGGTTGAGCCGCGTCCACTTCATGAAACGCTCCGGCGGCGAAAATCCGGCTGACCGCCATGCGGTTCAGCGTGAGGGTTCCGGTCTTGTCCACGCATAGAACCGTCGCCGAGCCCAGGGTCTCGATAGCGGGCATGCGCCGGGTGAGAACCCGTTTCTGCGACATGCGCCAGGCGCCCAAAGCGAGAAAGACCGTGAGGACCACGGGAATTTCCTCGGGGAGAAGCGACATGGCGAGAGCGATTCCCGCCAGGAACCCGCTGATCCAGTTTCCTCTCGTGAGCCCGTACAGGATGACCGCCAAAGCGCATAGAGAAAGTCCAACGACGGCAAAATTGCGGATCAAACGGGCCGATTTTTTCTGCAGGAACGTTTCTTCGGTCTCCACCGACTCGAGCGCCTTGCCGATCTTGCCGAGCTCGGTCCGCGGGCCGGTCGTCTCGACTCTGGCCACACCGCGGCCCTGCACGAGCATCGTTCCGGAATAAACAAAAGGAAGATCGTCTCCACCGGGGCGAGCCGTTTTCCGGACGCCGTCCCAGGCCGCCTTGCGGACCGGCACGGATTCTCCTGTGAGCAGAGACTCATCGACCTGGAGATCGTTCGACGACAACACGACCGCGTCGGCGGGCACCCGGTCGCCTTCGGTGAGAATCAAGATATCGTCGCGGACGACTTCCCGCCCGGCGATCCGCTTCTCTTCGCCGTCGCGAATGACCAAAGCGCGCGGGCTTGAAAGATCCCTGAGCGCCTCCAGCGCCCGCTCAGTTTTCCGTTCCTGAAAAACCGCGATGCCCATGATGAACAGCACCGAGGCGAAGAGAACCAGAGCCTCACGGTAGTCGCCCAAGGCCATGTAGATGGCGCCGCTCACGATGAGGAGCAGAAACATGGGCTCGCGCGCGAGGCCGAGGAGAATGGCGAGATTGCCGCGCCGGGCGGAGATGGGAAGCTCGTTGAATCCTTCAGCCTTAAGTCTCTCAGCCGCCTCCCGGCTGGAGAGCCCGCCAACGGAGCTAAGATCAAGATTTTCGGCCATTGGAGTGATGAGAAAAATTTACGCGAAATTTTGACTAAGCGCCAGCCATAGCAGACGAGCGTTATGGGACGAGGATGGTTCCGATCCCGCCCTGCAGCAGGTTTGGCAACCGCTCGGGCAGCCCGATGAATACGCGCCGGCCGCCGCCGCGCAGGAAATCGATACTTGCCTGAATTTTCGGCGCCATGCTGCCGGCGAAAAACTCACCGGCCGACAGATGTTTCTCCGCCTCGGACGCCGTCATTTTTTGGACCGGCCTTTTTCCCGGACCGGCGAAGTTGAGATAAACATGATCGACGTCCGTGAGAATGATCAGCGCCTCTGCGCCGATCTCGACCGCCAGGGGGCTCGAGGAAAAATCCTTGTCGATGACCGCTTCGACACCCGCGAGATCGCCGTCGTCGTCTCGAACGACGGGTACCCCGCCGCCGCCGAGAGTGATCGGCGCCACGCCGGCGGCGAGAAGAGCTTCGACGGCCGCGACATCGAGAATGCGCCGGGGCAAAGGAGAGGCGACGACGCGGCGATAGCCGCGCGCCGGCTCATGGATCAGCGGCACGGAATCCGCCAGTTCACGCGCCTCGGCTTCGGAGAGAAAGGGTCCGATCGGCTTCGTGGGTATCTTGAACGCCGGGTCGCTCGGGTCGATCTCCACAAGCGATAGCAGACTCGCAACCGGACGCTCGATTCCGCGGCGGGACAGCGCCTGCATCAGGGCGCGCTCCAGCAGGTAGCCGATGTTCCCTTGCGATTCGGCGCCGCAAACATCGAGCGGCATTGGCGGGACGGAGCGGCGCGAGAGCTGGTGCCGAAGCAAAATATTCCCGACAATGGGTCCATTTCCATAGGTAAGGACGACCTGAAGGTCCGGCCTGACCACCGTCGCAATGCTTGTCATCGCTTGGAGGGATCTGTTGGTCAGCTCCGCGTAGCTGCCGTGGTCCGATGACCGGAGCAGGGCATTTCCGCCGACAGCGATGACGAGCCGTTCCATGCGGTCAAAGCCGGCCGTCCATGCGCCGCAGAAATCCGTCCAAAATCTCCGCGAGATCCGGTCGGCCGATCTCTTCGAGATCGTAGCGGACGCGACAGACCGGTTGAGATATCGAAATCAAACGCGGCAGGTCCACGGGAGTCGCAAGGATGACGGCGTCGCAGGGCACCGCGGCAATCGTTTGCGCCAGCTCTTGGAGTTGCGAAGGCGAGTATCCCATCGCCGGAAGCGCGTGGGCGATCCAGGGGCAACGGGAAAATATCTCGGCCAGACTCCCATGGGCGAACGGTCGCGGATCCACAATCGCGCGGGCGCCGTATCGCTGGGCTGCTATGACTCCCGAGCCGTAGCCCATCTCTCCGTGCGTGAGCGTCGGCCCGTCCTCGACGACCAGCACCCGCTTCCCCGCAACGAGTTCCGGCTTGTCGACGTAGACCGCCGATCTTGCTTGAACCACCGTCGCGGCGGGGTTGATCCGCGCGATGTTGGCCATCACCTGTTGGACTCCGGCCGCCGGCGCGGAATCGAGCTTGTTGACGATCAGCACCTGCGCGCGTCTCAGATTCGTTTCGCCTGGGTGATAAAGCAGCTCGTGGCCGGCGCGGTGCGGATCGAGCAGTACGATTTCGAGATCGGGACGAAAAAAAGGCCAGTCGTTATTGCCGCCGTCCCAGAGAATCAGATCCGCCTCCTGTTCGGCCGATCGGAGAATGCGCTCGTAATCCACGCCGGCGTAAACCACGACGTCCTGCCGAATGTGCTGTTCGTATTCCTCGCGCTCTTCGATGGTGCACTCTTGCCGGTCGCAGTCTTCGATAGCGGCGAATCGCTGCACGGCCTGCTTGGAAAGGTCGCCGTACGGCATGGGGTGCCGGACCACAACCGGTTTTAATCCACGCTCGCGCAAAAGCGTCGCGAGGCTGCGAACGACGGAGTTTTTGCCGCATCCGGTCCGCACCGCGCATACGGAAATCACCGGACGCACTGAGGCTAGAAAGCTGCGCTGCGGGCCGATGAGACGAAAATCGGCGCCGCACGCGAGCGTTCGTGAAGCCAGATGCATAACCTCGACGTGCGCGACATCGCTGTAAGCGAAAATGACCTGGTCGATCTTTTCCTTTCGTATCAGATTTTCCAGTTCTTCTTCGGGATAAACCGGGATGCCGTTCGGGTAGCGGGGACCGCTCAAGCAAGGCGGATAGCGGCGGGCTTCGATGCCGGGAATCTGCGCGGCGGTAAAAGCTACGACTTCATACGCAGCGTTGTCGCGGAAACATACGTTGAAGGTGTGAAAGTCTCTTCCCGCCGCGCCTAGAATCAGTACCCGCTCCGGAGTCATGGTTCCACGCTCGCCGCAGCTTGCGATTCGCGCGGCGTCCTCGTCAAGCCGCGGCCTGCGTCCGCCCCGCCTCTTTTTTCGGCCGGATGGTGAGCACCGGGCAAGCCGCCAGCCGGACGACTTTTTCCGCCACGCTGCCGATCAGCGCGTGCAGCAAGCCCGTTCTGCCGTGCGTGGACAAAACAATCATGTCGGCCTTCTCAGAGGCGGCCATTTCCACAATTTTCTGGTACGGGGTTCCGACCGCGACTTCCTGACGAATTTTAACCCCGGCCGCGAGCGGCGCGAAATTCGCCTCAATGAATTTAGCGAGGCGCTTACGGTGCTCCGCTACGAGTTCTTCGGTCGTCGGCAGTTGCTGATATAGGTAGGCGTCCTCGACCTCATAGTAGGGAGCGGCTTCGTGATAGCCGACGACGTTGTAAACGATCACTTCCGTGTTTTCGGAGCGGGCCATTTCCAGCGCGTAGCGCAATCCGTCGAGCGAAAGCGGGGAGAGATCGGTCGGCGCGAGGATTTTTTTCGGCGCGTTCATATAAGCCTCCTTTTTTCGGCCCGCGCTCTTAATAGACGAGCAAACCTTGTGCCCGTTGCGCGCCGAAAAAACCTTTGCTTTAGCGCGCGCGGAAGACGCGCGCTTTGCAATTCTGCAATTTCTCGCCGCGCGATTGTCATTTGTAAGAAATCAAACTCGCCGCTTTACGAGCGAGCGGCGATAAGCCGAGTCTTTTTCACCGAGCAATCTGGCATGAACCATGCGGTACGTCCAAGTGAGGAAGGCGCGCGATGGCCGAAAACAAACTGTCATTCACGGCGAACGTCGTCTGGACCGAGGGGTGCGGCGGCGAATTGGAATCTCGCGGCCTTCCGACTTTGGGAGTCGCGGCGCCGCCGGAATTTCATGGTCGGGAGAATGTCTGGACGCCGGAGCATCTTTACACCGGCTCGGTGGCGTCGTGCTTCATGCTGACGTTGCTTGCGTTAGCCGGGCGAGGGGGGCTGGACCTGGTAAGTCTCAGCGTCGCAGCCGAGAGCAAACTCGAGCGCGTGGAAGGAGCGACCCATCAAATCACGGAGGTCGTTCTCAAGCCTACTATCGTCGTTCGGCGTCGTGAGGACATGGAACGCGCCGAGGCGCTGTTGAGAAAAGCGGAGCGCGCCTGCTTCATCGCGGCGTCGATCAAGAGCCGAGTGATCGTTCAGCCGCAGATTTTTCACCGGCAGACGCCGGCCATCCCGTGTCCCGCCCTGTCCGGCTCGGAGACGCCGCATGATCGCAATCAACTATGAAGCGGGGCGGCTATTTCATCGCAACCCTCGTGGTGGCGAGCGCCCTGGTTGCCTGCGGCGGGGTTTCTCCCTGGCTCCGGCGCTATACTTATCCGCCGGATTTTAATTACATCGAGCACGAACAACTTCATTCCGCCATGTGGCAGCTCGCCAAGAGCGTGCGCGAGCTGGATCGCGCCGTGCGCGCGCCGGGAGCGATCGACGCGCCGCGCCGCGGCGAGATCTTGATCCTTCTGCAGACTATGGAAGCCGCTACGGCGAAGCTCTCGTCGGAAGGCCGCGCGTCGAACCATCCCGTCATCGACGATCATTTGCCGACGTTGCGACGCGACATCGCGCTCGCGCTGAAGGGCGTGGAGGACGATCCGCCGAACTATGTCCTCGTCGGGCTGCTTCCCGGGGCCTGCATGTATTGTCACAGCGGAGGACGGTGAGCGCCGTTGACCGGCGGCGGTTCGATGGGAAAATCTTCAGCGCGCGAAAATATTCGTCCCGCTAGGCCGCCGTCGCGGTTGTGGACGGAGCTTTCCGACTCTCCGGGCGGATCGAGAGCACCGGACAGCCGGCATGACGGACCACCTTTTCTGTGACGCTGCCGACCAGGATGTGAGACAGCCCTGTACGGCCGTGTGTCGAGATGACGATCAAGTCCGCGCCCGATTTTTTCGCTTCTTCCACGATATTGGTATCGGGCGCGCCGAGCTCGACTTTGGTGCGGACCTTGGCGCGCGGCGTGAGATCCGCGCAATGAACTTCGAGAAAGCGCCTGAGCGCGTCGTCGGACTTCTCGACCAGATTGTCGAGCAAACCCAGGGTGCTGTGACGCATCAACTCCTCGACCTCGATCGCGTGATACACCGTCGCCTCGGCTCCGAGACTCGCGGCCAGCTCGAGCGCGTAGCGAACGCCGGCGAGGGAGAAATCCGACAGATCGGTCGGAGCAAGGATTGTTTTTATCCTGTCCATGACCCACCTCCTTGTCTAGGCTCTGAGATCTTTTTTGAGCACGAAATATGCCACCGGCAAAGGCGACGAAATCGCTGGAAGATTTAGAAGTCTTTTGTCCGGTCTTCCTATTCGTGCGACGACTTCGATCTTTCTTTCTCGCGGCTAAGAAAGCGCGGACTGTTTTCCGCTTGCCAGCGCGCATCACTTTCAATAATATCCGGCGTTGCCAAATGGGCTTTCCGCGGCTCGAATTGGGGTGGCGAAGCCCTTAACCCCTAAGGGGCATGCGGCGGAAGACAAAAAAAGAGGAGGAACTGAGATGACAACCATTCAATTCACCGTTGCCACAATGGCGCTCGCCTGGTTCGGCGCGAGCGCGGCCGTCGCGCAGGAGCAGAAGTCGCCGATGAGTTTTTTCGTCACCAGCCGGGGACCCGGAAATGGAGCGAATCTCGGCGGCCTGGACGGCGCCGACAAACATTGCCAGGCGCTGGCGGCGGCCGCCGGCGCGGGCGAGCGAACCTGGCGCGCTTATCTTAGTGCCGGTGCAGAGGGCGGCAAGCCCGCCGTCAGCGCGCGCGACCGCATCGGCGCGGGGCCATGGTATAACGCGAAGGGAGTAAAAATCGCCGACAACGTCGCCGATCTCCATTCGGACCGCACCAACGTCAAAAAGGAAACCGCGCTCGACGAAAAGGGCGATCCAGTGAACGGTAGCGGCGACAAGCCGAACAAGCACGATATCTTGACCGGTGCGCAGCTCGACGGCACGGCCTATCCCGCGGAGCAGGACATGACGTGCGGTAACTGGACGGTGGGCAACGCGACCAAGCTCCCAGGCAAGGCGCAGCTCGGTCACCACGACCGCAAGGGATTGTCCGAGGGTATATCGCCATGGAACTCGGCGCACGCTTCGCGCGGCTGCGGCAAGGAAGATTTAAAAGCTTCCGGCGGCGATGGGCTGTTTTATTGTTTCGCGGTGAAATAGCGAAAAGTTTGCGCTGACGGCCGCGGGAACGACGTCAGGCCGCCCGACGGCGAGGCGCTATTTGCGCGCGGCGGAGCGGGAGGCGCGATAGTCGCGCAATGCTTGGCCGAGCCATTCGGCGGACGTAATTTGCTTGCCGTTCACGGCCTTCACCAGATAGGGCTGACCCGAAAGCACGCTCTTACTTCCGGCCAAGCGGATAAAATCCTCCGCCGTCTTGATCTCGCTTTTGTAGTAGTCGTATTTGGCGCTGATATGCGCCGCGGCTTCCTTCCCGGTATACGACTGCCCGTTGCGAATGAAGGTGGAGTCCGAATTGGCGACGAAGTCGAGCAGATAGCCGACCGTTTGGTTGAGGTCTTTGTCGGGCGTGACCGTCTGAGCGATAGCAAAGGTTCCGCCGAGCGCCAAGACGATTACGGTCAGACATGCCGTTACGCGTTTCACAAGGTCACTATAAGTCTTCGCGCGAGGCTATACTAGAGGGGGCCAAGAAGGATTACACGAGCGATTGTACCTGGTACGATAGCGCGATCTCGCGGCCTTCCTTCGAGGATTGCAAAATCGCCAGCACGACCTCCAGCGACGCCTTGCCCCATTTTCCGTGGGCAAAGACGGGACGGTTTTGCGTCACGGCGTCGTAAAGTTTGAGCAACTCCCCGGCGCGATCCAAAAACGGCGGGCAGGGAACTTCTTCGCGTCCGTCGTCGGTGTAGAGATAGAGTCCGTCAGGCGACTGGCGGATGTCTCCTTTTTCGCAGCTCACGAGCGTGAGGCCGAAGAAAGGTTGTTTCCGCGCCTTTCCCAGCGAGGCCGAGGGGCGCGAGGGAGAGGGCCGCGGATGTCCGACTGGAGAGGTTCGACTCTAAGGTACTACCCTATCGGCCGCGGCCCGAACACTTGCGCCCTGAGGAATCGCTCTCGGGGAAATCATCTGCCCCGCTCAAACGTCCAACGTGCTGGGCGCGAATAGATCTTCGATCTTGAGTTTCTCCGCCGTCAGGCCCTGCTCGTGGGAATAGTCGATGATCGTTTGCAGCATTTCGCGGTTGGCCGCGACACCGTAGGGAAAGGGGTCATTGCCGAAGATTGTTTTCGTCATCGCGAGATATTGCGGGCCGAAGATCAAGCCGGACGGGATGCTGTCTACGAATGTTTCTTGCGCGACCTCCTTCGCCTTGACGAACGCCTTGTAGAGGTTGAAGGCGAGCCAGGGATATTTCCGATCGATGTCGCCGCGAATGATATAAGCATGATTCGCCGGAATATAGCCATGCGCTTTGAAAAAGCGCTCGCCCTCGGCAATGAAGTCGGGAAAGAGCGGCTTTACTTTGCTCCAATCGCCGGCGGCGGCGCGGATGTGCGTCGAGCGGTCTATAATATTGCTCCCGCGCTGAAACGCGCGGTGCACCGACGCGCAGTCGATCTCGCCGGCGACGAGCATCGAGGCGAGGCTTTTTTCCGGCGGCACGCGGTGGAAAGAAATTCCTTTCGGGGGCGTGAAGCCGGTGGCGCCGCCGTGGCTTAGCTCTTCGGTCCGCTCCATGTACCAATGGACCTTGTATTGCGACACGCCGAAGTCGTGCTCCAGAACTCCCCGCGTCCACAGCGCCGCCGTCTGCTGGTACTCGCCGACGCCGATTTTTTTGCCGACGAGATCCGTTGGAGTTTTCACGCCGGAATCGACGTTGTAAGAGAGCTGCGCGTGCATGAAGCGACGGGAAGGGAAGACGGGCAGCGCGATCATGTCGAAGCCGCGCGACTTGGCGATCAGATAAGACGACAGCGACATCTCCGAGATTTCGAATTCCTGAAACTTGAGCTGGCGCCAGAAAGTCTCCGACGGATCGGACAGCGTGACGAGCAGCTCCACGCCTTCAGGCGCAACCGTCCCGTCGAGCAGCGGCTCGACGCGTTCGTTGGTTCCTGAAATGAAGCTCAGCTTGATGCGCGGCATGATCGTTGACCTTAGTCTGCCGGGAATTATCACGGCAGACTCGGAAAAATGTCAAGGCGAAGGTTTTATAAAGCGGATTATGCGGTCCTGGCCATAAACGCCGCGAGATCGGCGACTCGGCAACTGTAGCCCCATTCGTTGTCGTACCACGCCAGCACCTTGGCCATTTTTCTATCCAGTACCGTGGTGGAAAGCGCATCGACGATCGACGACGCGGGATTGCCGCGGAAGTCGCTGGAGACGAGCGGCTTGTCGCAGTATTCGAGAATCCCTTTGAGATGATTCTCAGCCGCCTCTTTGAGGGCGGCGTTGATCTCGTTTTCCGAGGCGGATTTTTTGAGATCGACTACCAAATCCACCACCGATACGGTGGACGTCGGCACGCGGAGAGAAAGCCCGTGCAGCTTGCCCTTCAACTCCGGAATCACGAGCCCGATCGCCTTGGCCGCGCCGGTCGTGGTCGGCACGATGTTCATCGCCGCCGCGCGCGCGCGGCGCAAATCTTTGTGCACCAAATCGAGAATCCGCTGGTCGTTCGTGTAGGCGTGCGTCGTGGTCATGAGGCCGCGCTCGATGCCGAAGGCCTCGTGCAGCGTCTTCGCCACCGGCGCGAGGCAGTTGGTGGTGCACGAGGCGTTGGAGACGATGTGATGTTTTTTCGGCTCGTATCTCGATTCGTTCACTCCCAGCACCAGCGTGAGGTCTTCGTTCGTCGCCGGCGCGGTGATGATCGCCTTCTTCGCCCCGGCCTCCAGATGCGAGCGCACCTGCAGGCCGTCAGTGAAGACACCGGTCGATTCGATGACGATGTCCACTTCGAGATTCTTCCACGGGAGTCTTGCGGGGTCCTTTTGGTTGAGCACTTTCATCTCGTAGCCGTCGATGCGGATTGTTCCTTCGCCGGCCTCTACGTTGCCGGGGAAACGGCCATACGTGGTATCGTACTGAAAGAGATGGGCGTTGGTTTCGGGATCGGCCATGTCGTTGATCGCGACGACGGAGAGCGTGTCTTTGTGATGCTGGAGCATCGCGCGCAGGCATAGCCGTCCGATGCGTCCGAAACCGTTGATTGCGACGCGCGTCGTCATGATTAAGCTCCTCCTCTGATCTCCGTCACCAGGTAACGAAACTTTTTTTGAAATTCTTCGGGACTTACGCTTCTGCCGCCGTAGGACGCAGCCCGGGCCAAGGCGGCCAGCCGCTCCCGGTCGTCGAAGTCTTCCCGCTCCAGGCGGATCATGTATTCCCGCGCGACCCTGTAAGAGGGCTTGCCGACATCCACCAGGCGGATCTTCGTCTTGCCCGTGCGCGGGTCGAGCAGTTCGTCGAAGTTGAGATAGCGGAGCTTGCCGTTGTCGAGACAGACCAAAGCGCCGGGGAAGCCGGCCGCCTCCGGGCTTGGGCTCAAGAGAAACTCCGCCGCGCCGTAACCCAAGGCGCGCACGTATTCGCAATCGAACGCCAGCGGAGCGGCGCAGCGCACTTCGTAGCCGATGTTCTTGTGCGTGATGCTGATGCGTTCGCCGCGCTCGACAAAGCGGCGCTCCACCTGCGTCTTCAATATGAAGGCGAGATCCATCTCCGCGAGGCGCAGGTGGCCGTAGTCGTCGCGCGTGATGCGCACCCCTTCGATGGAAGTCATCTCCTCGGGGGTGAGGCGCTCGAGCAAGCCCTCGGCGATCAAGACGACGCCGTCGAGACGTCCCCAGAGCGCCTTGCGTTTTAAGATCGCCCCCTCCAGCAGATCGCACAGCATCTCAAGCCGAACCGCGCCTTCAAACTCTTCCGGAATGACGGTGAGCGTGGCGCCGGCGGCTTTGCCGATGCCGAGCGCGAGGTGGCCGGCGGAGCGGCCCATGACGACGACAAAGTACCAGCGCTGGGTGGCGCGCGAGTCTTCCATCAAATTATGCACCAGGTCGAAACCAAGCTGGCGCGCGGTCTCAAAGCCGAATGTCGGGATGTCGCCGGGCAAAGGAAGGTCGTTGTCGATGGTCTTCGGCACATGACAGACGCGGATGCTTCCGGCCGCGCGCCTGGCCAACTGACTGGCGGCGAACATCGTGTCGTCGCCGCCGATCGTAGCCAGATATCCGATTCCCAGCTTCCTGAGAGACGCCAGAACCGACTCGAGATGCTCGGGCTTCTTCGTCGGATTGGCCCGCGATGTGTTGAGAATGGACCCTCCCTGGAAATGAATCCGCGACACATCGTCGTGGTCCAGCAGCTTCACTTTTTCCGTGTCGCCCGCCATTAGCCACTGAAAGCCGTCGTAGATTCCGAGCACCTGACGGCCGCGGTTGCGCCCCTCCAGGGTGAGCGCGCTGATGACTCCGTTGATTCCCGGGGCCGGCCCGCCGCCGACCAAGACGCCGATGCGATCGCCTTCAATGCCAGCGGGATTGACCATACGCTCTCCTCCGGTTGAACTCGTACTTGGGTGACTATCCTAGAGTCTGCGGCCGGCCACCGCAAGGTCGTCCGAAAAAGAAATCTTCGTAGATTTCGTTGCTGGTTGATTGGTGGATTCGTTATGGGTCAATGCACGGTCAGGCAAGGGCTCTGTTGCGAATAACCAGTCAACGAGTAACGTTCAATTTCAACGGCCCGTCTATTCTGAATTTTTGCCATTGAGAATGGCGAAGATGTTTTTGGCGAAGTCGGTGTTGTCCTGGTAGCCGCGGAATTTTTCGGCGCCGACGCCGAGCGCGGCGACGAAGACCGGCTGGTTGGTGTGCGCCGCGGCGGTCCAGTAAACCTGAGTGTTGTTGGCGACCATGAGGCCGAGGGCGTTGACGACCGGGTCGGTGTAGATATTGCGCGACGATATCTGCTTGGCGAGAAGCATTTTTTTCAAGTCGGGAGCGAGAACGAAGCCCTTAAAATAATCCTTCATCAGCTTGTCGACCGCGTCGCTCGTCGGTTCGGGGCCGAGCATCTCGCCGGCCTTTTTCAACGAGATCGGAATCGAAGCGATCTTCTTGAAATCCGCTTCGGTCGCGGCCAAGCGCTTGGCCTCGCGGCTGGAAGGCTCTTCCAGCGCGAGGGTGAACCCGACGCCGCCGGAGTCGTGATCCGAAGTCACGAGGATGAGCGTCTCGCGCGGATGTTTGCGAAAAAATTCGTAGGCCAGTCCCACCGAGTGGTCGAAGTCGCGGTAGGCGTGAACCTTCGAGGCCACGTCGGTGAAGTGCCCGGCGGTGTCCACGTTCTCGTCCTCGATGAAAACCATGAAGCCGCGGTTGTCGCGATCGAGAAAGTGGAGAGACGCCTCGGTCATCTCGGCAAGCGTAGGCTCCTTGTCCTTGTCGCGGTCGAGGTCGAAGCTCATCTCCTCGAGAGTGAAGAGACCCAGCAGCTTGTTGCCCTTGGCGTGCGCGAGCTCGTGCTTGTCCGCGGCGTAGGCGTAGCCCTGCTTGGCGAACGCGGCGATCATGTCCTTGTCGTCCTTGCGGGCGCTGCCCGGCCGGCTCTGCGGCAAGAACTGGTCGCGCCCGCCGCCGAGCAAGAGGTCAGGCCCCACGCGCAGGTATTGATCGACGATCAAGCTGAAATATTTTCGGTTGGACACGTGCCCGGTAAAAGCCGCGGGGCTGGCGTCGTAAATGGTCGAGGTCGTGACGAGGCCGATGCGCATGCCCATCTCTTTGGCCGTCTCCATGACCGTCTTCGG
The DNA here is from genome assembly GCA_041490745.1 of Binatia bacterium. Lineage (GTDB taxonomy): Bacteria > Desulfobacterota > Binatia > UBA9968 > UBA9968 > JAJPJQ01. Next base: position 198 of record JBGPTS010000012.1, on the reverse strand, counting down.
AATCTTGCCGTTGTCGCAGATGCCGAGCGCGCCGACCTTGGCCTTGCAGCCGCCGGTCATCGCCGTGGCGGCCGCCGCCGAATCCGTCGTGAGCGAATCCGCCGCATGTGTCGTGATGAGCCCAAGCGCGCCTTCTTTCATGATCTTGTCAGGGATATTCAGCCCCTCGTGATGCATGACGCGGTTGTACATGCGCGT
>JBGPTS010000011.1:0-36544 GCA_041490745.1 Binatia bacterium | reverse complement strand
ATGACGTGGTCGTAGAGCGAGTTGACGATGTCGCGCCGGCCGGAGGCGAGCTGGTCGTTGAAGTCCACGCCGCCCATTTTCGTCTTGAACGGATTCGGATAGTTCGCCGGCCCCTTGGCGTAGAGATCGGGCATGACGGGCAAGCGCGCGATGTCGGGCGAGAAGAGGAGCATCTGCCCCGGCTCGCTTAATAGATAATTGACGAAAGTTTTTGCGCCCTCCATGTTGGGCGCGCCCTTGACGATCGCGACGCTCGCGGGCACGACGGACGTGAGCGAGGGATAGACGAAATCGACCGGCTGTCCGCTGGCGATGGCCGAGAGGCCGAAGAAGTCGATCACGACGCCGATGCCGTACTGCCCGCTGATCACCGCCTCCGGCACGCCGAAGCTGAGCTCGGTGATCGCGCCCATGTTGCCGCCCGCGTTCAAGACCAGGCTCCACCCTTTTTCCCAGCCGTAGGCCTGGAGAATCGTCTCGATCGTGAGATGCGTGGTGCCGCTGCGCGACGGCGCGCTGATGACGAGATGGCCGAAATATTTTGCATTCGCGAGATCGGTCCACTCCTTCGGCGCCGCGAGCTTGTTGGCCGCCAGATAATTTTTATTCCACATGAGGCCGTAGCCGCTGATGGCGAATCCGAAATAAGTCCCGTCGGCGTCGTGCACGGGAAAATTGCCGATCTTGGCCGGAATCTTCGCCATGATCTCCTTCGGCGGCGCGTATTTTTCCAGCAGGCCGTCGTTCTTCAGCGTCTGAAAGGCGTCCGGCGCGCTGACCCAGAAGATGTCCGCCTCGGGCTTCGCCTTGGTCTCGCGCAAATACGTCACGCCGGCGTTGGTCTGCTTGCTGTTGATGACGACCGTCGTGCCGGGATATCTCGCCTCGAATGCTTTTTTATAATTTTCGAACAGCTCTTTGGGAAACGAAGTGACGATGACGATGTCTTTGGCCTGGACCGAAGCGGCTAGCAGGCAGAACGCGATTGCCGACGCAAATACGGACCAACGTTTCATAGCGCCTCCTGTATTCCGGGTTTCATTTCATCCTTCATCCCTCATCCTTCATCCCTGTCTTACAGACCACGAACCGGCAGAGAGAGTCAAGCATTGCGACAGCCGGCGTTTGCGGTCCGCCTCAAGCCACAAATCTATTGTCCTCGGCCGGAGAGGCTTGTCGCCGAGAGCGCGAACGAACCGAAGACGCGACGAAGGAAAAAAAATATGTTATGAGTAATTCGTCGGCGCGAACCGCGCGACCCTATGGAAATTCCCGACGCACCCAGACATCACGCGACAACGGCCAGGCGGATGCGTTTTTTCGTCGGCGTCGGCTTGATCGCCGTCAGCTTCACCGTCTATCTGGCCTATTTCGTCATCGCTCTCTTCCTGCCCTTTTCCGGCGAGATCAAAGCCACGGCGATCGTCGCCGCGTCGCTCTTGAGCTGGGCCGGCTTCAGCCTGGGAATTTTTCTCGCCGGCCACGAGGGCTATCACTTGCTGAAACGAATCTGCCTGCGAAAGCCCAAAGATAAAAGCGGAAAATAAAATGACGGCGCGCGCGAGTCGAAGACTATTTGCCGCCGCCGTTCTCGTCTGCGCGTCGCTCGCCAGCGCCGCACCTGCGCGCGCGCAGCGGGCCGACGCGAAAACGCTCTTGGAGCAGGCCGCCAAAGCGATGGGTGGGATAGCGGCGCTGCGCGCGCTCAAGAGCCAGATCGTCGAAAGCGAAGGCAAGCAGTTCGAGCACGCCTCGGTCGAGCGGCCGGGCGGACCGAGCCGCCAGACCGCCGAGTTTCGCGCCACACTCACGCGCGATTTGACCGCGCCGCGGCTCCGGCTCGACTGGGAGGCGCGCCGCCTCGGCCAGCGCGCGGAATCGATTCAGTACGCCGAGGTCATCGACGGATCGGTCGGACTCTTGGAAGAAGGCGCGGGAGCGGACGTCAAGCCGGGCCGGCTGCATCCGGCGCGGCTCGCCTCCCGCTTGCGCGAGGAGAAGCGCGCGGCGGCGCGGCTCGTCGTCAACGCGCTGGGGCAAAAGAGTTTGAAGCGTCTTGCCGATGTCGCGCTCGGCCGCAAGATTCACCCTGTCGTGGCATTTAAGGACGTCGGCGACGAGTTTCGCGTCTATCTCGATCCCAAAACCAAGCTTCCGGTCCAGACCGAAATTCTCGAAGACGATCCGATCGAAGGCGACAGCCGCTATACGCTGCGTTATTCTGACTGGCGCGCAGTGGAAGGTGTGCTGGTTCCGTTCGCGCTCCGCTACGAGCTCAACGGCAAGCCGCTCCAGGAGGAGCGCGTTCTATCGGTGCGCCACAACGCGACGCTCTATCCCGAAGCGTTTGCGATCCCCGAAACGATCCGCGCCGAGAAACCGGACGCCAAACCGATCGCCTCCCAGTGGGTGCTGCGCCGGGTCGCGGGAAACGCGAGCTATCAGGATTTCGGCCGCGACCCGCCGGTCGAGATGGCGCAACTGGCCGACGGCGTCTTTCAGGCGCGCGGCACGTCGCACAACACGATCGTGATCGAAATGCGCGATTATCTCATCGCCGTCGAGGCGCCGCTCTACGACGAGCGCTCGCAAGCCGTGATTCAAGCGATCAAGGCGCGTTTTGCGGGAAAGCCGATCCGCTACGTCATCCCGACGCATTTCCACATCGACCATTCCGGCGGCATCCGCGGCTATATGGCGGAGGGGGCGATCGTGACGCCGCCCGAGATTGCCAGGGAATTTTATACTTGCGTGGCGCACGCGCGGCACAGGCTCAGGCCGGACACTCTGGAGAAAAACGGGCACGCCGTGACGATCGAGTCGCACGACGGCCCGCGCGCGATCGTCGGGTCCAACCGCTACATCGTGATCTATCCCCTGCCGACTTCCCACGCGGCAGATTTGCAGGTCGTCTATCTGCCGCGCGAAAAAATTCTCATCGAAGCGGATCACGCAAACCCGCGAAAAAATCAGATCCGTCCGGGGCCGCTAGCCGCCGAGCTGCTCGCGGGGATCGAAAAACTCCGGCTCGACGTGGCAACGATCGCCGGCATTCACGGCGATACGGCGGACATGGACGCGCTCCGCGCCGCCGCCAAAAACGGTGAACAGCCGGCCGCGCCCGCGGCGGAGGATCCTACGGAAGCGCCGGCGAACATCGTGGAATCATCGCTCGCGCCTTCCGGCGGTTGTTGAAGCGTAAAGAGCGCTCTTGCTCTCGGCCGGAGAGGCCCGCCCTCGAGGCAGCGAATATCGCCGGCTAATTCACTGCGACGCATTCGCCCGGTAACGATACAGGCGGCTTCTGCGCGTCGTGCCGTTGAGCTCGGAGAAGAGCAGCCCGCGAATGATCATCAGGAAAGTAACGAAAATTCCGAAGACCGCGAGAATGAAAAAAAATCGCACGTAAGACGGAACCCAGGCCGCCGGCAGATCGACCCACCCCATCAACCAATAAGCCGCCGCTGCGATCAACAGATTGGGCGCGAACCATTCGATCCAGTTCTCGACGATGAACTCATAGCTGGCCGAGAGCAGCGCGATGCCGGAAATCCGCGTTTGATAGATCAGCTCCGGCACCGGGTTGAGAATAATGTAGAGCAGGAGCCGGACCAGCAGGATAATGAGCGGGCCTTGCGGCGTCGTGTAAGCTACTTGCGAGAGGAGCATCATAGGAATCCACAGGATAAACGCGATGCCGAGGATCTCCCATAGATAAACCGAGAAGCCCTGGACAAAATCGCCGACCGTCACCTTACCGCCCCGGAGAACGTTCTCGATAACGTAGAGTCCGGAGCTGGCGCACGCCGCGGTGGCGGCCGTGCTGACGATCCCGCCGATAAACCCGAACGGCGCGAGAAGCGCCGCAGCGACGGACAAGATCACGCTGTAAGCGAGCGGCGCGAAGACAATCCCCCAGTTCCCCGCCAGAAGCTCCGCGGTCCGGCGAAGCGCAATGCGATAGAGCCACAAAGTGGCTTTGACGGTCTCCATATGAGCGACCCTCTTATAGCAGCGGCGCGCGTCAAAGACAAAAAGGTCGCGGCTCCAACTCTCTTGTCCCGCGATCGCTGTTGGGTTAAGGATGGTGCCGTGAGGAGGCTCGCTATGAAAAATCTATGTCGTCTCTCCGTAGTCGCATTGCTGCTCGGCTTGACCGCGGCCTCCGCGCGACACGCCGCGGCCGGCACTTACATCGCTTATATCTCCGATTCGACCAGCTCGTCGGTCATCTTCTGGTTGGCAAAGGACATGGGCATCTACAAAAAGCACGGCCTCGATCTCGACCTGGTGTTCATCAATGGCAGTGTGCGCGGCCTCCAGAGCCTGATCGCCGGAGATTTGGGCTACAGCGGCGCCGTCGGCACGGGGGTCATCAACGCGAAGCTCGCCGGCGCGGACGTGGCGATCATCCAGAGCCAGATGAACACGCTCCCCTATTTCATCGTCGGCAATCCCAATATCAAGTCGCCCGAGCAGCTCAAAGGCAAATCCGCGGCGGTGCATATTCCCGGAACCTCGGCGGACTTCGCGCTCCGGCTCGCGCTCGCGAAGGTCGGCGTCGCTTACAAAGACATTAAGGCCGTCACCGTCGGCGGCGGCCCGGCGCGGCTCGCCGCCACGATGACCGGGCAGATGGATTTCACCGTGGTCACCGACGGCGAAAAACTTCAGGCGGAGAAGGCCGGCCTCAAAGTGATTATAGACATGGCCAAGTTCAAAGTGCCGTTTCAGTTCAACTGCACCGCCACGACGCGGAAAAAAATCCGCGAGAATCCGGATGAAGTGCGCCGCGTGGTCTTCGCGATGGCCGAATCGATTCACTTCTTCAAAACGCACAAAGACGAATCGATCAAAGTGATGCAGAAATATACCCGCGGCCTCGGCCGCGACGTGCTCGACGGCGCTTACGCCGCCAACGCGGAGCTTTTGGTGGACGACGGCTATCCGACGCTCGAAGGCTTGAAGCAGACGCTGGAGATTCAGGCGTTGACCGACGCGCGCGCGGCCAAGGTGAAGGCGGAAGATTTCGTCGAGCTGCGCTTCGTGGAGGAAATTCGAAAGAGCGGGTTTTTAGGGAAGCTCAAATAAGCGCCCGTCACTCAAAAACAGCTACACTGATGTGATCGGTGATCGCCGCGCATGAAGAAGCCGCCTCGATCTTCCCCTCATCCCTTACTGTCTTCCCAACGATCCCCCTTTGTGCCTCTCAGCGTCAACGCTTCCTGCTGGGCTTGATGGAGCGAAAGGCCATAGAGCTCCTCGCGCTGAGGATTGCCGTTTTTGTCCTCGTAAACGAACGCGACCTTGCGCCGGTCTTTCGAGAGACTGATGAAGCGCCCGCCTTTGGAATCCACCACTCTGCCGACGTTGCGAAGCGATTCGGCCAGGGAGGATGCGTCCGGAGTTTTTTCGACATGGGTCTTCCGCGTCGAGCCAAGCTCATCGAGCCTTACGAGATCCTCCGGGTCGTATCTCAAGACCACCAGCTTCCGCGCTGCTTCGGGCGCTCGGCCCGTTTTTTTTCCCCCGACGCCCAGGCTTCGTCCGATTCTGCGAAAAAACCCTGCGGTTTCGCCCGGCGTTTTTTTCTCGCCGGCGGCGATGCGCCAAGCCTGGGCCACGAAGGTTTCGCCTTCGATCGTGATGTCGACCGACTCGACAAAAAGCGGCGTCAGGTCTTGACCGATCGCGCGCAGCGCGACCTCGTAACTTACCGCGCTCACCGGCTTGTGAGCGCCGCGTTTAATCGAAAAATCCATCGCCGACCATCCCGTCAAGCAAGCAAAACTGAAAGCTGACGACCATTCCAGGCTGATAACAGCCCGCAGGGTGCGCTCTCAGGCGCAAGCCTGTCAAACAGCGATCGATGACGCGAGAATATAATGCGGAGTTCAGGATACACCCGTTCCTCGTCAGGCGTCAGACCGGGCGGCCGTCCGCTCCGCCAGCGCTGCCTGCTTCCGTCCCAGCCAGAAACCATTTAGCAGCCAGGCCGCCGACAGAGGTACGGCAAGGAAGGCGGTCCCGGCCATTCCAAATCCTAGAAACAACAAGAGCCCATACGACCAGGCGCCGATCTGATCCCCGCTGCGATAGACGACCGTGTCGATGAAGCTCTTCGCCTTGTACTTGTCCTCGCGCGGAATGACGGTGAACAGCACCTCGCGCGTCGGCCGCGCGACGGCGAAATTGCCCGCGCGTCTGAGCACCTGGAACGCGACGACGATTACGACCGTCGGCGCCAGACCGAGCGCGGCGAAGCCGATCGCGCTCAGCGCCGGCAGCAGCGTAAGCGTCAGCGCCATGCCGAGGACGCGGAGAATGCGCTCGGTCAGGAACAACTGGGTTGCCAGAGTTAGTATATTGACCAGCAGATCGACTTGAGCGAAGAAAGTTGTGCGCGCCGCGCGGTCGGCGAAGACCTGATTCACGACCGTGGCTTGCTCGAAGTAGAGGAAGGTGGAAGTGATCGCGTAGAGAAGCATGTAGATGCTGATGTTTAGAAGATAGGGCGATTTGAAAGCGTGCGTGAAGCCCGAGAGAATTTTTCCGCCGACGGGCGCCTCCCCGCTCTGCGCCGTCGGACTGACGCGCAGCGCTTCCGACAAACCGGACAGACGCCGGACGCTGAAGACCGCAACTTCGAGGAGCGCGGCCGAGCCAAGCAGCAGATAAGTCGGCCCGACGCGGTGCGCGAGCGCCGCTGTCAGGCTCGATCCCAGGATGCCGCCGAGCGTCGCCCCGGCCGAGATGAAACCGAAAAGCCGCTTTCCCTGGCCGGAGTCGAAGACATCGACCATGAGCGCCCAGAAGACGGAGACGACGAACAGGTTGAAGACGGAAGTCCAGATGAAAAAGACGCGACCGATCCAGATATTCTGCTCCGGGGTCGCGATTCGAAGCAGCAGGAAGAACAGCAACAGGTTCGCCATGAAGAACCGATAGGCGACCGTGATGAAACGCGCGCGCGGCAGCCGTCGCACCAGGGCGGCGAACGGCGGGTTCACGGCGATCATGCCGGCAAGCGTCCCGGTAAAAAGCCACGGCAGGTTTTCGACGCCGCCGGCGACGCCCATCTCGTCGCGGATCGGCCGGATGACGTAGTAAGAGGAGAGAACGGAGAAGATGTAGAGCCACGACCAGGCGAGCGCGCGCGTCTCGTCGGGCCGCACGTCGATCAGGCGGCGGAGCAGCCGGTGCGCGACGCCGACTGCGCCTTCGGCGCTCAGCGCCATACCGCCCTAACCAGGCGAGACCGCATCGATAAAGCTTTCCATGCGGCGCCGCATCGCCGCGTCGGGCAGCCGCCCGCGCGCCGCGCCGAGATTGTCGAGGAGGTATTCGACCTTCGCCGTGCCCGGCATACAACAGGTCACCGCCGGATGCGACACGATGTACTTGAGGAAAAATTGCGCCCAGCTCGCGCAGTCGAACTCGCTCGCCCACGGCGGCAGCTTTTGCCCCTGGACCGCGTTGAACAGCCGGCCGCGTCCGAACGGGAGGTTGATCATCACCGCCATGCCGCGCTCGGCCGCGAGCGAGAGAATTGTCTTGTCCGTCTCTCGGTTGTCGAGCGCGTAGTCCACCTGGATGAAGTCCAGCGTCTCGGCCTTCATCGTCTGCTCGAACTCCCGATATTGCCGCGGGAACGAGGTCGTGATGCCGAGGTAACGGATACGCCCCGCCTGCTTCAGCTCCCGAAGTGTGCGCAGGTGCGTCTCGGTGTCGCGTAAATTGTGCACCGCGATGAGGTCGATCTTGTCCGCGCGCAGTTTTTTGAACGACTGTTCTATCTGCCGGATTCCGGCGTCGCGTCCCTCGATGCTCACCTTGGTCGCGATGAAGAGCCCGTCGCGGATCTTGAGCTCCGAGGTGAGATCGCCCACCACCGCCTCGGCCGTGCCGTAGGTCGGCGAGGTGTCGATCAGCTTTCCGCCCAGCTCTTTGAATTGCCGCAGCACATCTCTCAACGGCGCCTTTTCCGCCTCCGTCGCGATCTCCTCGTAGCGACGCGCGGTGCCGATGCCGATGATCGGCAAGCCCTCGCCGCTCGATGGAATTTTGCGTTGGATTAACGGCGCGCTCTGCGCGAGCACGCCGCCGCAGGGCAAGAGGAGCGACGCCCCTGCGGCGATTCCGGCTTTGAGCAGGTCGCGGCGGGTCATCTCCATGGTGAAGTCTCTCTTCCGAAAAGCTTTTCTACTTTTCCCAAAGCCTTGCGGGCATCCGCATCGACAATCATGAACGGCGCCGCGGTGGACGGACGACTCGACAATAGGGCAATTCGAAACGGAGCGTCAAGCTTCCGCCTCCATCCTTTCCTCAGAAAGTCCTGCTATTGTCCGGCGGCGGCACGGCAAACGCACTCACGAGCAATCCGACCGTGGTGTAATGGCCGGCGAGGGCGACGGTTTCGATCAATTCTCGCCGGCCGAGCTCGGCCAGTCCTCGGGCGAACAGGTCATCGGGGAGAGCGCGCGTGCGGAGCAAAGCGCGCACGATCTCCACCAGCAGCCGCTCTCGCGGCGTCAGAGCCTCCAGACCGCCCTTCGCGCGCACCGCCTCGATCGCCGCCGCTCGCGTGCCGACCTCGCGTCCCCTCACCTCGTGTCGCGTCCACGGATAGTGCGCGTCCATCTCGCGCGACGTGGCCAGAATCACCAGCTCCCGGTCCGCGGCAGGGAGCGCGGCGTCGACACGAAAGTAGTCTTCGAGCGCAGCCGTGCGGTCGGCGAGGGCCGGCACGTGCATCAAGATTCCGAACGGCCCGCCGCCTCCGGTGCGCACGCCGGTGCGCACGGCGGCGATCCGCTCCCAGATGGCGCGGTCTTCGGGCGACAGCGCATCTCGATCCACGGCTGGTAATCGACTCATGATTCCTCCTTGGGCGATAGCCTTCGTTCTCCTACCGCATCTCGACCGAACGCGTCAACTCTTGATCCGACCGCACTTTCCTATACCTTGGAGAGAGAAGATTTCTTGGATGCGAGGTTAAACCATCGACATGAAGACAAAAACGACGTGGTACCTTCTGCTTGCGGCCGTAGCGCTGCTCTTTAGTCCGCGGTCCGCCGCCGCCGGCGCGCCGACGGAGGAGATCCGCTCGGCAATCAATCGCGGCGTCGAGATCTTGAGCACGGCCAGGCTCGACAGCCAGTCCGGACAAGCCGAGACCCTCAACCGGCTGAGGAAGGCCGTTTACCCGTGGTTCGATTTCGAAGAGATGGCCAAACGCTCTCTCGGCCCGCACTGGCGGCAGCTCGACGCCCGACGGCAAACAGAGTTTGTCGCCGTTTTTACCGAGCTCTTGGAAAAAACCTACGCGCGCCACATCGATCTCTACGACGGCCGGAAGGTCGTTTATACCGGAGAAGTTATCGACGGGGACTACGCCGACGTCAGGACCAAGGTCATCGGTAAGAAGGGCGACAACTTTTCCATCGACTACAAGCTCAGCCGCGTCGACGGCCGATGGAAAATTTACGACGTCGTCGCCGAAGGTATCAGCCTGGTCAACAACTATCGCTCGCAGTTCAACCGCGTCATCGCCAGGTCGTCCTTCGACGAGCTGATGAGGAAAATGAAGGATAAAACGATCGGCTGACGACCCGCGAATCGATTCGATGAAACGCCGTTCCTTTCTCGCATCCGCTCATTATGGAAATGCCGTCCATGGCAACCCAGCTTTCATCACGGCAGCGCGGCTTTTCGCGGCGCGAGCTGCTGAGACTCGCGCTCGCCGCGGGAGCGCTCGCAGTTAACGGCTTTGCCATGGCGGCTGCGTCGTCGATATTAAAGCGGCCGATTCCTCGCACCGGAGAGTTGCTGCCGGCGATCGGTCTCGGCACCTGGCAAACATTCGACGTCGCAGGAGCGGCATCTGTAGCTCCGCTGCGCGAAGTGCTTCGCGAGTTTGCGAGGCTCGGCGGCGCGGTCGTGGACTCCTCGCCGATGTACGGGCGGGCGGAGAGCGTCGTCGGCGATCTCGCCTTAGAGCTCGGCCTGCAGAAGCAACTCTTTCTCGCGACCAAGGTCTGGACCAGCGGGCGCGAGGCCGGCATCCGCCAGATGGAAGATTCGTTCCGCTTTCTTCGCGCAGAGCGCATCGATCTCATGCAGGTGCATAATCTAATCGACTGGCGCACGCACCTGCCGGCGCTCCGGCGCTGGAAAGAGCAGGGCAAGCTCCGCTACATCGGCGTGACGCATTACACCGAGAATGCGTACGGCGACCTCCAACGCGTGCTTGAAACCGAAGAGATCGATTTTGTCCAGCTGAATTACTCGGTGGCCGAGCGCGCCGCCGAGCGGCGCCTGCTGCCGCTCGCCGCGGAGCGGCGCGTGGCGGTGCTCGCTAACCGGCCGCTGGCCGAAGGCGCGCTGTTTGAAAAAGTCCGCGACAAGCCGCTGCCGCCATGGGCCGCGGAGAGTGGCGCGGCGAGTTGGGCGCAATTTTTTCTAAAGTTCGTCATCTCACATCCCGCGGTGACCTGCGCCATTCCGGCGACGAGCAAGGTCGCGCACCTCGTGGACAACATGCGGGCGGGCGTCGCCCCGCTTCCCGACCGCGCCATGCGCGAGCGCATGGCGCGGTATATTGCCGGGCTGTAACACTCCTTCACGTCCGGTCACACAGATACCCCGCCCGGGTGATTTTATTCTGAACCGGGCCGCGGAAGAGTCAACTAAGGAAAACACCCGATACGCGTAACGCACGTCAACCACTTGGCGGCGTCGGGAGTCTAACGTTCGGAGGGTGGATTATAACGCCTTGCCGGTGCTCGGCTCTTTCCCGGAGAGCCATTTCGGTCTTTTTCTCGCGTTTCTCCGTGACTTTGCGAGAGAAAAAATCGCTTTCGCGGGTAAACTTGAATAGAAAGAGGCCGGGCGGCGTCGGAAGAATGAGTCGAGGACGGGAATCGGATGGAAGACCTATGATATCAGCGCTGAACCGGTCATTTGTCAGCCGCCTCATCGCCGCGGCGGTTTTCTTTCTCTTTTTATCGACGCCGCTTTGGCCCGCGCGCGCTCAGCCTTACGGTCCGGACGACGACATCGATCAGACGGTCGCGCGAATTTCCTATGTTCAGGGGCCGGTCTCTTACGGCCGCGGCGACGATCCGGACGAGTGGGATACGGCGATCGTCAACGTGCCCTTCACTCTGGGAGACCGGATTTATTCCGCCGCCGACGGGCGCGCGGAACTCGAACTCCCCGGCGGCAATTTCGTGCGCATCGGCCGGCGGAGTTATTTGACCGCGCTCACACTCACCCACGACACCAAACAATTTTATCTCGGCGAGGGCGCCGCCTCGATCAACCTGCGCCGCCTCGATCGCGATGAGATTTTCGAGATCGACACGCCGAACGTGGCCGTGACTTTGGAAACGCCGGGAAAATATCGCGTCGAAGTGGATGAGGACGGCAACACGCGCGTGATCGCGCGCCAGGGGACGGCGGTCGTCGCCGCCAGCGGCAGACAGGTGACCGTGGAACGCGCGGAGATGCGCGTCTTCGGCATCGATTCGCCGCAATACGAAACCGCCGGCCTCGGCGCCGCAGATGCGTTTGACCGCTGGGTTGAGGAACGCGAAGACCGCTTCGCACGCTCTTACCGCGCGGCGTACCGCTATGCGAACGAAGAGATCGTCGGCGTAGATGATTTGGCCGATTACGGGCGCTGGGAAGAAATTCCGGAGTACGGCTATTCCTGGACGCCGACCCGCGTGGCGGTCGGATGGCAGCCGTTCACCGTCGGCCACTGGTTCTGGCAAGACCCTTGGGGCTGGTCCTGGATCAGCGCCGAGCCGTGGGGCTGGGCCCCGTGCCACTACGGCCGCTGGATTTTTCATGGAGGCCGCTGGTATTGGGTGCCGGTGAGACACGGGGTGAGAGTGGTGCGCTACGCGCCGGCCGTAGTCGAATTCGTCCGCGTGAGAGAGCACGTCGGCTGGTTTCCGCTCCATCCGCGCGATCATTTCGTCCCGTGGTGGAGCCGTCGCGGCCGGGTCGGAGAAGCGACCTACGTCAATCGCACGCGGGTCGTCGTCGTCAAGGAAGAGACTTTTATTTCCAGCCGACGCGTGACGACGGCCTTGGTCGGCGATGCGACGATCATCCGCGAGGCGGGCGCAGCGCGCGCGCGCGAGCGTCTGCCGATTCCGCGCCGCGAATCGCTCCGCGTGGTTGCAGAGCGCCGCGAAGTCGAGCGGCCGCCGGCCTATATCGTTGCGCGGCCGATAGTCGCGCGCATCGCGCCGACGCCGACGCCGCGATTCGACGACAAGTTGCGCGTGATTCAGGAGCGTCAGGGCCGTCCCGTCAGCGCGCAAGAGATCGTCGAACTGGGCGCGAAGGATTTAACTTCCAACCGGCGGATGCAAATCCGCCCGGCCGACGCCGGGCGCGGCGATCTCACCCCGCGCAATCAAGGCGGCGCCACCCCGACGACCCGGCCCGTGACGCCGCTGAAAGGCCGGAAGCCCGCCGCCGAGGAAGGCCCGCTGGTGACGGACCCAAAACTGAAACAGGAGAGCGACCGCCTGAAGGATCAAAAGCAGTTCGAAGAACGGCAGCGCAAAGACGAGGACCGCCGCCGGCTGGAGCTGGAACGCCAGAGGCCGGAAAAACAGCCACAGGAGCAACCGCAAAAAGTCCGGGAGCAAAAAGTCCACCAGCAAAAAAAGGAAGACAAATTGGGCCGAGGATCGGAGCAACAACAGCAGGATCTACGCGAAGCGGCGCGTCAGAAACAGATCCAAGAGCGCAAGCAACAGCAGGAGCGGAAACAGCCGCTGCCCGGCGAAACTCCGCGCGGCCGCGACGGACCGGCGCCGTCCGGACCGCCGCCGTTAGCGAGATAACGCGCACGCAGCGAAGCGCGCGGCAACACGCATGAAAGGGGCGACCGCGGGTCGCCCCTACGATTTATACAATCCGTCGATAAACCCGCTGTCGTCCAATTCGCGCAGGTAGTGGATGTCCCACAGCGCGAGCGGATTGTAATTTTTCGCCTCGGGAATTTTCATCAGGCAAAGCTCGTAGGCGTTCGCCACCGCGTCCAGCGCCGGAAACGGCTTGATCGGCATGCGCAGAAAGCTCTCGTAGCGCACACCGGCGGCTTCCGACTCGCGTTTTCTCAGGCCGTCCAAAAACCGTTCGGTTTCTTCCTTGTGCGTGCGCGCGAAGTGAATGCCCATAACGAGCGCCTTGACCATTCTCTCGCCGAGGCGGTCTTTGCGCTTGAGCGCGGTAATCGCCGTCGTCATCGTCGGCCCGTTGATCATCGGCAGCGGATCGAGCTGCAAAACGTGACAGCCCGCTTCTTCGTACTGAGCGGTGCCGCCGGTGATAAGAGCGGCGTCCGCTTTGCCCGACGTAATCAACTCGAACTGCTGCTTCCTGAACTCCGGCGTGCGCTCGTCGCCGAGCTCGACCCACTCAACGTCGGTCAACTTCAGGCCGGCGCGGAGAATGTACAGCATATGGTTTCCGCGCAGGTGATTGAAGCCGGCGACGCGTCCTTCGAGCGCGAGATCGACGATTTTTTTGCCGCGCAGCTCCGCGACCGAGCGGAGCGGCCGGTGCGACACCAGCCGGTCGCGCACCTGGTTGCTCGGCGAGGCGATGCAGACGATCGGTTTCCCTTTGCCGACGAGCGCGTACGGCGTGATGTGGTTGCCGGAAATGAAATCGACTTTGCCGTCAAAGAGCGCGCCCTCCGCCACCGGCGGGCTGCTGCAATATTCCATGCCGCGCATCTTGATGCCCACCTGTTCCCAGATTCCGGCTTTGTCCAGAACCTCCCAGATCGGCAGATGAGAGTGCGCGCGAAAAATTCCGCGAATCTCGACCGGCTCGTAGTTGCTCATGTCACCTCCAAAGCAATGAATCGGCGGCCCGAAGCGGTGAAACAATATTACTTCACGGTATCGTCGAGAAACTTGAGGACCGGCTTCGGGTCTCTGAAACCGATGATGCGATAATCGCGGCCGGCGATCCGCCTGGCGTCGGGCAGCACGTCGTCCTTGGGAATATCGATGCGCATCGAGTCGGAGCCTTCGATGACCACTTGGTTCATCACCCGCTGCCAGAGGATTTGTCCCTGGCGAGAGAGAAACCAGTTGACAAAAACTTTGGCCGCGTTCGGATGCGGCGCCTTGTTCAAGAACGCGAGCACGCTGCTGCTCCCGCCGCCGATCTCGTTGCCGCCTTCTTTTAATTGCGACGCGTCGATTTCGCTGACGGGCAATCCTTGCTTGATCGCCATTTCGGTATCTCTGCAGGCGAAACAGATATGATATTTCCCGGCGGAAAGCCAGTCCGTGCCCTGCCGCCGGTTGCCGGAAATCGCCACGTCCATCTCGCCGAACAGCCGCTTCAAAAATTCCGGTCCGATCTCCGGGTCGTTGAAGAGCGACGTGGCGGCGTTCAGGCCGAGGCTGCTGGATTTGGGATCCATGAAAAGAATTTTTCCTTTCCATTTCGGCTGCAACAGATCCCAGTACGATTTGAATTCCGCCGCGTTGATGAATTTCGTGTTGATGTAGATCGTCGCGCCGTTCGAGACGCTGCCTTCGAATAGAAAGAGATAGCGGTTCTCGGGATCGGCATAAATATGTTTCCCCGTGAACCAATTCGAGGCGTCGGTAATCTCCGGCAGGAGAAACAGCGGCGTGATCGGATCCAGCGCTTTGCTGAGATAGAGTACGCGATACGGCGTGGTCGGGCCGCCGGCGTAAAGATCGACGAGAAACTTGCCGGCGCGCCGCTCCGCCAGTATGCGCGCGCCGAGCTCGCTGCCGTGGCCGCTCGCAGTCGAGATTTTTATCTCTGGATAATCATGGTTGAACGCTTTCAGCATTTCCGGATGCGTAACCTCCTCGCCGCCGTAGTTTACGAGCTGGCCTTCTTTCTTGGCGGCGCGAACGGTTTTGTCCCACTCCGCCTGCCAGGAAGGTTTTTCTTCGGCGGCGTGGAGGAGTGAGAGCGGAAATAGAATCGAGAGTAGAAAAATGGGGAGCTTGGCCGTCACGTCACGGGCATACTGCAAAGCAAACTTTGCGTCAAGCGCCCAAGATTACAGAAGATAGTTGATGGAATCGCGCTCTACCACACTCTCAAACCCGGCGAGGAGAGATCGGCGTCCGCAATCAGGCGCGCCAGCGGCGGGCCGTAGGAGAGAACGATCAAGACGATCGTCGCGATGAGCCAGGGCGTCCAACGATCGAGCCATGCCGGAGTTTCCGCCGCGTCCCTGAGCGCCTCCGCCACCGGCATCTCGACGGGCGCGGCCGACTTGCGCGACGCGAACACGGTGCCGAGCACGATCGCGAAGTGGAGCATCAGGCTCGCCCAGAGCACAATCCCTCCGATAGCCGCCGCTACGAGCCACGGGTGCCAGTCCGGAGAAAGATACGGCGCGGCGCCGAGCATCGTCCGGCGCGGCACGCCGTAGCGGAAACCCAGGAAGTGGTGACTCGCGGAAAAAATCACCATGCCGAGAACGAAACTCCAGACTTGAATCCGGGCGGCGCGCGCGCTCCACAGCTCGTTTCCCGTCAGATGCGGCACGAGCCAATAAGTGATCCCGATAAAGCTGAGCGCGACCGCGGCGCCGACGGTCAGGTGAAAGTGGCCGACGATCCAGAGCGTATTGTGCACGACGAGGTCCAGGTTGTACGAGGCGTTGATAATGCCGCCGACGCCGCCGAAGGCGAAGATCAGCATCGCCAGCGCCTGCGCAGCGAAGGAAGGATCGCTCCACGGGAGCGCCGCGATCCAGCCGAAGAGTCCCTTTCCACCGCGCGCGCGGCCGCCCAACTCAAGCGACGCGATGACGGTAAACGCCGTCATCAGACTCGGAAAGGCGACCCCGTAGGTCAATATCGTGTGCAGCCCTTTCCACAACGGCGCGATGCCCGGATCGGCGAATTGATGGTGCAGACCGACCGGAATCGAAAGCACGAGGAAGAGCCAGAACGCGAGGCGCGCAAGAGGATCGCTGAAAAGTTTTCCGCCCGCCTGTTTGGGAAGCATGCCGTACCACGAGACGTAGACCGGCAGCAGCCAGAAATAGACAATCGGATGGCCGGTGAACCAGAAGAGGGTCCGCGCGAGCAAGGGGTCGGTCCCCTTCACCCATCCGAGCGACCACGGGATGAGGAGGAAGAGCATCTCGGCCGCGATGCCGAGCGAAGCGATCAGCCACATGACCATGGTGAGGACCGAGCCGAAAGCGATAAACGGAGTGCGCGCGCCCGGATTGGCCTTGCGCCACGCCGCCAGAGTGCAAAACAGGCCTGCGGCTTCGATCCACGAGCCGACGACGACGAGCGTGAGGCCGATGTAAAAAAACGCGCTCGCCTGGAGCGGAGGATAAAAAGTATAGAGCACGCTCGCCTGATTGAGCAGCAGAGGAATCGCGGCCATCACCAGGCCCGCCGCCATCACGACGAACCCCAGCACGTTGAGCGATGGGACGCTCAGTCGAGTTTTCAGACTGTGAACCGTGGTGAAGGTCAGGAATCCGGTGATGAAAAAGGTCGTGTAGACGAGCGCATTCAAGACGCCGTGGAGACTCAGACCCTGATAGTAGCTTTGGATTCCCGGCGCGAACTTGCCGTAAAGATCGATCCCCGCGTGCTCCAATGCCTGAAGCGGCCCGAACCAGCTGCCGAGAAAAAGCGCGCCGAGCGCGATGCCGATGTGCCAGGCGGTCAGTTTTTCTTCGAGACGAAATCCGTTCTCCGGCATGACCGTTTTCCTCTACGAACGCGGCGTCACGACGACTTTGCCGAACATGAGCTGGTGTCCGACGCCGCAGTATTCGTGGCATAAAAACCGAAACTCCCCGGGCCTGTCGAAGCGCGCGGTGACTTTGCTGATCTGCCCCGGAAGAACCATGACGTTGATATTGGTCCGCTCGATCATGAAACCATGCTGCACATCGGGGCTGGTCAGATAAAACGTCACCGTTGAACCGGCCGGAACTTTGATCTCGTTCGGAACAAAGGCCCAGATTTGCACCCGCACGTAGGCATCGTAACGGCCGGGCCCGCGCTCGATGACGCGCGGATCGGCGAAGGGAGCATCGCTCATCACGCGGCCCGGCGCGATGCGGGCCTCGTGGCTGGGCAAACGGATGCCGTAGAGGACGCTCGCGCCGACGGCCAGGAGAAAAACGAGGAGAAGAACGCCGCTCGCCAGCATCCAGCCCTTTTCGTAGGGGTCGATTCGGAGGCTGCTCATTGCGTCGAGCCCCGCAAGAGCAGCGTGAGGTAAACGCCGCCCCAGAGGATCAGGCTGATCGCGGCGTAGATCAGCAGGACGGCGATCGTGCCGGAAGGCTTTGCACCGGACTCTTCCATTGGGCGAACTCCGACCCGTAGAATAGGGCGAATCGACGACGCGCGTCAACAAAAAACGAGACGGCGGATGTTGGACGGTGGCTAACGAACGGGCTGCGCCAAAAAACTAGTATCTCAGTGCTTTTTATGTCCGAACGTCTTCTCGTAGTCGCGCTGGAGCGACTCGGGAATGAACTCTTCTTCGAGCTTGCGAATCTTGTTCGTATCGAGCAGCGGCTCCTGGGCGCGCGGGACGACGCCCCACTTGTTCTTCTGCGCGCGCGCATTCCATTCTTCCAGCGCCGCCGGGCCGCGTTCTTTGAACTCGTGCATCAGCTCCCAGGTCGCTTGCAGACCGTGCGCAGTCGTGAGGCTCGGAAACAAGACCGCGGCGGCGCCGAGCTGTTGAAATTCTTCCAGCGTCGGCGACGGCGGCGGGCCGTAATACGGCGCGATCACCGGCGCGGGAATCCGCTTGCACGCTTCTTTGATTTCCTCGCGCGAGCGCAGCGTGTTGACCCAGACCGCGTCCACGCCCGCTTCTTCGACGTAGGCGACGGAGCGCTCGATCGCGCTCTCGAAGCTGCCGTGCTCCGAGCCGATCGAATCGCAACGCGCGACGATGACGAAATCCGCGTCTAATTCATTCTTCGCCGCGACGGCGGCTTTGTACTTTCCGATCGCTTCTTCGACGGAAATGCAGCGTCGCCCGGCCTGGGTCCCCGATTTTTTCGGCGCTTCCTGGTCCTCGATGTGGAGTCCCGCGACGCCGGCGCGAAGGTATTGCTGAACCGTGTGATAGACGTTGACCGCGTTGCCGTAGCCGGTGTCCGCGTCAGCAAAGATCGCGATGTTCGAGCCTGCGGCCATGCGTCGCCCAGCCTCAATCATCTCGGCTGCGCCGATGATGCCGACGTCGGGAAGTCCATAGATGTAAGCCGCGATCTGTGAGCCGGCCATGAAGAACGCTTCGTAGCCGAGCGCTTCGGCCATGCGCGCGTGCAGCGGGCTGAAGCCGCCCGGCATGACGAGAAGCTCCGGACGTTTGAGAAGTTCGCGAAAGCGGGTGGTCACCTTCATTGTCATTGCCCTCACATATCGCCGATTTTCAGCTTCATCATCTCCAGCGCGGCGCGGCCGCCGAGGCCGAACGGATTTCCCATCGTCTCCTGCATCTCGAAGTGGTTAAAGCCTTCGCCGACGAAAAAGTCCACGGGTTTTCCTGCGGCTTTGAGCGCAGCGGCGAAATCGCGCGATTGGCGTTGGAATTCCGGCGATTCGAGCGTGCCGTGCGCGATGATGAGCGGCGTTGCGATCTTGTCGATGTGGCGCTGCGTGCTGAGCTGTTCTTCCGTTGCGTCGTCGAACTTGACGTAGCGGCTCCGCTTGGACAGCCGCACGGGTTTCAAATCGTACATGCCGCTGATCAGTAAAGCGCCTTTGATGAGATCGGCGGGAAGTCCGAAGTCGTTCCGCCAGTCGGTGATCGTGACGACGCCGCCGAGATGCGCGCCGGAGGAATGGCCGGAGAGATAAATTCGGCTCGGATCGCCGCCGAAAGCGGCGGCGTTCTTGCCGACCCACGCAACGGCGCGGCGCACTTGATCGGTCATCGTCATGAGATTGCCGCCGGCGTCCTCGACCGCAACGAAATCGGGAATGACGAGATGCGCCCCGGCGGCAAGATACATCTCCGCCATGTACGCCGACTCTTTGGCCGCGCCGTTCTTCCACGCACCGCCGTGAATGAAAATATTTATCGGCGCGTTCGCCCGCTTGGTTTTTCTGTAGATGTCGAGCTTTTCGATCTCCGTCGGACCGTAGGCCGCTCGTTGCGGCGGGCCAAGTCTGTCAATGGTCCGCTCGCAAGCGAGGATGCGGCGCCGGCGCACGTGTTCACGGTTCGGCGCCCAGCAGGCCTGATCGTAAGCGTCGTCGAGCTCCTTTTGGTTCATATCGAGCCACACCAGCGGGTCTTTAGGTTGGGTTATGCTTTCGATCGTCGCCATTTTTCCTCGCGCCTCTAGTCTCACGCCGGCGAAAGCCTCAGGGCTTTCGCTGCGTTGCCGCCGAGTATTTGATTGCGCTCGGCTTCCGATACTCTCAATTCTTTGATCCTGTGGACCGGCTCGAAGTCGCCCATCGCCATCGGGTAATCGGTGCCGATCACCACGCGGTCGGCGCCGACGACACGGATAAGATACTCGATCGCCGCGACCGAGTGGAGAATCGAATCGAAATAAATCTTTTTCAGATACTCGGAGGGTTTTTTGGAAATGTGTTGTCTCATTTCGCCGCGTTGGCTGAAGGCATGATCGAGCCGCCAGATGTTGAAGGCCACGAGACCGCCGCCGTGCGAGAGGCAAAGCCGGAGATTTTGATATTTCTCGAACAAGCCTTTGAGGATCATCCGCTCGATCATCAACGTCGTCCGAAAAGGAAAATGGAGCACGTTGCCGAGGTTGGCGTTGAGCGGATCGTCGGTGTCGATGCCGTCTTCGGTCGGGTGAACGAACAACAAGAGGTCGAGCGACTGCGCCGCTTCATAGAACGGCTCGAAGACGCCGTCGTCGAGTTGCTTGTCGCCGACAGCCGTGCCGATCTCCAGGCCTTTGAGGCCGAGCTTCTTGGCCTCACGGGCGATTGCGATCGACTCGGCGACGCTCTGTAGCGGCACACTGCCGAAGCCGACGAAGCGGTCGGGATGGCGCGCGACGATCGACTGGATCGCCTCGTTCTGCAGCCGCGAGAAGTAACCGGCGGCGGCGGGCTCGTCCCAGTAGAACAGCATGATCGGCGACGGCGAGATCGCCTGCACGTCGATCTCCAATTTGTCGAGGTCGTGGATGCGCGCCAGAGCGTCGTAGGCGCCTGGCGAGAGATTTCTCCGCGTGCCCCCGCCCGAGCTGACCGTCAAACGGCCGCTTTCCACGACAACGCGCGGCGCCCGGTCGCGGAATTTGCCGGCGCTTTGAAGCGCCTCGATGGGAAAAAAATGCGAGTGGAGATCGATATTCATAAACTCGAACGCCCTCCCCCGTGCGAAACCTCTAACCCAGTCTGCCGCCTGCGGTCAAGCAAGGCGGAGGAACGGGGATGCGCGGCTCGCGCAAGACGAATCGGGCTGATTGAACTTTCCAGGATAATTGCATACAGTTGTATTCAGTGTGAGACTTAAGGAGGGTTGCCATGACCGGACGTGAAGTTCTCAAAGAAAACGACGCCATGCTCAGAGGGATTATCCGCAGCATCGATAAAAATCTCGACTACGCCACGGCCGACGGCGCCCATTCCGAAGGGCCCCGATTTACGCTCCAGCTCACTTTGCGCGGCCGGCACGCGAACGTTTCCTTGCCGCTCGACGATCTCACCGCCGCCACCAAGGACATCATTAAAAAAAACGCCGTTCGGCAGAAGATCAAGAGCGCGCGCGATCACATGATGGACACCCATGTCGTCGATGTCATGGGCAACAAAACCGCGAGGATGTTGAAGGAATCCGCCGCCACGCAGGAGACCTTTCAGCGGACGAATTTCCGGCGCGGTCCTCGAAGATAGATCTCCGACGCCTTCAGCGGAACGCCGGCATGACTTCGCGCGCGAACAGGCGCATCGATCGCGTGATCGCTTCGTGCGGAATGCCGCCGAAGTTGAACGTCGTTGTGAGCGTGTCGAATTCGTAGTGCTTCAGCGCGTTGTGAATGATCCGAACGCACTCCTCCGGATCGCCGTAAAGATTCCTGCCGGTCGCGAGCATCCCCTGCCAATCGTAGTTATCCGTCTCGGCCAGCGACGACTTACGGCCGATGCGCGAGATCGCGTCGTAGCGCGTCACCGCTGCGGCTGCCGCCTCGCGCGCCTTGTCGCTCCGCTCACCGACGTGTGTCCGCACGTGGAACTGGCAGCGGCGTTTGCCGGAATCGTGTCCGCCTTCCGCCAATCCCTTCTTCCATGCTTCGACGCCGGCGCGAACTTTTTCCGGCGGATGCGGATGGCCGACGGTCATGATGTCGTAGCCCTTCCGCCCGGCCCAGCTTAAAGTTTGCGCCGAAGTTCCCGCCACCCAGATCGGCGGATGCGGCCGCTGCACCGGCCTCGGATAAAGCGCGAGGTCGTCGAAACGCCAATATTTTCCTTGGTGACTGAAGCGCTCGCTCGACCACGCTTTGAGAATCACGGCGAGCGTCTCTTCCATGCGCTCTTTGGCTTCTCCTTCGGGGATGCCGAAGACCGCGTAGTCGAGCGCAGTGTTGCCCGAGCCGATGCCGAACTCGAGCCGGCCGCCGGACATCGCGTCCACCATGGCGTAGTCCTCGGCGGTTTGCAGCGGATGGCGCAGCGAGAGGATCGCAATGCACGGCCCCAGGCGGATGCGCGACGTGCGCGCCGCCGCGGCCGCGAGCAGCACCGCCGGGTTGGGCACCAATCCTCCGTAACCGAGAAAATGGTGCTCGTTGAACATGAAACATTCCCACCCCAGCTCTTCGGCCAGAGCGACCTGTTCGAGAATTTGTCGATAGTAAACGTCGTGCGGCGGATCGATCTCGGGGAAATAAGTTGTGAGTATATTGATGTAAAAACGCACGCGTCGCTCCCACCGGTGGCGCTCTTGAGACTCTATGGGAAGTGCGCCCGCGCTTTCAAGCGGCAGAAATAAAAAAAAGGCCCGGATCGTTACCGGGCCTTTGAGAGTAAACGAGCAGAGCCGTTTAGAAGCCGCGCTCGCGGGACGGCGGCCCGCCTGGACGGTCGCGGTCGTCGGGCTCGCGCAAAGACCAGCCGGGTCTTTGGCGCGCGCAGAACTGGCGGTCGGCGTCGACTTGCCGGCGCGTGCCTTCGAGATCGACGACGACATTGAAGCAATGCTCGCGGCCGCGCAAACGATACCCTTCGGCCGGCCCCATTTGAACTTCATTCACGCCCGGCCGAAGAGTGTAACGCGCCCTGCCGACAAGGTCGTTCCCCTCGCGAATTTCGATATCGGTCTCGCATGGGCGATCTCCCTCCAACCGGATTCTCACGACCCAGGAACGGATGCGCTGTCCCTCTATGATCGGATCGGGGGACATGTCGAGATCCTGAATCGCAATGCGGTCGCCCCGGCGACACGAGCCGCGCGGCTGAGCGCTCGCGTCGGAGACGAAGCCGGCAAGTAGAAGTCCGAAAAATGCGGCGAATACGACTGCTTTGGACCCACGCATGAGCAACCTCCTTGATCGAATCGCTGTCGTTGCGGCCTAATGTCTTTTTGGCCGCTTGCGGCAAATCGTGGAGTCTATTTTCGACGGCATGTACCTTCCACCTTTCCTCGTTTACCGCCTAGCGGCAATAGCGATAATGGCAATTGTCAGTACGGCCGTTGTCATAACGCCCGCCCCCGGGTCTGTCAACCAGGATGCAGCTTGCGAGCGAGCCCAAAAGGACGGCCAGCAAAGTCCCCATGAGAAGCTTCTTGGTTGTTTTCATCTACGCTCTCCTTTCTGTCTCGTTAGACGAACGAAAAATCAAAACAGACAAAGCAAACCATTTCACCAGTCATTTCGTACAAAAAAAGCCCACGCGGAACTGGGCCTGGGCCTCTTAAAACCGGGGATCGTAATTTACCGCGGCGCGATCGCAAAATGATCGTCGGCGGGCTAGCAATCGCGGCGATAGCCGCAGTCGCGGTACTCGCCGGGACGATGAATCGTGATGAGGGGATAGGGTCCGCGGACGTAATAGACACAGCCGCCGATCGTCGCCAACAAAAACGCCATTAGAGCGCCCGCCACGAGCCTTTTCAGCTTAGCCATCTGCGCCCTCCTCTCTGGCATGAATTTGACGAACGAACGGCAAAAAGGTTTACGCCGCGCGCTGCGGCGGATAGGGTGTCGAGAACCGGAGGCGAAGAAAGAAGAGTCGAATCGGGTCGGCGAACGCCGATTACAGGCTAAAAACCGTGCCGCCTTGGCCGCGGACTTCGATCGGATCGAAGTCCCTGAGCTCGTGAATCTCGATCGTTTCCTCTAAGAAGTCTCCGCCTGTAACGCTGGCGAGAAGCTCCGCGGCCTTTTCCCGGCTCGGCATGTCCTGGGCCTCGGCAAACAGGGTCTTGGCAAGCTTTGAACGGGGACCCTTGGTCCGTGCTTTGGAGCGGAACTTTACGATATAAACCATCGCCGGAATTTCCTCCTTGGTGGTCCGAGTGCGCCGCGCGCTCAACCGCGGTAGCGGCCCTGGCTGTCGGGTTGACCCTGCTGGGGACTTACGTGGAAACGGCCCTCGATCGCTCTCAGCCAGCCCAACAAAATCACCAGGGAACCGAATATCAACACCACATACATCATCGAAGCCTCCAACGTTCGTTTGCTGGATTCTAAAACGAGCAATGGGCGTGCCAATTGTCGGCGTAAGAAACATCGAAAACTTTTGTGCCGCTGGCTGCGTCGAATGACGCAAACCGGCACAACCGAGACCGCATGAACAATTTTCTGTCTCGCGCGCGATAAGCGCGCCGTCACGATGCGCGGAAAAATCATAAGAGGGCGGCAGTGAGGTGATGCTCCGATGAGAGCGCCCGGAGGTATCCGACTCGGCAGGGAGTGCCGTTGCCCCACCGGGGGGCGACAGACGCCTCAGGTTGTCGCCGAGAATCCGGGCGAGGCTACCGCTCTCCGTCTTTGGGGAACACGTCCAGCTGTTTTTTTCGCTTCATAACTGCCTCCTACCTCAATTTTTACTTGCCGGCTTCACGCCCGACGCGAGAATCGCCGGCATCGGCAGCTCGAAGACGCCCTTTTTTTCGTACAGGCGGACCGCGTTCGCCATCATGCCGCGGATGCTTTTGATCGCCTCGGGAGTTTGCTGGCGGAGCAGCCCCGCGGTTCGCACGGTGGCTGTTTGCATGATTTCGAACAGCGCGTCGGCGGAGGGAAGGCGCCACGTCTGCGGAATTTTTTTTATCCGAGGATCACCGAAGCCGGCTTTCAGTAGGCTTTGTTTGGCTTCCGACCAGTCGCTGAAGCGAAAGAACGGCGGCCCTTCGGGCAACGGTGCGTTCATGTCTCCGTGCGTCTGAATTGCGCCCAGCGTGATCCCGAAGGCCGCCGTCTCCACCGGCTTGGCCCAGACGGTGAAGGCGAATTTTCCCCCGGCTCGGAGCACGCGGCAGGCTTCACTCAACGCCTGGTCAGGCCGGCCTAGGTGGAGCAGGCCGAAATTTGTCACGACCGAGTCGAAGCTTTCGTCGGCAAACGGCAAGGCCTCCGCGTCGCCCTCGCGGAATTCTGCCGCCGGATGTTGCTTCTTCGCATAAGCCACCATCGGCGCCGAGAAATCGACGCCGACGACCGACGCGCCGCGCTTGGCGGCGGCTGCGGCGACGTAGCCGGGGCCGCTCGCCACGTCGAGCAAGCGCACGCCGGGCCGCGCTTCCGCGGCATCGAGCAGCGGCTCGATCGCTTGAGTCGTGAGCCTACCGAATGCCGCGTCGTATTCGACGACCACGCGCTCCCACCCTGAGTGTTCGAAGTCTCGGAAGGCGTTCGACACCGCCTGAAAATAGGTGAAAGGCGGGTTGACCGTCAAGCCCATACAGTAGTACACAACATGCCATGCCCAAACTCACTCTAAGTTTTGTCTCCGCATACAACGAGCGCGTCGAGCCGCTGATGGACGGCACAGTCGAGGCGGAAGGAATCGAGCTGATTCCCACCTATTCGCATCCCGGCGAGACTTTCTGGCGCCAGCTCAAGTTCGGGGAATTTGAGGTCGGCGAGATGTCGCTGTCATCTTATCTGATTGCGCGTTCGCGCGGCGTGGACATGGTGGCGATTCCCGTTTTTCCCAGCCGCCGGCTGTTTCACGGCGAGGTCGCGTACAACATCGACTCGGGCGTGAAAGCGCCGGGCGATCTCGTCGGCAAGCGCATCGGCGTCGCCGAATATCAGCAGACCGCCGCGCTCTGGACGCGGGGAATTCTGGAGCACGACTTCGGCGTGTCGCAGTACAAAATCGATTGGTACATGGAGCGCACCGAGGAACTCAGCCACGGCGGCGCGACGGGCTTCAAGCCGCCGCCCGGGATCATCCTGCACCGCATTCCGCCGGATAAGAGTCTCGCCTCGATGCTGCTGGCGCACGAGTTGGATGCCGCGGCCGTCGTCGGACCGTGGACGAGATCGCCCAGCGTCGTCGATCGCTCAAGCCGGATTCCCGGCAGCGGCGATTGGAGCAAGGTGAAGCCGCTGTTTCCCGACCGCATCGCCGAGTGGCGGCGTTTTTTCAAGAAGCACGGTTTTCTTCCCGCGAACCACACCTACATTATTCGCGGCGATGTTTACCGCAAATATCCGTGGGTCGCGTTCAATCTCTACAGCGGGTTCGTCAAAGCCAAGGCGCTCGCGGCGGAAAAACTCTTGGACCGAATCCCGTCGGCGTTGTTCTTCGGCCGAGAATATCTGGCGATGACGCGCGAAATTCTAGGCGACGATCCATTCCCCTACGGCGTCAATGCCAACCGCCCGATGCTCGAATGTCTCGTCGACTACTCGCACGAGCAGGGGCTCACGCAAAATAAGCCGAAAATCGAAGAACTGTTCGCCGAGAGCACGCGGGATCTGTAAGAAAAGCTGAAAGATGAAAGCTGAAATTGAGACAAAATTCACGACCGCGTTTTCTTATTTCAGCTTTCCGTTTTCAGCTTTCATCGTTTTCATAATGTCCAGATGTCATAGAGCAGCTCCATCCGTCGAAACGTGTGTTTGCGTGTGAGCGCCTGCAGCTGGGGTGAACTGATGTAACGGACCGCGATTTCCTCCGCAAGATTGCCGTGATCTTCATCCGCCTCCGCATGCACGGTGAAAAACCGGGCATCGTCCGGCTTTATATTATAGTTTTTGATAAACGCGTGGCCCAGCGCCGCCGCCGCGGGGCCGAAGGTTCCCTCGGCGCCGATCTGGATCGCCATAACGACAAACCACGGCAGCGTGTGAATAATCAGCTCGACGTAATAGAGATGCGCGGCCGTGGACGGGCTGAGCTCGGCGTTCTCAAGCTGGCTCTGCGTTAGGCCGATCGACTCGGCAAATCGGATCGCAAGCTGGTTGTGGCCGGCGGTGCCCGTGTCCATGCCGCGGGTTTCTTCCTCGACGACGCCCCAGAGTTTCTGCGCGAATTCCGGATCGCTGCACGCAAGATAGCGGAGCATAGCGATGCGCGGCACGGCGGCGCGGAACTGGTAGTCCTGGATCGCCCAGGCGCGGATCTGATCCATCGTCGCCGTTCCGTCGCATACCGCTTTCAAAAACGGATGCTTGATACGAATCTTGGGAAATGCCTGAATATCCTTCTTGAGCTGGCGGACGAATTCCACCGACGAAATCGATTCACCCATCGTTGATTCCCTTCTTAACGCCTGATTGCTGACTCCTAATCCCGGTTCTTCAACCTGCTGACGAAGTATTCCCAACCCCGCAACGGAAACTGCTCGTCCGCGCTGAAAGTCCTAATCTCCTCGGCGTTCAAATAGCGCGGCTCGCCGTGCAAGAGGGCGAGGTGCAGAAGCTCGCCGAGCTTTGCCAGACGAACCGTGCGCTGGACGACCTGTTCGATGCTGTCCCCGACGACCGTGTCGCCGTGCGCGCGCATCAACACCACCGGGCCGTCGCCCAGCGCCTTCGCGAGCTCTTGGCCGCGTTCAATCGTGCGCACCAGGCCCACACCCTGATAGACCGGCGGCCCGTCGGCGGAGAGAAATTTACCGTAGTGATGCAGCGGCTTGAGCTTTTGCGGCAGCACGCTGAAGAGCGTGCTCCAGACCGAATGTGTGTGCGCGATCGCCGTCACGTCCGGACGCTCTTTGAAAACGCAGGCGTGGATCGGCCACTCGTTCGGCGGCGTCTCCGCGCCGCCGAGATATTTGCCTTCGAAATCCTGCATGATCAACCGTTCGACGGTCGCCAGGCCGGGGCTCACGTTGGCAATGGTGAAAAAAGCGTTTGCGCCGGGCACGCGCGCCGCCACGTGGCCGTAGCCGTCGGTGACGCCTTCGCGGTCGAGAATGCGGCACGCGGTGACGAGCTTCTCTTTAAGCTCGTCGAACTCTGCGGCGTCGAAGGAGGGCGCGCCCGCTCGCGTGGATGTCGCCATAGGTGATCCGTCGCTCGTTTTTAACTCTTATGCGTCGAGGTCGCTCGCTGTCAAGACCGCGAAGAGCAAGGACGAAGTATGACGGCGAAGGGATGAAATGAAAAAATCGTTCGTCGAGCGAAATCCGCATCTCTTCATCCTTCGTCCCTTATCCCTCATCCTTAATCCTTGAATTGGGCTTGCAGGCGGGATGAGTTTCGCTCTAAAATGCGGCCCGATTACCCGTAGGAGGTTTCCGATGAAAAAAATCACCGTAGGAATCGATTTGAGGACGCTCACGCGCCGCGATTTCCTCGGCGGCGCGGCCGCGGGAGCCGCCGCCATGTTGCTGCCATGGAATCTCGCGCGCGCCGACACGAAGCTTCAGATTGGCACCATGAAGATCGGCGACCTCTCGCCTTTCTTCATCGCTATGGAACGCGGATTTTTCAAAGACGCCGGCCTCGACATCAATGCCACGGCGATGGTGGGCGGCGCGATGATAGGGCCGGCGCTCGCCTCCGGCGCGCTAAACATCGGCTGGTCCAACATCGTCTCGGTTTATCAAGGTTACCTGGAAGGTTTCGATTATCGCTTCATCGCCAACGGCGCGATCAATAAGCGCGGCACCAACGATGTCTTCGGTATTCAGGTGGCGGCGGATTCGCCCATCAAGTCGGCCAAGGACCTCGTCGGCAAGACCATCGCGACCAACACTCTGAGCAATATTGTTCAAGCCTCCGGCCAGCATTGGCTCGACCACAACGGCGGCGATTCCTCCAAGGTGAAGTGGGTCGAGGTGCCGTTTCCGCAGATGGAGCCGGCTCTAGTGCAAAAACACATCGATGCCTTCGTTGCGGTCGAGCCCTTCGTGACCGTTCCTTCAGAGATCAACAAAAAGACGAAGGTGCTCGGCTATCCATTGGGCGGCATCGCCCCGCGGCTCTTGATCGCGTCGTATTTTTCCAGCGAAGCCTGGATTCAGAAGAACGCCGATGCAGTGAAATCGTTCATCGCGGCCTTGGGCCGGGGCATCGACGCCCACAACGCCAACCCGGAAGAAGCCAAAGCGATCATCGCTAAAAACACGGGGCTTAAGCCCGAGTTCCTGCAGCTGATGGCGCTGCCCGCTTTCGAAAAAAGAATTTTGGAATCCGATCTGCAGCCGATGATCGACGTGGCCGTTCAGTACAAGCTGATCGGCAAAAAATTCCCGCCGCGCGACGTGATCTCCAAACTCGCGCCGGCGTGAAGAGCGCGATCGAATAGAAACAGGAGGAATTATGCGCATACGCCCGTTAATCGTGGCCGCTCTGCTGCTTCTGGCCGGCGCCGCCCAGGCGCAGCAACTTCCCCGCTCCGCGACCATCGGCTCGAACCCGCCAGGCTCTCTCTTTTACGCACTCGCTGGCGGCCTGGCCAAGGTGATCAGCGAGGCGACGCCCATCCAGACGCAAGTGCAGCCGTACAGCGGAACGAGCACGTTCGTGCTGCTCTTCGATACCGGCGAACTCGATTTCGGCGTGGTCAACGCGGTCGATATGGGCATGGTTTACCAGGGTCAAAAGTTACAAGTCGGAGGAAGGAATCCTTTTCCGCACGTTCCCAACTCGCGCCTGATCATGCGCGGCTCGCCGCTCCGAAGCAGCCTGATCGTCCGGAAAGACTCGCCGATCAAGACCGTGAATGATGTCAAAGGGAAGTGCGTCACCGGCGAATATCCCGCTCAGCTTGCCGTGTGGTACAACGTCTTCGGCTCGCTGTCGAACGGAGGGCTGACGTGGGACGATGTCAAGGTAGTTCCCGTTCCCGCCGTGAACGAAGGCGTGGATGCTCTTATCCAGGGGCGCGCCGATGTCACCACGCATGCGATGGGATCCGCCAAGGTCAAGGAGGCCGACGCCTCGGTCGGGATTCGTTACATCCCGTTGGACTGCTCGTCCCAAGGCGACGAACGCATCAGAAAAGCGGTGCCCGGCTACTATCTTTCGATCGTCAAGGCCGGCTCAACCACCGGCGCTCTCGAAGATATCTGCGCCTACACCTACGACATCTACTTCGTCGGCCACAAGGCGCTGCCCGACGCCGTGGTGCAGGCCGCGCTGAAGGCCATTTGGGACAACATTGCGAAGCTGCCCCCCCTCCATCCTGGATTTGCGGAATGGACCAGAGAGCGCGCCGTAATTCCGGAGGTGACTTTGCCTTATCACCCGGCGGCGGTGCAGTTCTTTAAAGAGAAAGGCGTCTGGCCCGCTAAGACGATGGATGAAGCGCAGCGGAAACTCCTCGCTCTGAATCCTTAATGCGCCCGGTCAGTCACAGGAATTCCGCGTGAGCGACGATTTTTCTTCTGCCTCGAAATTCAGATCGCTGAGCGGAATCTCGCGCTCCGCTGTGAGACTGCTCC
Source organism: Binatia bacterium (assembly GCA_041490745.1). Taxonomy (GTDB): domain Bacteria; phylum Desulfobacterota; class Binatia; order UBA9968; family UBA9968; genus JAJPJQ01. The sequence goes on along the minus strand of JBGPTS010000011.1, from coordinate 6,679 downwards.
TGTCTAGTCTCACGATCCTGGGATCCTTGTGGGCTTTGGGAGTTCATCACAGTCTTCCCTGGGCATTTTTCAACCAACAATACCTCGGCTTGTTTCTGGCGCTGGCTTTGGCGAGCGCCTTCCTCGCCGTCAAAGCCAGACCGAAGGAGCCGGGAGATCGCGTGCCATGGTACGATTGGTTCTTTGCGGCAGCCAGTCTTGTCGTCGGCGGATACGTTGCCGTCATGTATCCGATCATCGCCTATCGGCTCGGCGCGCTCTCTCCCGACCGCTGGATTCTCGGCGGGCTCGCGGTGCTGCTGGTGCTCGAAGCGACCCGGCGCGTCGCCGGCGGAACATTGGCGTGGGTCGCGCTAGGATGCATTCTCTACGCCAAGTTCGGATATCTCTTTCCCGGCCTGCTGTACACGAAGGGCTCCTCGTGGGCGCGGATCGCGAGCTACCTCTATCTCGATTCCGGCGGAATTCTCGGCGTGCCGCTCGACGTGGCCGCGAGTGTTCTCGTGGCCTACATCTTTTTCGGCCAGGCGCTTTACGCCGTCGGCGGCGACAAATTCCTGATCGATCTCGCCCTGGTCGCGATGGGCCGGTATCGCGGCGGCTCGGCTAAGGTCTCGATCGTTTCGTCGGCTTTGTTCGGCATGGTCTCGGGCAGCGCGGTCGCCAACGTCGCGGTGAACGGCGCGATCAGCATCCCTATGATGAAGCGCACCGGTTACACCGCCCACATGGCGGCCGCGATCGAAGCGGTGGCTTCGACCGGCGGACAGATCATGCCGCCGGTGATGGGCGCGGCGGCTTTTTTGATGGCCGAATTTCTGAGTATCTCCTATGGGCAGGTGGCGCTGGCGGCCGCCATTCCCGCCTGTCTCTATTACCTCGCGGTGTTTGTCCAGGTTGATTTGGAAGCGGCGAAGAACGGTCTCGCCGGCCTTCCCCAAGATCAAATTCCGAAACTCCGGGCGGTGATGCGCCGGGGCTGGGTTTTTCTCATCCCGCTTTTGATTTTAGTCTATGCTCTCATGTTCCAGAACTGGGACGCGGGCAAAGCCGGCATGGCGGCGGTGATCGCCGTCTTTGCCGTCGGCACGCTCAAGAAAGAAACCAGACCGTCGCTCAAGAAAATTCTGGCGAGCGTCGAAGAGGCCGGCCGTACCATGTTGGATATCACGACGATCGTCGCGCTGGCGGGGATCGTGATCGGCACGCTTCAGCTTTCGGCCATTGCTTTCAAACTCTCCATGCTTTTGGTGACGATCTCCGGCGGACACGCATTGCTTCTTCTCACTCTCACTGCGCTCGGCTGCCTCTTTCTCGGCCTGCCCTTGCCGACGACGGTCGTCTATATCATGCTCGCCGTCCTGGCGGCGCCCGCGCTCGTCCAGGTCGGAATTCTGCCGCTTGCCGCCCATCTGTTTCTGTTTTACTTCGGCATGATTTCCTTGATCACACCGCCCGACTGCTTGCCCGTCTATGTCGCCGCGGCGATCGCCAAGGCGGATTTCTGGAAGACCGGCTGGATCGGTATGAGGCTCGCGATCGCGGCTTACATCGTTCCCTTCGTCTTCGCTTTCCATCCCGCTTTGATCCTCGTGGGAACGGCGCCGGAAATTATCCTGGCGATCGTGACTGCGTCCGTCGGAGTTTTTTTTCTCGGGGCCGGTTGCGCCGGCTACCTTTTCCGCCTGCTGGGTTGGGGCAAGCGTGGCATGCTCGGCCTCGCGTCCTTGCTCTTGCTCCTTCCCAAGTGGAGCGGAGCTTCGTTGATCGCCGACGCCGCCGGCCTTGCTCTCGGTGTCGTCATTATTCTCTGGGAATGGAATCGGGCCTCTGCGGAGGCCGTATTGGCGCGCGCCGGCCGTGTGGCGAGCGAATAACGAGGTGGACGAAATGAAATTTGGAATCTTTGTTATCGGCGATTATCATCCGCAGGCGACCAAATCGCTCGGCGACTATTACGACCAGATGTTGGAGCAGGCCGAGTGGGCCGAGCATCTCGGCTACGAATGTTTTTGGTTCGGCGAGCATCACTTCGATTTTTTCGGCGTCGTGCCGTCGCCGCCGGTGATCATGTCGGTCGCCGCCAAGCGGACAAAAAAAATCCGTCTCGGCGTCGCCGTGTCGCTGCTTCCCTACCGCAATCCGATTCTCACCGCGGAGGAGTACGCGATGGTGGATATTTTGAGCGGCGGCAGATTGGATTTCGGCGTCGGCCGGGGCACGCCGCCGGAGCTCCGCGGCTTCGGCGTGAAGGAGGACAACCGCGACATCCTCGTCGAAGGGCTGGAAGTGGTGAAAATGGCCTGGAGCGAGGGAAAAATTTCCTACAACGGGAAGTATTACCAGATCCCCGGCGTGAACCTGAACGTCGTGCCGGTGCAGAAGCCGACGCCGCCGATCTATTTCGCGGCGCTGAGCCAGGGCTCGTACGAAGTCGCCGGAGACAAGGGCTATCCGATTCTCGGCATTCCGTATGCGAGCTGCAAGGACATGGCCGAGGTGAAACAGAAGGTGATGTCTTACAAAGATCGGCTCGCGGCCAACGGACACGATGCGGCGAAGATCGACGTTGCGCAGTGCTTCCACACGCACGTGGCACCGACGGCGAAGGAAGCCGATCAAAACGGCCGCGAGGGCCTGGTGCCGTATTTAACGGCGCGGCTCTCGATCCGCCCGCGCGATTACGACGAACTCTACCGGCAAAGAATGATCATGGTCGGCGATCCCCAGCACGTAATCGAGCACATCCAAGAAGTGCGCGCGGCCGGGAGCAACTACATTATCTTCCTGATGAACTTCGCCACGCTCGAGCAGAAAAAAATCTTGGCTTCGATGGAGATCATGGCGCGGGAAGTACTGCCGAAATTCGCTTCCAAGTAAAGGTTGGACAAACGAAATTGGTTTTTTCACTACGTGTGCTGTATAGTGCTTGCCACTTGGCGAAGTTTCAACTGATCGTCCCGGTGTTTTTCTAAGGGTGAATAATGGCTGACAATTCCTCCATTGAATGGACGGATGCCACCTGGAATCCGGTAACTGGTTGCACGAAAATCAGTCCGGGCTGCAAAAATTGCTACGCAGAGCGTCTCGCGTTGCGTCTCAAAGAGATGGGTAACGCGCGTTATGCAAACGGTTTTAGTCTCACTCTTCACCCCGACGCGTTGGAACTTCCTCTGAAATGGTCAAAGCCCAAGATAATTTTTGTAAACAGCATGAGCGACCTGTTCCACGAGTCTGTTCCTGAAGACTACATCCAAAAAGTATTTGCCGTGATGGTGAAGGCTGATTGGCACAAGTTTCAAATCCTAACCAAGCGCGCAGATCGCCTTGCCCGCCTAGCCCAACGACTGTCATGGCCACCGCACGTTTGGCAAGGCGTGTCCGTCGAGAGCAAAGACTACATCCATCGCGTAGATCTTCTCCGACAGGTTCCAGCAACCATCAGATTTTTATCTGTCGAGCCGCTACTTGGACCGATCCCCAATTTACCCCTCGACGGTGTCCATTGGGTCATCGTCGGCGGCGAAAGCGGTCCGGGGCATCGGCCAATTCGCGTGGAATGGGTCCGCGATATAAAAAAGCAGTGCGTATCCGCTAAAATTCCCTTCTTCTTCAAACAATGGGGCGGCAGAACTCCGAAATCCGGCGGCCGAAAGCTTGACGGGCGGTTTTGGGATCAGATGCCTCAGGCCAGCCACACTCCCACCGAGACTAAATGGTCGCTAAAGCGTCAGATGGCTTAAGAGCCAGAGAAGCCGGCACCTGGACCAAAGAAAAGTTTTGGTATCTTCGGAGGTATGCCGAAGGTTTCATGAAAGCGATGGCGCCGAAGCGCGGCGAACGCTTGTGGAACAAGTTGGTCTATATCGATCCGCTGTGTGGCTCAGGAAAATGCATCACTGAAAACGACGAATTTGACGGATCGCCGCTTATAGCGCTCGGAATTCACCCTGCCTTCGACCATCTGTATCTCAGCGATAGAAGCTCCCACAACATATCTGCCCTCAAGAAGAGAATTTCTAAAGCGGATTCTCCGCGCGTATTCTGCAAGGTGGGTGACTGTAACGAGTTGATTGGTGAAGTTGTTAGAAAGTTTCCAGAGCGAAGCTTGGGTTTAGCTTTTATAGACCCCGAAGGATTCGAGGTAGATTTTGCGGTCTTGAAGGCGCTCGCCAGTCGGCCAATCGATATCCTGTACTTGTTTCCAAGCATGATCGGCGTGAAGCGGAACCTAAGGCAGTCGGTTTTGCAACAGGACAGTCGCCTGGACGCTGTTTTGGGTCCTGAATGGCGTAACGTTCCGGCAGCCAAGCTCGCCGTAGGTAAACCGCTTACGGAAAACGAGATATCGAAACTCGACACCTCGTTAATCCATTACCTCCGGCGGCAAGTGAGGGCGTTAGGTTTAGTCCACCAGGATGACAATCCACCGCTGCTTCGCAACGAGCAAAACGCACCGATGTATCACCTGTTATTCTTTTCGAAGGACGTGACAGGACTAAAAATCTGGAATGGGATCAAAAAGATTGCCCCCGGTGGTCAGAGATCATTCAGCGGTGGAGGATTTTGATATCGAAGCATTTGGTACGAACTTCGCCACGTTGGAGCAGAAAAAAATCCCCGCGTCGATGGAGTTTATGGCCAGGGAAGTGCTGCCGAAATTTGCCGGCGCTTGAGCGCTGCGCGCAGCCGCCTTACCCCGGCTTCTTGACACAGAGAATCCCGGCCTTCCATATTCCGGTGATCTCGATCGTCAACTTGCCCTTTTTTGCGTTGGTATATTGCGCGGCGATGTTGTCGATCGTGACGTCGACGTAAATGATTCGTTCACATGGCTTGGCGCACGTCTCGTCCTTCATCGCCGCCTCGCCTTCCTTCGTGGCTTTGTCTTTCGCTTCGGCGATGGCTTCCCTTACCGCTTGCCTGCCGGTGCCGCCCAATTGTTTCACGACGGTTTTCTTGAACGTATAGTCGAACGTATCGTCTGTGATCGGGAAATCGTAGGTCTCGCACTCATGTTCCGGCATGGCTTGCTCCTCCTCTTTGGTTTACTCGCGAAAAAATATACCGCGCGAATGCTCAAGAGTTTTTCGGCTCTTCCTCTTTGCCTCTATCCTCCGCCTTAAGATAAACCGTCCGCACCGGGAACGGGATCGTGATGCCCTCTTTTTCATAGCGGGCCTTGAGCCTCTTGATGAATTCATGCTTGAGCAAGACTCCGTCGGCAAATTCCCGCGCTCTCAGGACAACTGTGAAGTCGATGCTCGATTGGCCGAACGTGTGATAACGGATCACCGGCTCGAAATCGCGCACGCCGCCCGAAACGGTCCGCAACACGTCTTGCGCCACCTCCTGCGTCACCCGCTCCACTTCTTCCAGATCGCTGCCGTAACCGACGCTGACCGCGACCGTAACCGCCAGTTCTTTATCGGGCAGATGGTAGTTGGTGATGTTATCCTGAACGAGCTTATTGTTCGGCACCACGACCATATTGTTCGGCAGCATTAGGATTCTCGTGCTGCGCCAGCCGATGCGTTCGACGTATCCCTCCTCGCCGCTTTGCAGCCGGATGTAATGACCGATCTCGATCGGCCGGTCGACTTTGATATAAAGCCCGGCGAAAAAATTCCCCAGCGTATCCTGCAAGGCGATCGCCACGGCCAGGCTGCCGATGCCGAGAGTGGTGAGAATGGGCGTCAGCGAAATGCCGAGATTGTCGAGAACGAGCATGCCGCCGACGGCGATCATGACGATTTTGGTGACGATTTCGAGCGGGCCTTTGATGTTGTAGAGGCCGTAGCGGATTTCGATCGTGCGGAGAAGAAGCAGCGCGCCCTTGGTGACAAGGACGATCGCCAGCAGGAGGCCGGCGATCGCGAGCAGTTGACGGACAGACGCGAGCGCCTTCGGCGGCAGCGGCGCGGCATCCGCGATCAGCAGGAGCGTGACGACGGCGAGAAGCGGGTAGAGATATCGCTCCAGCAGCCGCTGGATGCGCTCGTCGAGTTGAGCGCGCCGGAGCGCGCGCTTGATCGCCCAGAGAACCGCGAGGTTGATCAAGTAGGCTACAACCGCCGCGGCGAGGACGATCAGCGCCGAGACCGCCCAGGGATCGGCCGGAAATTTGATTCCGAAAAATTCCGCCATGGCTCCGGTTATAGCAAATTACCGCGCGTAGAGGCTAGTTCTAATTGCGGAGAGACGGAGCTGGAAATAAAAGGAAAGAAAAAAATGGTGGTCGCAGTAGGAGTTGAACCTACGACCTCGCGCATGTGAGGCGCGCGCTCTAACCAACTGAGCTATGCGACCACGCAGTGTCCTTACTTACCACCTCGGCCCCCGGGGTTCAAGAAACCTTGAGGTCACCGAGCAGCCGCCGAAAAGTTCTTGACGAGATATTTGACCAGCGGTTCGACTTCTTCCGGAAAAATCGTCGCGCCGCGGGCGATCATATTGTTGACCAACTGCTCCCATTCATCCTTCGTCTTGTGCGCCGTCAGGACCCTCTCCAGGTTGTGGCACGAGGTGCAGATGTCGATCGCCAAGTCCCTGCCCTCGCCGTCGGGCATGCTCTTTTTAAGATCCTGCTGGGACCACGAAAGCGAGACGGACAGGACGATCCCGATCGAAAAAAGAGCCGACGCAAGGAGAGGACGCGGGTGACGTTTCATTCTGCCTT
>JBGPTS010000010.1:0-39685 GCA_041490745.1 Binatia bacterium | reverse complement strand
TTCACCCAGCGAGAGCCGGATCCAGATAGCGATTCCGACCAGGAGGAGCGAGATGATGAACGGCAGCCGCCAGCCCCAGTCGTTGAAAGCTTCGACGCCCAAGTAGGTCCGGATCCCGATGATCGTGCCCAGGGAGACCACGATGCCGAGGGTGGGCGACGTCTGAAGCCAGCCGGTGTAGTAGCCGCGATGCTTGTCCTCGATATGTTCCGCGACGTAGGTGATGGCGCCGCCGTACTCACCGCCGAGGCAGAGGCCCTGGATCAGGCGGAGGAAGAAGAGAATGAAGGCCGCGGCGATACCGATCGAGGCGTAGCTGGGAACAAAGCCGATGAAGGCCGTCCCCACGCCCATGCCGGTCAGCGTGACGATGAAGGTGTACTTCCGGCCCACCTTATCGCCGAGCCAGCCGAAGAGGAACGCCCCGAGCGGCCGGATCAGGAAGCCGACCGAAAAGATCGCCACGGTGCTGAGGAAGGCCGCGACCGGGTGGCTCTTCTCGAAAAATTTAACGGCCAGGATCGAGGCCAGGCTGCCGAAAATGTAGAAGTCGTACCACTCGATGATGTTGCCGACGGATGCGGCAATCACGACACGACGTAGTTCTTTGCCCACAATGTTAGTTGCTGCCATAGGCTTCCCTCCCTGTTTGTTTTGGCGGCTCCGCTTTAGTCTCTACGGAACTCCCGTGTTAGAGCCCCTCCGAACTTGAGTTGCTTGATGTCTGAGACAAACTCTGCGGCCCGTTGATCGAGCCGCTCCGTAGGTAAACCGCAAGGTGAAGTAGGTGAGCGTGAACCGAACGATCGGCGATCGTGGTGAGGGCGAGGTGGTACCGCCAATAAGACTGCTTCCGAGCCTCTGTGAGATCCGCCATAAGCATCTCCATCGATGCATAATAACTGCGATCGTCCGTCGAGCCGAAGAGTCAAGCTTGGTGCGATTACGTCAGGTCGGGTATCTAGCAGAGGTCGTAAAGGGGTGTCAAGCGAAATTTTATGCGAATTTTTATGAGCCTGGTATCCGACCTTAGAACGACGCAATGACGGCGGCTAATCAGTAGCCGCTCTCGTGGATTCGCTTGATCGTCGAATCGTCGATGATCGTTTCGGGCTTGAGTTTCTGCAGATTGGGGTTCGCCTTCGAGAGAATTTTGTAGATTTTGTTCACTCCATCGGCGTTCGGCCGGAGATCGGCGACGTAGGTCGATAGAAGTGAATTATAGCCGGATTCCGCCTCTTCGATCCGCCTGAGGCGGAGGCGGCGCATGAGCGTTTTGATCACGATCGATCGGTTTTCCGGCTTGAGAATGAATCGAACCGAATCCAGCGTTCCCTTGATGATCCCTTCCACTGCTTTCGCATCTTGACGCACATTGAGCCTGCGGGTCACGAGCGACGTCCCGAGGTAGGAAATCGGCGCTCTGCCCAAGTCCACGAGAACGGGGAACCCTTTCTTTTTGAGCACGTCGCTGAACGTATAGCCGAGCCAGGCGGCCTGGACCCTGCCGATCTCCAGCGCCTGCACGCGCGAAGCCTGATCGGGAAAGATCAAAAACTGGATTCGATCCCGCTCCGGATCGAGATTGAGATAGTCCAGAGCGAGCATGTTGTTGGCCCAGCCGCCGCCGCCGACGCTCTGGATCGCAACGTATTTTCCCTTGAGGTCTTCCGGCTTCTGAATCTCCGGCCGGGCGACGAACGCGCCTTCGGCCTTCGGGATAACCGTCGCCACGACCGCGACATCCAAACCCGCGGCCGCTCCGTTGAGCACGTTGTTCGCGCTGGTGAAGACCATCTGCACGTCGCCCGAAGCCATTGCCGAAATCGCGAGAGGCCCGCTGCGCATGTAAAGCACTTCGACGTTGAAGCCGTGCTTGCGGTAAAAGCCTTGCTCGACGCCGATCCATAATGCGGTCGGATTCTCTCCCGTGGTGCCGTAGGCGATGCGGTACAGAGGAAGATTTTGAGCGTGGGCGGTCGATGAAGAAAGCGCAGCGCAGAGAATCAAAAATAGCAGGCGCATTTTTCCGTCGTTCTCTGCTCTACCATTCGAGCTTGACGCAGATCTCTTCGCCGCGCACCTCGACGGGAAGCGTGGTCAGCGACGGGCCGCCTTGCGGGACGGCGCACTCGCCGCTCGCAAGATCGAAGCAGTAGCCGTGATTGCTGCAGCGGATCTGAGATTTTTCCAGCGCGCCCGTATCGAGATCGGCCGCTTCGTGCGAGCACTCGCGGCCAAAGGCGAAGTAGCGGCCATCCACGTGCGCCAGTAAGAGTTGCCGCCCGCCGAGCTCGATCGGCTTCATTTTTCCTTCGGAGACTTCTCCGGCGCGCGCGACCGGAATATAGCTTACGCCCATCGCGCTTTAGGCCGCGGCGGCCTGCCGGCCGCGATAGGATGTGCCGCGGAGAATGTGTCCTGGAAGATCGCCGGTCAATTTGCCGTTGGCAAAAATCGGCCGACCGTTGACGATCGTCCAATGCATGCCGTCCGAGCGCTGGATCAGCCGCTTCGTGTTGCCGGGGTAATCTTCGGCCCACTCGGGCTCGTGCGAACCGACCGTCTGCGGGTCGAAGATTGCGAGGTCGGCGGCGTAGCCCGGCCTGAGCAGTCCTCTTCCTGCGAGACCGAAAACCGACGCGATGTGAAACGTGAGCTTGTGGATCGCGTGCTCGAGCGTCAGCAGCCGCCGCTCGCGCACCCAAAGGCCGAGCAGCGTCGTGCCGTAGCCGAAGTCCGCGCCGAACTGAACGTGCGCGCCGGCGTCCGATGTGCCCATCAACACGTACGGGCTGCGCAGGATCTCGCCCATGGCGGCGGAGTCGCCGCCGTTGTTGGCGTTCTGAAAAACGGTGTCCAGATTTTCTTCGAGCGCGAGATCGAGAAACGCGTCGAGCGGATCCTGCCCGCGCAGCGCGGCCATCTCCGCGACGCTCTTGCCGGCGTATTTTCGGTTTTCCGGCTTGGCGCATTTTTCGACCTGCACCACGTCCCAGCGGCGGTGAAAGTTCGTCTTTCTCGGCTCGGCGAAATCGGCGCGCATCTTTTTTCGCGTCGCCGGATCTTTGAGCGCCTCTCTGCGCGCCTCGACGGGCAGGAACATCAGCGCCTTCCACGTGGGGAATTCATCGAAGACCTGGCAATTTTTGAGCGTGAAGTGGCGCACGAGCGGCACGGTGTGGGAGAGGCCGTAGGCCTGGTAACCGTCTTCGAAAATCGGCGTGACTGCATCGAGCTGCTGGCGCCAGAGGTCGGGCTCGGCCCAGCGGTGCTGCAAGCTCTGCCAGAGGATGGGACGTCCGGTGACGCGCGCGAGGCGGTCGTAAAATTTAAAATGCTCGATCTTGTTCAAGCCGAGAATCGTCTCGATCACGCCGGAGTTGAGCTCGCCCAGCACCTGGCAGAGGCCGAAAAGCTCCTCGTCGTCGGCGAGCCTGCTGCCCACGGGCTTGCCGTCTTCGCGCATGTGGCGCTCGTTGCGGTTGGTGGAAAATCCCAGCGCGCCGCTCTCCATCGCATCGAGCACCAGCCGCTTCATCTGAGCGATCTCTTGCGCCGTCGCCGCGCGCTCGACGGACTCTTCGCCCATCGCGTACTGGCGCACCGCAATGTGGCCGACCAGCCCGCCGACGTTGACGCCGATCTTGCCGTCGAGCGCGTCGAGATATTCGCCGTAGGTGTGCCAGCCCCACGGGACTCCCAACTCGAGAACGCTCCGCGGCATGGCCTCGACGCGGACAAAGCTTTTTACCAGCGCGTCGTGGTCGCTGGGCTTCGTCGGCGCGAGCGTGAGGCCGCAGTTGCCCATCACAATCGACGTGACGCCGTGCTGGGGCTCGGAGGTCGCGTACGGGTCCCAGAAAATCTGCGCGTCCATATGCGTGTGGTGGTCGATGAAACCCGGAGCAACGGCGAGCCCTGCGGCGTCGATCGTCCGCGCCGCGCCGCCGGAAATTCTCCCGATCTCGGCGATGCGTCCGCCGCTGACGGCGACGTCGCCCAGATAAGACGGCATGCCGCTGCCGTCGTAAATCCGCCCGCTTTTGATCAAGAGATCGTACGCCATCATCGCCTCCCTGTGCTTAGCGCGCCTCGGCCTTCAATTCTTCGATCAGCGACAAGTCGAAATATTTGTACGGCGGAATCGCAAGAAACGCCGGGTCTTCGTAGCTCATCGTCTTGAGCACGTTGACGATCGATTCCTCGGTCGGAAAAAGATCCGCGCGCGCGTCCGCCTTCATCATCTGGTAGGAATAGTCGAGACTTTCGCGGTCGTCGATGCGCAACACCTGCTTCATCACCGCGATCGTCGTTTCCTTGTCCGCGATCAGCAACCGCACCGACTCCGCCAGCCCTTTCAGATACGCCTTCACCGTCGCGCGATTCTTTTCCAGGTAGGACCTGCGCGTCAAATTGATTCCCCTCGTGTATTCGAGGGGTATCGGAATCACCGTGAGACCCAGCTTCTCGGCGTACCTTCCTTGCAGCGTCGAAATCAAAGTCGCGTCGATGTTGCCCGACACCACGGCGGCGAGCCGGATCGCCGAGCCGCCGGAAAGGGGAAGGATCTGGACGTCTTTCTTGGGATCCAATCCGACCTTCGCCAGCATGAACAGTATGAACGCCTCCGCTCTGCCGCCGGCGCCGCTGGAGGCGATCTTTCTGCCTTTAAGCTCCTTCAGGTCCTTGATCTTAAGCCGGCTCCCGAGGCTATACGGGGAAGAATTGTTCCACGAGCAGAGGCCGACGGCGTCCAGGCCTTGTTTGGCGAGATAAAAAAGTCCGGTCGTGCTCGAGGTCAAAAATTGCACGCTGTTCGACATCAGCGCCTGCATGTTCATCTGCTCGTTGCGCGTGGCGATGACCTCGACGTTCAAGCCGTATTTGTTGAAGACGCCTCTTTTCGCGCCGAGATAAATCGGGATCGCGCCGGTGAGCGCGCCGGGCGTGGCGACGCGGATCAGCGTGTCCGCGGCATCGCATAAGGAAGCGACGGCGAGAAACAAGCCGGCGAAAATGGCGATGATTATACGGCGATTCACGTAGGGCTCTCTCCGTCTATCTAGACAATGCGGGGAAGGGCGTCAAGCGCTCACGCGCCCAACGCGATCGACGTGACGCACGGCAATCCGCGCACGATCGCGCGCGCGCCGGAGTCGTCGACGGCGATCAGGTCGCCGTCGGAAGTGCCGGCGAGAATGCCGCCGCCGGGCGCGGCGCACATGCTCATCACGCCGCCGCTCAATCCTTCGACGGCGATTTCCCAGTGCGCGCCGAAATCCCGGCTCCGAAAAATCGCCGCGTCGGCGCCGGACTTTCTCAGCCACGTGTTCGGCCGCCCCTTCGCGCTGCCCAGATAAACCGCGCCATCGGCGCTCTCCGTCAACGACATGCCGTAGTCATGGCTCGGCGGCGTGATTTCCTCCCAATGCGCGGCGCGATCGAAGCTGCGAAACGCCTTGTCGCCGCAGGCGGCGAACACCAGCCCGGCGGTTTTTTCGGAAGGAAGCACTTCGTGCACGTCCGGATCGGTCAACCCGCTGACCGCCGCGTGCCAGCTCTTTCCGCCGTCGTCGGACACGAGCAGCCCGCCGACTTCGATGCCGGCGTAGAGCCGCGCCGGATCCTCCGGGTCGGCGGCGAGATAGCGCGTGCGCGACTGAAGCTCCGGGCTGGGAGGAAAATTCGCGCCCGCGCTCAAGCGGCGTACGCCTTCCAATTCTTCCCAACCCTGGCCGTTTTTTCGGTAAACCGCCGCCGGTATGGTTCCGACCATCACCGTGCCGGGCAGGGCGAGGACGGAGAAGAGCATCATCTTGGGAACGTTGGGATTTGCGCGCCGCCACTCGGTGCCGCCGTCGGTCGTAAAGAAAAGTCCCGAATGCTCGCTGCCGGCATAGATCAGCTCGGGTTTTTTCGGATCGACGGACAAGCAGGTGAGCGACCAATAGGCGAGCGACCGCTTGATCTGCTTCCACTCTACGCCTATTTTCTCGAAGCGATACCAGCCGGACATCGTCGCCACGTGCAGCGCCTGCTTTCTATTCATGGTTTTATCCTCTTATTCCCAATCTCTTCGTAGCTTACATCCGGACGCCGGGCGCGACAACGCCCGCGCGCCGGCCGAAAGACGCGCCGATCGAACGGCCGCGCTCGATCCATGTTTGCATTCGGCATGAAATGAGTTATGCATGAGACTTCCCTATGGAAATTATGATCTTCCTGCAAGACCTCGGGCTCGGCGGCGTGCCGCGTCAGGTTTCGATGCTGGCCGCTCACTTAATCCGCAAGGGGCATCGCGTCTCCGTCGTGGCGCTGACGGCGCAAGACCGGGATTGGAAAATGGTTTGGGATGCGAACGTCGAGGTCTCCGTGTTGTTGCCGAAAAAAACTTCCGGCGCGGTCATGCGGATCGCGCGCCTGGCTCGGGCCGCGGCGGCGCTCAGGAGCCGGGTGAAAAGAGAAAATTGCGACGTCTTGTACGCCATTCAAGGCGATCTCGCCCGATGGATATCGTGGTTGGCGACCCGCGGCCTCTCCGGGACGAAATTGATCTGGGGGATACGAGGCTCCGGTCGAATAGGCAACCCGCGTGCGAGAAGCTGGAAAAAATCTTTGCCGCGCCGGTTGTGCGGCTGGGTTTCAGGCACCGTCCCGCTCACGATTGCGAATTCGCAAGCTGGATACGCGAGCCATCGGCGGCACGGCAACCGTGCGGCCGATCAAAGAGTGATCGACAACGGATTTGACGTGGTAAAATTCACGCGCGATGCCGAAGGGCGCGCACGGGTGCGCGCCGAATGGAATGCGGCGACCGGAAAGTTAATCGGCGTTGTCGGGCGCTTGAGCCGGTCCAAAGCGCTCGATTTTTTTCTCGAAGCCGCGGCGCGATTGAACGCGGAGAGAAACGACCTCGGGTTCGTCCTCGTCGGCGCCGGAAGCGACCGGGGCCGGGTCGAAGCCTTGGGCGAGCGCCTGAGGCTGGGAAAAAAAATAATCTGGGCCGGCGCACGGCAGGACATGCCGGCCGTTTACAGCGCGCTCGATATCCTATGCTCGGCGTCGGTCGGCGGCGAGGGATTTCCCAACGTCGTCGGCGAAGCGATGGCCTGCGGCGTTCCATGCGTGGTGACGGATGTCGGAGATTCCGCCCGGATCGTCGGCGAGCTCGGCGTCGTGGTTCCGCCCGGCGACGCCGAAGCGCTGGCGCGCGGGCTCGCGGCGACGCTCGATCGGCTCGACGGCATCGATCGCGGCGCATTGCGCGAGCGAATCGCGACGCGGTTCAGCTTGCAAGCGATGGTCGATGCGACCGAGAAGGCGTTGATCGAAGCGGCTGAAAGCCGCGCGCGGCCTCGATTGACACGCGAGCGCGTGCGGATGTAGCCTCCAACCATGTCAACGAAAGCTTACCTCAAGACCGCCGGAGGAATCTTTCTCATCATCGCCGCGCTGCATCTTTTGAGACTTGTACTGGGCTGGAGCGCCGTCTTCGAAGGCTGGATCGTGCCGCACTGGTTGAGCGCGGTCGCATTTGCCGTCGCCGCCTATCTTGCCTACGAAGGCTTCAAGTTGAGCGGTAAGTAATCCGACCCGCCGGTTCGCCGCCTCGGCAAATCTTTTCTCCCGGCGCTTTCGGCGCGAGCGCGCGGCGCTATCTTTTTTCGCGCGCCACAAGCTCTCGATAAAACGCGCTTTTTTGCAGGCGCTCGACCGGCGCTAAGTCGATCACGTCTTCGGACTTGACGCTCTTCATTTTAGGGTTGGTCAGCGCGAGGAGCCGGTGCATATTTTCTACGCCCTTCAAGCTCGGATTGATGTCGAGGCTATATAGCCACTGGAGCGTCTGATAGCCGGTCTCCGCGTCCTGAGAGTTTTTCAGACGCAAATTTTTCATCAGAGACTTTACCACCGCCTCTTTCTGCGCCGGCCGCTGAATGAACGCGACCGCCTCCACGACGCCGCGCATGATCGAATCTATAATTCCCGCGTTCTGCTTGAGATAAGGCCGTAAGGTCGCGAGCGCGAGGCCCTGATAGACGATCGGCGCTTTGCCCATGTCAACCAGCACGCTGAATCCTTTTTCTTTCAGCGACGCGCTGTAGGTGTAGCTCAGATAGGTCGCGTCGATGCCGCCGGTCGCCAGAGCCTGGGTAAGAACCGACTGGTCGCCCAAAACCATCAACAGAATTTTGTCCCGCGTAGGCTCCAGACCCAAATGCTCCAACGCCAGCATGGTCATCGACCACACGCCGCCGCCGACGCTCTGCACGCCGACTTTTTTTCCTTTGAGCTGCTCCGCTCCGCGCAAGGCAGGCGCGGCGACGAAATCGCCGTCGGCGCGGTTGACGACGCCGGCGAAAAAGGCGAGGTCCATGCCGGCCGCGGCGGCGCTTAGCACCGTTCCCGGAATCGTGTAGGCGATGTGGATATCGCCGGAAGAAAGCGCGGCGATCGTCTGCGGGCCGTTGCGGATGTTGATCACCTCGACGTTGACCCCGTGTTTGCGGAAAAAGCCCTGCTCGACGCCGATCCACATGGCGACGATCTTTTCATTGAACGCGCCGTGCGCGATCCGTACAAGCGGCAAATCCGCGGCGTTCGCGTGAAACGGAAGGAGGGAGAGAAGAAAAGCGACACTGCAAGCGAACAAGATTGCGGAGACCTTCCGATTTTCATCCTTCATCCTTCATCCCTCATCCTTCGAATATCGTCCCTCATCCTTCACGAAGGCCCATCTGTCTGAGCATTGCGCGCGTGAGCGCGCATTCGGGATCGGCGAGAAGCACGCCCATCGAGTAATGATGCGCGCCGGGGACTTCGATGTAGTCGCACGGCATGCCGAGTTCTTTGCACAGGGCGAAAAATTTTGCCGACTGTTCCTTCCAGCCGCGCGGCTCGGCGCCGCCGACGGCGACGATCACGGGCGCGCGCGCGAGCGGGGGGTGAACGAACGGGCTGTTTTCCCGCGCGACCTCGGCCGTGAGGCGGATCTCTTTGTTGACGTCGAGATGGAGCACGGCGTCGAGATCGTAAACTGCGGTGATCGCGGTCGCGCCCTTTATCGCGTCGCGCGGCAATCCTTCTCTCTCCCATTCGTGCGCGAGCGCCAGCGCGACCAGGTGGCCGCCCGCGGACAGGCCGGAGACGTAGAGCTTCGACGCATCGCCGCCGTAGCGGGAAATATTCTTATAAGCCCACACGATCGCCGCGCGCGCTTGCCGGACGATGTCGGTCACCGTCACGCTCGGGCAGAGATCGTACTCGGCCACGACGACCGTCGCGCCGGCTTTAGCGAAAAGCGAGGCGAAATGACAATTCTGTTCCTTGCTGCCGCCGCGCCAATAGCCGCCGTGAAAATAGATTAAGACGGGCGCACCCGCATTGTCCGCCGGGAAAATATCCAGCTTCTGCCGCGGGGAATCGCCGTAGGGCACGTCGAGAAACGACTTTAGAGTCTTACGGGCTTCGAGACTCGCTTGATTTCTTTTTTCCGACCAGAGCGCATGATCCGGCGCGGCCTTCTGCGGATCGAAGTGAAACTCCAGATCCTCCTTGGTGTAGTCTTTGTAGATCGCCGCGTTCATTCGTCCGTTTTTTCAGTGGGCTGTGACGGGAACTTAGCACTCCGCGGAGGCCAGTCAAGAGAATTCCATTGCAGTTTGCGGCTCTTCGCCCGACCGTTTAAAATGCCGCCGTGGACTTCGAGCGCGTCTTAAGAGCCTTGCTGGCTGAGTTCGATCAGAATCAAATCCGCTACGCGGCCGTCGGCGGATTTGCCTTGGGAGTTCTGGGCCACGTCAGGGCAACGATGGACCTCGATTTTTTGGTTCATCGCGACGACCTCGACAAGCTGCACGGCCGCATGGCGGCCTTGGGCTACGAACGCGTCGTGCAGACTAAAAACGTTTCGCATTACCGCCATCGCGACCACGCATGGGGTGGGATCGACTTTGTGCACGCTTTTCGAGAAGCTTCGCTGGCGATGCTCGCGCGCGCCAAGAGCTACCCTGTATTCGGCGGAAAGCAAAATATACGAACGGTCGAGCCGGAAGATGTGATCGGTCTCAAAGTCCAAGCGATGACCAACGACCCGCAACGCAAGCCGCAAGACATCGCCGACGTCGAAGCGCTCATGCAACTCTACGGTTCCAAGCTCGATTGGGCGCGCATCCAGGAGTTTTATGATATCTTTGGAATCGGCGGCGAAGCAAAAACGCTGAAGGAACGGTTCGGTCGTGCTAAGTGACAAAGAAAAACAAGACCTGAGGGATCTCGCCGGCTCTCAGACGGTGCGCGACGAGTTTCGGCTCCTGCGGCGTTTATCTCTCGCGCATCGGCCCGTGGATATCGATTCTTTTATTCAGTTTTTGACGACCATGGCGCGACTCCATCCGAAGCCCCCTCCGCCGCGCGCGTTCGTGGAATACACGTCGGTCAAGCTGTAGAAGGATTCCATCAAAACCCCGCCTCTTGAGGCGGGCACAAAACCGATGGGGTTTCCAAAGGGGAGAAGCGGTAGCTCTCCCCTTTGGTCGAACACGGGGATTCAAACCCCGTGTTCGATATAAATTGATTTTACGATCACGTTGGCACAAGCATTTCGAACCCACAAACAAAACGGGCCCTCTTCCTGAGAAGAGAGCCCGAGCGCGGCGCCATCGCGCCGAAAAACATTTTTCAATTTTTAGCCCGGCTGCCCGCGGGTCCGGCTTGGACCTCCACTCGGGCGACAGTTGGTGACTCCTCAGAGTCTTCGAGTAAGCCTTCCTGCCTTGGGTCGGCTCGCCGACCTTGCGCCTTCAGGCGCGATAGTTGAGGCTACTGCGTTCCAGCCGCCGTCGAGGAATGGCGATCCTCGGACTGCGGGCGGTAATGGCCCGGCGGAGTTCCTTCGTCCATAAAAACTTCCTCCCTTGTCTACGGAAGCACGGTTTCACTTTAGCGCGCGCATCGCGCTTGTCAAGCGAAATTTTTTCCGATCGGATTTTGTCTACGGCAGGAAATTCAAGTCGATGAGCTGCCGGGGCGCGATGTTTTTCGCCTTTGGATTCTCTTTCGCCAGTTCGTCGATCGCCAACTGCAATCCTTTGAGCGTCGGCCTGCCGTCGTCGGGCAGGGCGCGCGAGCGCGTGTCGTAGTCCGACTCGGCCAATGACCGATCGCCCGTCCTCAAAGCGTCCATGATCTTTTTGATGGCTTCATCGCGATGGCTTTTATAGTACCGAATCCCTTCGAGATAGGCGCGCATGAAACGCCTGACGGCTTCGCCGCGGCTGTTGAGGTAGTCCTCGCGCGCCACGATCGCGGTCATCTGATATTCGATATCTTTCTCCGCCAGGTCCATCAAGACGTTCAAACCGAGCTTGCGCCCGACGTTGCTGTAGCCCGAGACCAGGGCCGTCGCGTCGATGCTTCCCGACTGTAGCGCGGCGAGCCGGCTTGCCGAGCCGCCGACCTGAATGATCTTCACGTCGGTCTTCGAGTTGAGCCCAAACTGCGACAGAACCATTCTTGTCGCCAGCTCGTCGATGCTGCCGAACCGAGTGATGCCGACGATCTTGCCCTTGAGCTGGGCCGCGTTCGTAATGTTGCCGCGCGCCATAAACGTGTAAGGGAAGCGATTGTTGACTCCGCCGATGATTTTGATGTCGGCGCCTTCGATATAGCCGTGAAGGAAGGGCGTGGCGCCGGTGGCCAAAAGATCCAGGCTCCGGCCCACCAAAGCTTGCGTCGCCAAAGTCCCGCCGCTCGTGATCAGGACGACTTCGACGGCCAATTCGTGCTTCTTGAGGATGCCAACGTCTTTCGCCAGGGCGAGAATTATTTTTTCCGTGCTGATAGCCGCCGTCGTGCCGTGTCGGATATTGACGACCTCGGCGCAGACATCGGCGCCGAGAAACAGCCCATAGGCTGCGATCAGAAGAAAAATAAAATCTCTAAGGCGCACTTGAGCGTCTCCGCCGGCCGGGGGTGAATTCGTTCACTTTCGCACGAGCTTGCTCAACCGGATTTTGATGATCTCTTCCGCCTCGGCGACCATCGATGCGACGATCTCGCCCGCGGGCTTGATCGAATCGATCAGGCCGGCGTCCTGGCCGATCAGCAGCGAAGCGTTTTCGGCGTCGCCGCTCTTGCGCGCTTCGAGGACGGCTTTGGCCGCCGCGCGCCAATCGCGGCGCAGCGCCCATTCCCGGCCGGCCCAGCGCTCGATGAACGCGTTGCGCAGCGCGCGCGACATCGCGCCCGGCCACACGCGGCCGGCGGCGATGTCGGGAATTTCCGTGAGCATCGTGCCGTGGCCGTCGCTCTTGACGATGGCCTGCTTGAAGTTCGGATGAATCGGCGCTTCGTCGGTCGCCATCATGCGCGTGCCGAGGAGAACGCCGTCGGCGCCGAGCGCGAGCGCGGCGGCCAGCCCGCTGCCGTCGGCGATGCCGCCGGCGGCTAAAACCGGGAGCGGCGCGACCGCCTTGACGACCATCGGCACCAGCGGCATCGACGCCATCCACACGACGTGACCGCCGGCCTCCGTGCCCTGCGCGACGATCACGTCCGCGCCCGCGTCCGCGCCGCGCTCGCATTCGGGCACTTCGCCGGCCATGTACATGACTTTGCATCCCGCGTCATGCGCGCGCTGGAAATAAGAACGCAGATCCTGATCGGGCCGGGCCCAGGCGAACGCCGCGACCGCGGGCTTGGTTTCGAGCGTGACGGAGAAGCGCTCCTCGTCAACTTCAAACAAGAGATGATTGACGCCGAAGGGCTTCGACGTTGCGCGGCGGATCGCTTCGACTTCCGCCCTGAGCGCGGCGCCGCTCATCGCCGAAGTGCCGAGCGTGCCGAGGGCGCCGCTGTTCGACACCGCCGCGACGAGCGGGGCCGAAGTCGCGCTGCCCATGCCGCCGAGGACGATCGGATGATCGATGCCGAGAAGATCGCAAATGCGCGTGTGGATCATGAGAAACCTCCGCGCGACGAAGCCGCTATTTCTCCGCGGCGACGCGTAGCTCCATCGAGCCGATCTTTTCGATGCTGCCCTTGAGATGATCGCCGTCGGCCAATTTCTTCACGCCCGCGGGCGTGCCCGTGGTGATGAGATCGCCGGGGCGGAGCGTCAGACAACTGCTCAAAAAGCGGATGTGCTCGCGGATGCCGCAGATCATGTCGCTCGTGTGCGCGGTCATGGCGAGCTTGCCGTTCTGCTCGACGTTGATGGAAAGATTTTGCGGCTCGTCGATTTCATCCTTCGTCACGATCCACGGCCCGAGCGCGGTGAAGGTGTCGAAGCCTTTGCGGATGTTGCGCGTGTTCTGGCGGCCGCGGCCCCAGGGATCGCGCTGGCTCAGGTCCCAGCAGATCGTGTAGCCGAAGACGTAATCGAGCGCCTTGTCTTCGGCGACATTGCGCGCTTTTTTTCCGATCACCGCGCACAGCTCGCACTCGAAGTCCACATCCTTGGAAATTTTCGGCAGGATCACGGTGTCGCCAGGGCCGATGATCGAGGAGGTCGGCTTCAAAAAAAATTCCGCCATGAGATCATCCTTGCTCAGCTCAGTGCGGTCGGCGCTGCCCATCTTGACGCGCATCTCGGCCTGGTGCGCCTTGTAATTCGCCGCGGCGGCCCAGAGCGACGGCGGATTCAAAATCGGCGCGAGCAGCTTGACGCTGCTTAGCGCCAATGGCGCCGCCGTTTTGACGGCGTTGCGCGCCAGCTCCAGCGCCGCGGGCTGGTTTGCCAGCGCGGTGATCACGCCGAGCATCGTGTAGCGCTCCCTCACGTGTCCGGCTTTCACCAGAGCTTCGCCGATCGGATAAACTTTGTCCCCGGCGACGACTCCGGCCTGATTTGAGTTGTAATGGCAAATTTTCATCTTTCCTCCTGTTGTCAGCTCTGATCCGAATGATTCGCGTCGCACCGCCCTCGGGCTCTAGCTTGATGCAACATTCTGATCGTCACCGCCGACGGTGTGATGAATATTATCTAAGGGCTCAAGCGGCCTTCGCGCCTGAGCTCGTCCTGCGCCAGCTTTAAGATGCGATCGTTGATGACGCGATCGACGGTCATTTTTTTATCGACCAGACCGGCGCGGATGTCCTCGTCGAGCATGATTTGAATGCCGTCCACGGCGATCGAGAGATCCGCAGTCAGGCCGGGCGCGTAGAGATCGTAGGCGCGGCTCACGATGTCGGCCTCGCCCTTGAGGCCCGCGTCATAGCCCGCCTTGATCGCTTCCTTTTTATTTTTCTTGGCGAATTGGATGCCGAGAATCGCCGCCTTCAAAAATCTCTTGGCGGTCTCCGGATATTTTTCCAGCATGGAATCGCGGGCGATCAAGATGCTCTGGGGAATGCGGAGCGATTCGCTCAAGTTGACGATCAGAGGAAATCCTTTGGCCGTGAGGCGAACGGCGTCCTCGGGAGAAAAAGGCGCGGCGGACACGAGACCGCTTTCCAGCGCCGCCGCGCGCATGGTCGTGTTGCCGACGGCGCGGAGAATCACATCTTTGTCGGGTTCGAGACCGCTTTTCTTCAAATAGGCGCGCAAGGCGAAGTCGGAGAACGCGCCGGCGCCGGTCACGCCGACGATCTTGCCTCTAAGATCGGCGGCGCCTTTGACGCCCTTGTTGCCGACGACGGCGTAGTTGACGCTGTTCGAGATCGAACCGATGATCGACACATCGAGGCCGCGGGCGCGCGCGCGGATCACGGCTTGCGCGCCGCCGATGCTGCCGAAGTCCGCGTCGCCGGAAACCATCGCCGCCAGCGCCGCCGGCCCGCCGCGAATGAAAATCGGCTCGAACGAAAGTCCCTGCTCTTTGAAATAACCTCTAGCGATGGCGGTGCGCAGCGGAATCTCGCTGTTCCAGGACAGGCTCACGAGGACGAGGCGGACGTTTTTTTTCTCCTGCGATTGGAGGGGCGCCGCCTCAGCGAAAAACAGGGCGATCGTCGCTACGGCGAGCAGTTTTTTGAATTCCAACGTCATCGTTCACCGGGCGCAATTTCTATATCACGAAGAGCGGCGCGATGGGAATCTCGCGGGAGATCTCGCCCATCTCCGCCAGCATCTTCATCTCCGCCTCGGCGATCCGCCGCTCGGTCTCGGTGAAGGTGAACTCGATTTTGGGATAACGCGCGGAGGCGAGGGCGGCGTCCCGGTCGCCGGGATAGCGTTTGAGAAACTCATCGGCAATCTCGCCCAGATGATTTTCGCTGTAATCGATCGACGCCTTGAACGCGCGCAGTAATTTTTGCCGCAAACCCGGCTCGTCTTTCAGTAAAGGCTCGCGCACGGCGATCATGTGTTTGATGAATTCGGAGAAGCCGTGGAGCTTTTTCCAGCCTTCGCCGTCGGTGTAGAGACAGCGGAAGGCCGGGTCCTTCTCGCCGCGGAAAAAAAATTGGTCGATCAACACGACGGCGTCGGCTTTGCCCTTTTTCAAAATGTCGAGGAGCTCTTCTTGAGGATAGGAGACCCAGCGGAGTGTCTTCTCGTCAACGCCGTAGCAGTTTTTCAAGAGATAGCGATGGGTCACGTGAGGCGTCTTGTGGTGGGAAGCGATCAACCGGCCGGTGAGGTCGGCCGGCGTCTTGATCGGGCCGTCGGCGCGCACGAACATGCCGTTTCCCTTCGCCGTCGATTTCCACTCGGTGGAGATGCCGACGATAGCGGCGCCGTCGAGCTTGCAGCGGAGAAAATTCGGCAGATACAGATTAGCGACTTGAACGTCGCCGTTGATCAGCGCCTCTTCCTGCGCGCGGCTCGGCGGATCGGCGACTTCGATGACCGACATCGTGAATCCGTCCGGCTTCACGATGCCTTTGGCCAACGCATAGTAGGTCCGGTACATGCAGAAGCGATTGCGATAGTGTGCGAAAGTAAGATGCATGGTCAGCGCAATCCCATTTCCTGCCGCGTCTTGCCGCAAACCTCCAGCGCCGCCAGCGCGTAAACTTTCGCGCAGTTGATCATGTTCTGAATGCCGACGCCGCGCCGGATGCCCGACGGATTGTCCCACTCCGTGATCTGCGGCTCGGTTGGATCGATCAGGTGCGTGCCGAAGCCCGCGCCGTAAGTAATCACCGGCACGCCGTAGGCGGCGATGCGCGAGCCGTCGCTCGTGATACCGTACCGTTTCGCCATTGGATATTGCACCGGCTTGCCGAAGACGGCCTGGTGCGCCTGCTCCATGACCGTCACGACTTTTTCATCTTTGGAGATCTCGTAGCCGGTGGTGGAGAGATAGAGGCACACTTTGGTCTTGATGTCTTTTTCCTTCTCGGCCACTTTGGCGCAGACGGCCTCCAGCGCCCGCTGAATCGCCATCGTCGGCGTGCCCGGCAGCGTCTTGACGATTACGTAAAGGTTCGTCGACGGCTGCGTGCCCGGCTTGAACGGATTGCCGCCGTCGATCGCGCCGATCTGCACCGTCGGCAGCATGAACGGGTGCTTATATTTTTGCTGGTACTCCTTTTCCCAGTCTTGAATCGCCTGCGCCACTTTGCCCGCTTGGAGGACGAAGTTCTCCGCGCGTCCTTCCACCGTCACTTCGGCCCACACGAGTCCCGCGTTGCCGATCTGCAGCTGCAAGCCGGTCGGCTCGCCGATGATGCACATGTCCGCCGTCACGCCGTGGTCCATCATGTAGCGCGCGCCGACGCCCGCGCCGCGGTACGTTTTGCCGGAGAATCTGCCGACCTGCGCCTTTTCGATCTCGCCGACGACGCCGGAGACGATGATGTCGCCTTTCAGCTCGACGCCGGCCTTCTTCAGCATCTCGACCGCGACGATGTAGCAGGGAAAGGCGCATTTCATGTTGACCAGCCCGCGGCCGTAGATGCGGTCGCCTTCGACCTTGGTTTCCTGCGGCGTGTCGAAATGATCCATGTGGGCGCAGAACATCAGCGTCGCGCCGCCGCCCGAGCCCTTCAGCGTCCCGATCACGTTCGGCCGGCCTTCTTCGACTTCCTGATAGCGGACTTCCATGCCGAGCCGCTCGAACTCGCCGCCGAGGTAATGCGCGATGTTGTATTCTTCGCCAGTGATGCTGACGATCTCCGCCGCGTTTTTGGCGATTTCGATGAGGCGGTTGCGATCCAATTGCTCGAGAACCTTGTCCATTTGCGGTCCTTCCTTACCTTGGTAGCGGGATACTAACTCAATGCAGATTCTTCGCTGCGCTCAGAATGACATTCAAGGATTTGTCATCCTGAACGAAGTGAAGGATCTCTCTTAGCACGCGCTTGCTTTTATGTTTACTTGATCTCTTTCGCGATCTTCTTCGTAAACCCTTCCTGCTCCAGCTCCAGCAGCAGACTGTTGTCGTAAAAATCTTTCGCGGTCCGGCCGGCGGGCCGCTCCGGCGGCAGCGCAGCTTCGATAACTGCGGCGTCGGTGAGCGGCACGAGCGGCGTGTTTTTGGCGAAATAATCGTAGCTTTGGGAGAGAATCTGCGCGTCGCTCTGCTTGGTGTACTTCTCCAGAACTTTCATGGCGTAGTCTTTTCTCTGGCGATAAAGATGCAATCCTTCGATCAGCGCCATGAGAAATCTTTTCGCCGCGGGCCGGTCTTGCGCGACGTAGGCGCGCCGCGCGGCGATGACCGAGGTGGGATATTTCACTCCCAGCGCGCCGAGGTCGGCGAGCACCGTGAGTCCGCGCGCGGCGGCGGCGAAAAGCGCGGGCGGCGCGAGCGCGGCGGCCGACGCCGCTCCGGATTGAACCGCGGCCATTCTGAGCGCGTCCGGTCCGGCTTGAATGAAGGTCATGTCCTTCGGACCGAGTCCCAATTTGTCCATCGCCGAGCGGATCGCGACCTCTTCGATCCCGCCGATGCGGGAGACGGCGGCGCGCTTGCCTTTCAAGTCCGCCGCCGAGCGGATCGCGCTGGTCGTGATAAGACCGTACGGCATCAAATTGTACGCGGTGGCCAGAATCACGATGTCCGCGCCCTGCAGCGCCGCCTGGATCGGCGAAGCGCCGCCCAAATAGGAGAAGCGGATTTCATTCGCCAGAATCGCCTGGATGTTCGTCAAGCCGCCGGAGACGAGAACCAGCTCCGCGGGCACGCCGTATTTTTTAAACAGGCCGGCGTCGTAGGTCACCCAGAACGGAAGATTCTGACCGGAGGTGCCGGAGTAGCTGATGCGGATCGTCTGAGCGCCCGCGGAGAGCGCGGCCGACGATAACAACAATGCAAATACCGCGCTCACCCATAGCTTCGACACGACGCGCCCTCCGGCGGCGGCGAATGGCCGCCACTATGCAAACTTCGAATTACATTTAGACCAGCGCCGCGCCAGCGTCAACCGCGCGGCGCCACGCCGCGGCAATGTTTGACGCGATAGTTCTTTTCCCTTAAATTGACGTCATGCTCGTGGGTCTGGACGTCGACGGCGTCGTGGCGGATTTTCTCCGACCATTCCTTCGGTTCATCGAAAAACAAACCGGCTGCGGCCCGATCGACTCTGAAACTCTCACGGACTTGAGCTTCAAAGGACATCCGGTGGTCACCGACGCGGTTATCGAAGAATCTCTCGCGGCGCTGTCGCAAGATCTAACTTTCTGGCACCGTCTCGATCCGCTGTTGACGCCGTCGGAATGGGAATCGGTGGAGGTCCTCAGCCGCGGCCGGCAGCTCGTCTTCATCACGCATCGCCACGGGCGCGACGGCTACGACGTCCGCCAAGTCACGTCCGACTGGCTCAAGAAGCACGGCATCAGCCGTCCGGTGGTTCATTGCACGCAAGATTACAAATCGAAGCTGGTGGAGAGCTTGGGCGTCGACGTGTTTGTCGACGACCGGTACGAAAACTGCCAGGACGTGGCGGAAAAAACTCGCGCGGCGGTCTTCATGCCGCACCGGCGCTACAATGAATCGTTCGCCCATCCGCGCGTCAAGAGAATTCAAAACTTGCACGAGCTGATGGATCAATTGAAATAGGCGCAGGAGGTAACGATCATGTATGGCTGGCGCGCGCGAGTCGGACACGTGGCCCCGTCGCGCGGGGACGTGCTGGTTTACGAATTTTATCGCATGCTGCCGGCGGGCTTCATGCTGCTCAACACCACCGGCACGATCCGGCAGCTCGTCGATACGGATTTCGACAAGCAATTGAAGCGCATCGAAGAGGCGGCGATCGATCTCGCCGAGAACCATTGCGAAGTCATCATCATCGGCGGCTCGCCGCTGTTCACCAAACTCGGCTACGGCAGCGACATCGAGGTCGGCCGGAGATTGTCGGAGAAGGCCGGTGTTCCGGTCGTTGCGGGAATCACCGGCGAGGTGGAAGCGCTGCGCCGGCTCGGCGTCAAGAAAGTCGTCGTCGCCACGCCGCACGAGGACGAGCTCAACCAGAGAATGAAAAAATTTCTCGAAGCGTCCGGGTTCGACGTGCTCAGGATCGAAGGCTACGGCATCCGAAAAAATTCCGAGATCGCCGAGCTCGACGACCACGCCGCCTACAAGATCGCAAAGAAACTCTACGAGAAAGCGCCCGAGGCCGACGGCGTTTTCGTGCCGTGCCCGCGCTGGCCGACCGTCGGCGACGTCGCACTGCTCGAAAGCGAGATCGGTAAGCCCGTCGTCACAAGCTGCCAGTCGTATATCTGGTACGCGCTTGAAATCGCGCACGTGAAAGAGAAGATAGAGGGGTTTGGGAGGTTGATGGGGACGCTGGGAGAGTAAAGCGTCCCGACAACGCCGCGCCGGTTTTCATTCTTAGCTTGACGCCGAAGAGCCATTTCTCCTATGCTTCTTGCGTTCGCAGGAGGCATGAAATGAAATCGCCGATCAGACTATCTCTGCAACGTCTTTTATTCAGCGTCTTCGTCGTCCCGTCTCTCTTCGTGCTGAGCCAGTCCGCTGCATTCTCCGATCCGATTCCGGAGGGTTGGCAGGCGAGCAACATGGAGGCGATCGGTTACAGCGGTCTCGACGGGCGCGGCGGCGCGTTCAAGATAGCGATTCGTCAGGTTGACGGACGCTGGTACCTCTACATGGGCCACGAGTGGCATCGCGGCTGGACGATCATCGACGTCACCGATGCGACGAATCCGAAGTTTCTCAAGTTCGTCGAAGGCCCGGACAACACCAACACGATCCAGATGGAATTTCACGGCAACATCATGGTGACGGCACTGCAGAGAAAACAAACCACCTGGGGCGGCGATCCGAACCGGCCGAACGACGAAGGCGCGCTCATCTGGGACATCGGCGACCCGGTGAACTGGAAATTCCTTTCGCACTGGAAAACCGGGAGCACGGGCATTCATCGCATCGGCTACCCCGGCGGCAAGTACGCGAATTTATCGGCGGCGATGCCCGGCTACTCCGGCCGCATTCTAGTTTTCCTCGACATCAGCGATCCGGCAAATCCAAAAGAGGCGGGACGCTGGTGGATGCCGGGGCAGAAAGAGGGCGAGCAGCCGAAAGTGAACGATTCGTTCCACGGGCCGGCGATCATCAGCGAGGACGGCAAGACAGCGTACGCGGGATACGGCCCGGCGGTTGTCATCCTCGACATCGCCGACATCTCGAAGCCCAAGCTGATCGGCCAGCTGAGAGTCAGCCCGCCGTTCGGCGGCATTCCGACTCACGACGTCCTGCCGATCCCGGGAAAAAACATGTTGTTCCTGCATGGTGAGGCGACCGGCGGGGGCGACGAGCCGAACGACAAGCCCGCGTGCGAACGGGCCATCACCACGGCCGCCATGATCGATATCAAAGATCCCGCCAAGCCTTATCTGGCGGCGCTCTTCCCGCGGCCGGAGCCGCCGAAGGGCGTCCCGTACGCGGATTTCTGCGAGAAGGGCGGACGGTTCGGACCGCACAACACCAATCTCGAATACCATCTGCCCGACGTGCAAAAGCAGGGCGATCTGATTTACCTGACTTATTTCAACGCGGGGCTGCGCATCTACGACATCAAGAATCCGCGCGCGCCGAAAGAAGTCGGCTGGTTCATTCCGCCGACGCCGATCAAGCGCCATGGGCCGCTCCCCTACGACAAGCTCGTGAGCCAGACCGAAGACGTGCTTGTTGACACGCGCGGCAACATTTACATCAGCGACAAAAACTGGGGAATTTTTATTCTTCGCTACACGGGTCCGGGCGCTCTCGCGCCGATGGCGAAGTAGAAGAGCGACGGCCGCGCGGAGAAGCCGCCATGGGCTACATCGAATCCAACCTGCTGCCGGACGAGCAGATCGTGTATCAGGCGCGGCTCCACTGGATCATTTTTCTCAAGGCGTTTTTCGTTGCGTTCACTTTCATAGTGATCGGAGCGTATTTGCTCGCCCTGCAACCGCTCGTCGGAGGATTCGGCATCTTCCTTGGTTTTGTGATTGCAATGCCGCCTTTCGTTCGCTACAAGACGTCCGAATTCGGCGTCACGACGAAGCGCGTGGTTTTCAAAGAGGGGCTGGTGCGAAGGCGGACGTTGGAGCTGCTGCTCAAGCACGTCGAGGCGATTCTCGTCGATCAGAGCGTGACGGGGCGCATCTTCAACTACGGCTCGGTGACGCTGACGGGGACCGGCGGAGTTCGGGAAGTTTTTCACAACGTGTCGGCGCCGTTGGAGTTGCGGCGGCGAATTCAAGGCCAGGCGGCGTAAACTCTGGAAGCTTTCTCAATGATCCGTAAACTGCCGTCAGGGAAATATCGTCTATACTCGAGGTCGAAGAATCCCAAGACGGGCAGGCGGCGCAACCTCGGCACGTTCAATACGCGCGCGGCGGCGGAGCAGCATGAACGGGCCGTGCAGTATTTCAAACGAAGATGAGGGCGGAAAAGGGCTTACGCGGTTTTGATCTGCGCGAGGAATTGTTCCGAGGAGACGCCGGGGGCGACGCGCAGAACTTTTTCCAGGATCTTTTCTCTTTCGGCGCCGGTCTTGGCCTTGGCGTAGCGCGCGCGGAGTTTTTGCAGATGGTGGCGACGCCCGCGCCGGGCGTGCAATTCATTGCTGCGATTCGACATATCGACCCCCAGAGAGTTGTCAGAGAAGCTTTGCGACTTCCGACTCGTTGAAGCCCAGAAGTTTTTTCTTTCCTTTGACGAGCACCGGCCGCTTCAATAAATTCTGCTCCTTGAGGATGAGTTTGATCGCCTCTTCTTTCGAAGGCGGCTTTTGCTTCATGTTGCGCGCGCGGTACAGCTCGTTCCGCGAATTGAGAATATTGGCGACCGGCTCGTCGCCGATCAAGTCTCTCAACTCTTTCTCGGTGAAAGGGCTCTTCCCGTATTCCCGCTCTTCGAACGCCACCTTTTTTGCCTGCAAGAAACTTCTTGCTTTGCGACAGGTCGTTCAGGTGGCTTTGTAGTAGAACTTGACCGCGTCCGCCATCTCCGCCCCTCCGCGCTATTTCTCGAACGCGCTCTTCAGAATCGGCTCCAGCTCGCCGCGCTCGTGTAGCTCAGTTACAATATCGCAGCCGCCGACGAACTTCCCGCCGATGAAGACCTGCGGGATCGTGGGCCAGTTCGAGTAGCGCTTGATGCCGTCTCTGATCGCCGGGTCCGCGAGCACGTCGGCGGTCTCGAAAGGAACCCCGTAGGATTGCAGGATTTCGACGGTATGCGCCGAGAAGCCGCACTGAGGCGCGTTCGGGTTACCTTTCATGTAGAGCATGATCTTGTTGTTTTTCACCTGCTGGTCGATCTTGGACAATACGTCCTCGCTCATAACTATCTCCTCTCTATTTTTGCGCGGCCCGCTCCCATTGCTCCGGAGTGTAAGTCTTCAAAGCCAGGGCGTGGATGCGCTCGCTTCCTAACGCTTCTTTCAGGAGTCCATAAACTATTTGGTGCTGATCCACAAGGCTCTTGCCTTCAAAAGCCGTGGAGATGATCGAGACCTGAAAGTGATCGCCGCCGCCGGTCAAGTCATCGACCCGCACCGTCGATTCGGGCAGCGCCTTTTCCAACGTCGATTTGATTTCGTCGGGGCTCATGGTGAAAAAGTCTAACCGCTAAGCGGCCATCTTGCAAGCGCGTTGCGCGGACCTTGGGACGCGCCGCACGGCTGCGTTATTTGTTAGTCCCGGGCATGTGGAGCGGCAGGATTTTCCCGCGCGGGCTCGCGTAGGGAATCTCGCGCCTGATCCGGAAGCTGCCGGCGTTCTCCCATACGCCGGCCGTAAAACCCTTGCTCCACGGTCCTTGCGATAGCGCCAGCCGCAGGCGGACCAGCAGCCTCTCTTCATCCAGCTCTCCCAGCGCCGGATGAACCACGAGGCTCAGCCGGGTTTGCCCGTTGCCATCCTCTTCCTCGACCAGCTGATAGTCGCCGGGACCGCCGCCAAACTCGGAAGGAATCGTTTTCTCCAGGAGCTCAAAAAGATCGCCGTAAAAATAGTTCATTCCCTCGCCGGTGAATTTTTCGTAACTGCGGATTCGATGAACGTGCAGCGCGAGGCCGGCCTGGCCGAGAGCGCAGCCGCAATCGCGTCGCTCCAGCGTCGCGTAGTCGCCGTTGTCCACGTTGAGCAGCAGCCTCGAAGCCGCGGGATGCAACGTGGTGCAGAGCAGCGGGTGGATGGGCGGGCCGCCGCCGGCAATCGGTCTCGGATGGCGAACGAGCGCCAGCATGTGCTGGTTGACGTGGATTTCCCCGGTGTAAGCCGGATTGCCGCAGCCGTGTCCGATGTTCATGCTGCCGCCGTAAGAATAGCGGGAAGTCACAGTCGCGCCGGCCCGCTCCATCAACTCACGTTTTGTCTCCGTCAACGGCTCGCCCGAGACGTTGAACTTGACTCCGGCCAGCGATTCTTCCATCTCCAGCGCCGTTCGCGCTATTCGCGCGGCGTTGCTGGCGGCGCTGGTGATGCAGCAACTTTGATTTTGCCGCCGCCGGTCCGCCGCCCAGCGAACGATTTTCTGAATCTCGGAAATATCGATGAACTCAGGCCGCGGAAACCCGGGACCGAACCCTTTTCCCATGAGCACGATGAGGCGGGTCATGAGATAGTGATATTCCGCCTCCAGCCGGGAGTTGACGGGGACTTTGCGGGCAAACCAACGATCCGTGGAGATGCCGAGCTTGGCGTAGATCAACAGATTGTTGATTCCGCCCGAGCCGGGGAGAATCGCGTCGTACATCGCGTGAACATGGGAGAATAGATCGTGGGCGGAGAAAAAAATGCACGTCGCCCACGCCTTCATCTCGAGCCAGTCCAAGAACAAAGTGGACCGCACAGGGAGGTTCCTCGTTCCGCTGCTGAGCGTGGCGAAACCCGCCGAGAGGTGAAAACGTTGAAAATCCTCGGGACTTACGCCGAAGGATTCGCGCCCGCGCACAACCGGCTTTTTCCCCTTGAACTCATCCGCGGTGAGATACACGCCCTCGGCGGCCAACCGCTCAAAAGTCTTTTCGAGGCCGCGCCGACGCACGTGCGTCTGGAGGTCGGCGAAATCGCAACCGGCAAGTTTGAGCAACTTTAGATACGGACTCGCCGGGCGCTCGTAGATGTGGGTGCGAGCCAGTTCGAGAAAAGTTTTCTCCCGGCTCTCCAGCGCTCTTTCGATATTTTGTCGCGCCTGTTCCACGGTAAGCCGGTCGCGAAGAAAACCGCGCAGGGAGGCGGCCAGAGCCAGCCTCTCAGGAAGCCTCCTCAGCCGCGAATAATGCCTTCGGAGGGTCTCAAAATAGGGCATCGATTTGGCGCCTGCGAAAAGCGGCGGGAGCGTCGAGGCGGCGGTCTTTACCGGGCGGCGCGCCTTCACGCCTGCGGGTCGAAATCGGCGCGGCATTTTTTCATCATCGCGCGCAGGTCCTGGCGCAACTCCTCGACCGTCGGGCGGCCGACGTACCAGTAGCCGCAGTAGATATTGTGCACGGTGAGATCGGGCATCAGCGAAAAAGCATAGGGGATCGCCGTCTCGCCGCGCGACTTGGACGTCTCTACCATATCCAACTGCCGGACCACGGCGCGATCCTGATCGCTCAGAAACGGGAAGCTCGCACCCAGCCCGGCCTTGAGCGCGGCGTTGACTTCCGGAGGATCGACGCTACAGACCGCGAGCTTGCAGTAATTTACCGCCAGCTCTTTTTGGAATTCGGTCAACAGACGCAACTGCGTCTGGCACTTGGGTCACCAGTAGCCGCGGTAAAAAATTAGAATGAGCGGAAATTTCCCGGCGATCTCCGACAGCTTGATTGTTTTGCCGTCGTCCGCCGCCATTTCCAGGTCAGGGAAGCGTTTGCCGATGGTTTGGTTCATGAACGTCCTCCGGGGTGATGACATTTGAGACTATCGCTTCGTGTCTCCTTTGAACCATTTGAACGTGTTGAACGGTTCAAAAGGTTCAACGTGGTTCAAGTTGTTCAAGCTGGCAGAAGAGAGTGAAACCATGGGTTACGTGTTTAATGTGCTCGGATGAAACATCTCCTCGGGCGCGAACCTTCTCGGCGTCATGCCGTGGCGGTGCGAGTATTCGAGCATCTTATCGACTTCAGGCCGCGTCTTCAGAAATCCCCACGGATAAATATCGCGGCCCGCTGCGGCGCGCTCCTCTTCCCACAATGCGCGATACCACAGAGAAGTTTGATGCACGCGCTGCCACTCCAACCACTCGTAGCAGCGCTCTTTCGATTCCTGCCATGCTTTGAACAGGCTCATCGCCACCCAGGGATGTTTTTCCAGCACGTCGGTTTTGATCAGGAGCGTGTGCATGATGGGAAAAAATCCGGTGCGCTTGAAATAGTCGCGCTCGAGCTCGGCGTGATTCGGGAACAGAAAGTCGATGTCCGGATCGTCCGGCGCCCACGTGCCGGTGGTGATGCCGGCGGCCACTTGACCGCTCGCAAGCAGCTCGCGTTGCTTCACGCCCTTCGGAGCGATTTCCAATTTCAGCCAGGAAGGCGGCCGCCAGTCGCCGATGCCTTCCCGACGGTCGGCGACCCACGTGATCGATTTCAAATCCACGCCGAATTCGTCTTCGAGAATTCCCCGCGCCCAGAGCGCCGTCGTCGTGAACCAGGTCTGGATGCCGACGCGCCGGCCGTTCAAATCCTTCGGCGATTTTATTCCGGCGCGCTTGTTCACGTAGATGTAGGAGTGGCGGAACATGCGCTTGACGAAAATCGGTATGGCCGTGAAGCCGAGCGTCTTGTGCGCCAGGTCGGCGATGTAGAGGCCGCTGTAAAATTCGGCGACGTCGAACGCGGCGGCGTCCCGCGGCCGGCCCGGATCGTTCGTCACGTGAACGTCGAGATCGATGCCTTCGGGCTTGACCGTTCCGTTGACGAGCGCCTGAACGCGGTCGTACGGACCGCAGGTCATCTTGAGCTTCAACGCCATCGCGAACGTATCCTCGGGGGTTTCAGCGCGCCTTCGCCTTCGGCGGCGCGTAAAGCTGGAGCAGATTGCCTTCGGTATCGAAGAAATAAAAACCGCGTCCGCTGGCGCGCTCGACCGTGGGAATGTTGTGGACCTTCACTCCCCATTGCTTCATTTTTTCGACGGCCAGATCAAAGTCTTCCGGGTCGACGACGAATGCCTGATGCGTCGCGCCGTCTTCCTTGAGCGCGTTCTTCTCGACCGGAGCGGGACGCTGGAAGAGCACGACCATGTCGTCGCCCGAGCGGAGATCGGCGCGATTCAGCCGGTCGCCCATGTCGTCGCGGTTGAGTTTGCCGATCGTCATGCCGAGGACCTCGGTGTAAAACTTGACCGCGCGCGCCACGTCGTTGACGGGAATACCGATATGATAGACGCCTTTGGTTTTGATCATGCGGACCTCGCGGCTATTGCGCTCATATCACGGGATGATATTTATCAGCAAACCGAAAACGATAAAACGGCAGGGGAGAATCGCGCATGGCGAAAATGGTCGATCCGCTCGGGCATCACGATTGGGAATCTTCGGATTACGTTTCATCCTGGGCGAAGCGACAGGAATCGAGAGAGGCGGGGCGTCAGGAAGCGTTTCGCATGTTGGCGCGAACGATCCCGTACGAGCGCAAGGCCGCGATCAAAATCCTCGACCTGGGAGCGGGATACGGCGGGTTGACGCAGTTTTTGCTGCGCCGTTTTCCCGACTCGACCGCCGTGTGCCAGGAAGGGTCGAAAGAAATGGCCAAACTCGGCCGCGAGCGCATGAATGGCTTCGCAGGACGCTTCAGCTACGTGATCTGCGATTTCAGCAAGCCGGGCTGGAGCTTGAAAGTCAAAGGGCGGTTCGATGCGGTTGTCTCTTCGATCGCGATCCACAACGCGCGCGGGGCCGACGTCGTTCGAAGAATTTACCGAGATAGTTTTTCACTGGTGGAGCCGGGAGGCTGTTTCCTGAACTTCGACCGCATGCGGCCGCCGCTCGAAGAACAGTTGGGCTGGCTGAGAGAGGCCGGATTCAAGGACGTGAACTTTTTTTGGAAGGACGAGAAGCGCGCGGTCTTCGGCGGGTTTCGGCGGTAATAGAAAAAAACGTGCTCGTGATCGCGGCTCGTACTCGGCCGGAAAACACGAACACGGACACGCAACTTGAAAGGACCGCTTCGAAGTTACACGAACACGCTCCCCTACGGGTACTGCTTGGCCATTGTAGCGAAGAACCCTTCCTTCTCCAGTTCCTGAAGCAGGCTCAGGTCCACGAACTGCTCCGGCTTGGCATTTTTTGCCTGGGGAAATTGCGACGCGTACTCATCGAGGAGAAACTGAATTCCCTTCAGCGTAGGATACGGCTTCTTCGGCACGCGCTTGGCGAACCAACCGACGGTCACGTCGAGGATTTCGGCGTCGTTCGTGCGCAGGTACTTGCCGACGATCTTTTTGCTCTCGTCTCTCTTGCTGTGGATGAAGTGAATCGCCTCGACGTAGCCTTTCAACGCGGCTTTCACGGTATCCCGGTTGCTCTTGATGAAAGTGCGGGTCGTGGCGAAGCCGTTGCCCTGAACCTCCAAGCCGAGATCCATCATGTCGTAGACTTCCACCAGCCCCATTCTTCTTGCGCGCGGAATCTCCGACGGAGTGAGCAACGTCGCCTCGATCCTGCCGCCATCGAGCGCGGCCAATCGCTCCGTCGTGGCGCCCGCCACCACGAGAGCGACGTCCCGGTTCGGCTCGAGGTTGGATCTGCGCAGGAGAATCAAGGCGGCGTTGTGCGACGCCGAGCCGAAGCTGCTGATGCCGAGTTTTTTTCCTTTGAGCTGTTCAAGGCGCGAGATCGCGGGCCGGGCCACCACGGAATAGGCATAAGCGTTCTCCGAAGAGGCGATCAGAACCACGTCGTGGCCTTGCAGGCCGGCCTGCACCACGGTCCCGATATTTACGATCGGCGGATCGCCGGCGACCAGCGCCTGCGTCGCCAGCCCGCCTCCGCGAAAGAAAACGGTCTCGGCATCCAGGCCGTATTTTTTAAAGAGACCGGCGTCTTTGGCCACCCAAATATGGATCTGGTTGTAAGAGATGGCGGGATAGCCGATCTTGATTTTCTTTAGCTCCTGGCTCCGGGCGAAGCGAAGCGGCAATAGCAGAACCGCGACGGCGGCGAAAATAACTCCGACGATTTTCATGCCGGGGAAACTCCTAGCGGCGCTTGGTCTTGGAGGCCTTTTCCATCGCGTCTTTCATCTCGCCCATCTCTTTCTCCATACTGAGCTTATCGTTGGCGATCTTTCCCAAGTTGGCCTCGGTGTCCGCGACCTTTTTCTTGAGATCGCCGACCTGCGCCTGGGCGGCGGCGAGATCCTTTTCCGCCTCCGTAAGACGGGCGGCGCGCGGCCCCCAGACGGCATAGCCGAAGAGTATGCCGACGATAAAAGCGCCGACGACGATGGCGGTCCATTGTTTGTTGGTCATCTTATCCTCCTCCGGTTTGTAGGCGAGACTAGCGCATCATTATAAAAAACCGCGCGCGTCGTCAATTCCTTTTCTTGTTTCATCCCTCAGCCTGCATCCCTCATCCTGGTATGAAGTCGCGGGCATCGAAAGACTTGCCGGTTAAGCCCAGAGATTCGGCCGAAGCCAGATAGACGAACACCGGCGTGATCTCCTCCGGCGCCGGCAGCGTCAACGGATTTTCTTCCGGGTACGCCGCGGCGCGCATCGCGGTTCTGGTTCCGCCGGGATTCACCGCGTTGACCCGGATATTCGACTCCTTTAGTTCGTCGGCCAGAACTTGCGTGAAGCCCTCGACGCCGAACTTCGACGCCGCGTAGGCGCCCCAGCGCGCTTTGCCGACGCGCCCGACGCCGGAGGAGACGTTGATGATGGAACCTTCGCGCTGCGGGATCATAACGCCGAGCGTTTCTTTGGTCAGGAGAAATAGCGCGGTGAGATTCACTTCGATCACTTCTTTCCAGGCGGCGAGGGGATAGCGCGCGACCGGCGCGCGCGGGCCCAAGAGGCTCGCGTTGTTCACGAGCACGTCGATCCTGCCGTAGAGCCGCCGCGCGGCATTGACTAGTCGCTTCGTCGCCCTTGCGTTTGCCAGGTCCGCGGCGACGTAATCGACTTCGCCGCCGGCAGCGCGAATCTCCCGCGCCGCGCGCGCAAGCTCGGCTTTCTTTCGCGCGCAGATGACGAGCCGCGCGCCTTCCTTCGCGTAGGCGAGCGCGATCGCCTTGCCGATGCCGCGGCTCGCGCCGGTGATGAGCGCCACTTTGCCGGATAGTTTTCCCGAATGATTTGCCATTTCACGCGGACTATAACATAGTCGGCGGAAGGATTTCTGCGTGAAACACTACCGGAAGCTTTTGCTTTTTCTTTTTATCGCGCTTGCTGCCGCCACGATTTTGAGCCCGTGGGTCGGCGCGCTGTGGCATTCCATCCTCGGCGCGGGCGCGCGCCGGCGCGCTTCGTTCGGAGAAATTTTCGCCGCGGTTTTCATTCTCACCGCCGCGGCGCTCGTGCTCTCGTCTCATCGCTCGCTGCTCCGGCTTCAATTTCTCCGCGACGCGGGCGTCGGGCCGAGCAGCCGGGCGAACCTATTCCTCGGCTTCCTGCTCGCCGTTGCGTCGATGATCGCGCTCGGCGCGGTCATGGCCCTTGCGGGCTCGATCACGCCGGCAATCACCGATCCGTTGCATTCGATACTGCGGTCGGCGGTGAAGGCGCTCATCACCGCGTCGCTCGTGGGATTTTTAGAAGAGCTGTTTTTCCGCGGCGTGCTCTTCAAAGGATTGCTCGAGGACGCGCGGCCGGCGACGGCCTTCACGGCCGCCAACTTGCTTTACGCGGCGAGCCATTTCTTCAGGCCGCCCGAAGCATTTCAGCTCAACGGCTTCGATCCCTTGGCTGGTTTTCGGTTTGTCGGCGCCGCGCTCGAACGCTTTCACGACCCGGCGGCGATCCTGCCCGGCTTCGTCGGGCTGTTTATCATCGGCGTCGTCTTGAGCTACGCGTTGCTCCGGACGCAATCGCTCTATCTTTCCATCGGGCTGCACGCCGGCTGGGTCTTTACGATCAAGATGATGTCCGATTTCAGCGAATTCACGGGGGCGGATTTGGGCTGGGCCTTTGGCGCGAAGCCGAAGATCGTCAGCGGCGTGGTGACGTGGGTGGGAATTCTACTCGTCGGCGTGGTGGTTCATCTCATGACGCGCCCTCGCCCAAACCCTCCCCCTGGCAGGGAGAGGGAAGGGAGAGGGTCGTCGCAGATCCGGTTCTAACCTTCGATCGGCAGGCAAACGATCAGCGCATTGCCCTCAAGCGCGTCGCTTTCCACTTCGATCCGGCCGCCATGTAAATTGATAATTCGCTCGGCGACGTAAAGACCGATGGTGTCGATGTCGCCGCCTCTTCGCTGGAGACGCTTGGTGCGATCGAAGAGACACGGCCGCTCTGCGTCGGTGATCCCCGCGCCGCTGTCTTTTACCGCGATTCTAAATTCGGCGCCGCGCGTTTCCGTCGCCACTGTGATTTGCCCGCCTGCGGGCGAGAGATTGACGGCGTTGGTGATCAAGTTGACCAGAGCCCGCTCGAATTGAAACGCATCGATCGGCACGGCGGGCAGGTCTTCGGCCGCCTGGAGAACGATTTCGATATTTTTTGCGCCGGCAGCGGGTTGCTTCTCCCGGACGGCCAGATCGAGAATCTGCTTTAACGGGTGAGGCACTTTGTGGATCTCGGTCTTGCCGGCGTCGATCTCGAGCGCGTTGACATGGTTGGTGATAAGGTCGAGCAGGTGACGCGCGAGCGTGTCGATCCGTTGCAGCGAGACCGCGTGATTCGGCCCCGCGCCGTCCGGAATCAGCGAAGCGGCGATCTCGATGTAGCCCATCATCGCCGCCAGCGGCCCCTTGAGGTCCTGGGTGATGTGTAAAATATATTCGGACAGCACGCTCCTTTCTTCTCGCCGCAGCGGATCGGTTTGCCGTCTCAAATCTCTCTTCTCCTTCGCGCGGGCGAGGGCGTAGGGAATTTCTTCCAGATAGGACAGGTCGGGATGCTTGATGAGAAAATCGCTCGCGCCTTCCTCCAGCGCTCTGTCGAGAGCGACGAGTTTTTCCTGCGACACGACGGCGAGGATCAAGGCATCCGGCAGGGCCGCGCGCAGCTCTTTGACGGCGTCCACGCCGCTCTTGCCGTAATCGACGTCCACGAGCACGGCGGAGTCCGGTTCGGCTGCGAGGATGAAGAGACAGTCCGCCACGCTTTGTTGCGGCGAGATCGTGTAGCCTCTGGCCTCGAGAGTTTCCCAAAAAGGTTGCGGGACGCGCTTGGGACCTTCGAGCAGCAGCAGCTTCATCGTTGCCAATCCGTCTTGTCTTGCAGCATCACGTCTGCGTGAGGTCGAGCCATTCCGGCCGGACCGGTCCCCATTTGAGCGACTGCAACCGAGCGAAAAATTTTTGCTCTTCGTTTTTGAATTCCACAACGCCGTCCATGAGATATTTGATATTGTTGAGCGCCTGCTCGTCGCAGGTCCCCTGCTCGACGATAAAGAACGTCGTGACGTTGGCAAAGTTGCCGGAGCGGGCGAGGTAAGCGACGAAGCGTTGGATATAGGGCAGCTCGAAGCTGAGAAACAAACTCGACAGGGAATCGAGCACGCGCCGGCCGCCTTTTTTCAATTCTGCGGTCTGCTCCAGCTCGCCCGCCGCTTCGGCGATCAAAGCGGAGAGGTCGGAGAGATCCAAAGTGCCCGTCACCGAGAATCGTTCGTCGGTCGGAACGTGCCCGCCGCCGGATGAATAGGCGTCGATGAAACGGATCGCACCTTGCGATTCATAGGACGCGACGTCGAGCTTATATTTGGCGCCGAGATCCCGGCGGATCCTTCCGGGGCTGTCGTCGAGGCAAATGAACATGCATTTCTCGTTTCGCTTGAGGCCCTGGGCCACAAAATATCTTGAAAAAAAAGATTTGCCGCTGCCGAGCGGCCCGAACATAAGAATGTTGACTCCGGGAGGCAGGCTCCCGCCGAAAAGCCCTTGCAGCAAGTCCTCGCCGGGGCCCAGCCGGCGGACGAGGGTCGCGGCTTTCGCGCCGGCCGGGGCCGGAGTCTCGCTCGCCGGGGCTTCGGCCGGCGCAGCGCTCGGCGCGGACACGGCCGCGGCCCGGCCGGCTTTATTTGCGCTGCTTCTTTCCATGATGTTTTTGACCCTCTCGCGAAAAACTTTGGGCGAGAAGGGCTTGGTCAAAAAGTCGTCGGCCCCGACGTGATACCCTTTGATCTTATCCTCGTCGGCCGACAATCCGGTCAGCATGAGAATGGGGGTGAAGGCGAATTCGGGAAGCTCTCTCAGCTTGCTGCACACCTCGTAGCCGTTCATCTCCGGCATGAGCACGTCCAGTATAATCAGGTCCGGATCGGCGCCGGGAAACTTTTCCAGGGCTTCTTTCCCGGTGATGGCGAAAACGACTTCGTAACCTTCTTCTCCCAGCACCATCTGGTAAAGCTCGCGAAAGAAGCGGTCGTCCTCGGCGATATAGATTTTTTTGCTTTCCGACATACCGCCTCGTTACAGCGACGGGCTGAGAATAATGCCTTTGCCTTTTTTGATATTGAACGGGTATTCCATCAAATCGACGGCCGTGCCGCGCATCTTGCGGATCGAGAGCGTTCGAACGATGCGGTTCTGAACGCGCGCCACGGAAAGAACCAAAACACCCTCGACGAGATACTCCTCGACGCCGGAGTGCGCGGCGCCGCCGTTGTCCGCGACGGAATACGAAGTCAAAATATTGGTCGATCCCAGGTTTTCTTGCAGCGAATGGACCAAGATTCTAACGTATTCTTGGATGCGCGCGTTGGATTCGCCGAGCATGACGAGAGGCGTGACCGGGTCGATGACCACGCGCGAGGCGTCCATCTTCTTTACGTAAGCGGCAAGATCGTTGACGGTTTTCTGCACGTCCAGCTCTTTATCCCGCGCCGGGCCGACGCGGGCCGTAAAATACGATGAAGCGTCCAGAATGAGCAGCTGCTTGGTTTCGATGAAGTTTCCCAGCTCCCAATTCAAAGAAGCGGCGTGATCCAGAATATCGCGCGGTTTTTCATCGACCGCGACGTAGATGGATTTCTCGCCGTCCATGAGGCCCTTGAGCAGAAACTGCATGGCAAAAATGCTTTTCCCGGTTCCCGAACCGCCGGTGACCAGGTAAGATTTTCCCGGAGGAAGTCCGCCTTCGAGCAGCGGATCGAGCCCTGCGATGCCGGTCGTGACTCTTTTCTGTTTCATAGGAGATATGCTGGTTACGGATTATACTACGCCCGGCGGGTTTTCGCACGTTGGAAATAGACGGGGCCCCGCTTCGGCGGTCGGTCATTCTTCGCCGACCAGCACGCACTGATCCGGATGCGCCAGCGCGAAGATTTTCTGTCCCGGCTCGTACCGGTGCGCGGGCGGCGTGACGACGCGGAGATCGATCCGCTGCTCGGG
Organism: Binatia bacterium; assembly: GCA_041490745.1. GTDB lineage: Bacteria > Desulfobacterota > Binatia > UBA9968 > UBA9968 > JAJPJQ01. The sequence goes on along the minus strand of JBGPTS010000010.1, from coordinate 5,851 downwards.
AATTTCGAGGACGTAGTCGATCGCGTCGCCGAAATAGACGCGCCGCTTGATGGTGCCGGAAAAAAGATTCCAGCCGTTGCGGCGGCTCTCCTCGGCTTCGGCGGCGTTGGAGACAAGGCTCAAGCTATGCGGCCGAATGCAGACGAAGACTTCTCTGCCGGCGGAAAAATGTCCCCCTGACGCCGCCTGAAGCTTAAGGCCGTCGCCCAGCATCACGCTGCCGCCGGCTTCGAGCCGGCCCTTGAGAATATTCGTCTTGCCGATGAATTCCGCGACGAAGCGCGTTCTCGGACGGTCGAAGATTTCCTCCGGCGTGCCGAGCTGGACGATGCGGCCCTGGTGCATGACGGCGATCCGGTCGGAAGTCACCATCGCCTCCGCCTGGTCGTGCGTGACGTAGATCGTCGTGATGCGGAACTCTTCGTGCAGGCGGCGGATCTCGAAGCGCATCTCTTCACGGAGATTCGCGTCCAAATTGCTCAACGGCTCATCGAGCAAGAGGATTTCGGGCTCGACGACGAGAGCGCGCGCGAGCGCGACACGCTGCTGTTGCCCGCCGGAAAGCTCGCCCGGATAACGGGCCGTGAGCGTGTCGAGATGCACGAGGCGCAGCATGCGCTCGACTTTCTTCTCGATCTCCCCGCCGGGGAGCTTTTTGAGCTTCAGCCCGTACGCCACGTTCTGAAACACCGTCATGTGCGGCCAGATGGCGTAACTCTGGAAGATCATCGACATGTGGCGCCGCTCGGGCGGGATCAGCACGGCGGGCGACGAAATCACTTTCCCGTTCACGCGAATCTCGCCGGCGTCCGGCGCGAGGAATCCGGCGACGAGCCGGAGCGTCGTCGTCTTGCCGCAGCCCGAGGGGCCGAGAAGAGAGATGAACTCGCCGTCGCCGATGTCGAGGTCGAGACCGTCGATGGCGGCGGCGGCGTCAAACTTCTTGGTCAAGTCTCTGAGCGTGACGGTCGCCACGGCCTAACTCCTGCTGCCGGCGAAAAAATCCCTGCCGGCCAGCCGTTGCACGGTAAGAATGATCACAAACGAGACGGCGAGGAGCAAAATGCCCAGGACAGCGATAGCGCCGATCTGGCCTTCCTCTTTGAGATCGAAGATCACGACCGAGACGACTTTCGACTTCGGCGTGAAGAGCAAAATCGACGCGGAGAGCTCGCGGATGACGCCGATAAAAATAAAAGACCACGCCGCGATCAAGCCCTAGCGCGCGAGCGGGACCGTCACGTCCTTCAGCGCGCGCAAGCGATTCGCGCCGATGATGCGCGTCGCGTCCTCCAGCTCCGGATGGATGCTCTTGAAAGTGCTCTCGGTCTGAGAGAAGCCGATCGGCATCTCTTTGGTCAGATACGCCACGAACAAAATCCAGATGGTGCCGTAAAGCACGATCGGCGGACGCGTGTAAGCGATGAAGAGACCGACGGCGAGGACGATCCCGGGAATGACCAGCGGAGCAAGGATGAAAAACGTGAGATAGCGGCTGCCGCGGAGCAGTTGGCGGTTGGTGATGTAGGCGAGCAGCGTCGCGACGAGCGTGCCCGCGGTGGCGGTCAAGATCCCCAATTCAAAAGTATTCACGATCGCGGCTTGCGTGTCGCCGTATTCGAAAAACGCGAAGCCGAAATTTCCCCAGGTGAAGTTCTCCCAGGTTAGCGGCATCGCCCACGCCTTCGACAGCGCGGCCTTCAGAAGAATCCAGTAAGGCAGAAAGACCGAGAACGACAGAATCAAAAGCACCAGAAGCAAAACCGGATAGCGCAGCCAGCCGAGCCGCAGCAGCCGTTTCTGCCCGCCCTTGCCGCCGACCGTGCTGTAGCCTTTGCGCCCGAGTATTTTCTTCTGCACGGCGATGAGGCCGACGGTCGCGACCAGCAGCGGCACGGAAAAAGCGGCGGCGAGATCGAGGCGCGGCGGGTACTGAAAGAAGGCCCAAATTTGCGTGGTGATCGTGTGCAGGCCCGCGGGCAGGCCGAGGATGGCGGGCGCGCCGAACAGAGATAGCGAATGGAGAAAGGCGACGATGAAGCCGCCGAGCAGCGCGGGCGCCGTGAGCGGCAGCGTGATGGTGAGCGCGATCTTCCATTTGTTGGCGCCCAAAATATTCGCCGCGTCTTCCAGGTCGGATGAGATCAACTCGCAGACGTTGGCGATCATCGAAAAGACGTAAGGGAAGGCGTAGATCGCCATGACGAAGATCAGCCCCTCCATCGTGAAGATGTTGAAGAGCGCATCCTGCGAGCCCGTAACCGAGCGATACCAGTGGTTGAGCAGACCCGCGTTGGGCCCGGCGAGCAGCGTCCAGGCGAACGCGCCGAGAAACGGCGGCGTCACGAACGAGGCCATGACCAGCGCGCGTATGGTTCGCTTCCACGGCAGATCGGTCCGCGTCACGAGCCAGGCCAGCAGCGAGCCGATCAAAACCGCGAGGACGCCGACCCAGAATGAGATGATCAGCGTGTTCCAGATCGCTTTGAGATAAGCGCGCTCGGTAAAGACTTCGAGATAATTCCGGAGCGTAAAACCGGCTTCGGTATAAAAACTGGAAACGAAGATCGATCCGAGCGGCAGCAGCATGAGAAAGACGACAAACACCGCCGCCCCGATCCAAACGAGAAGCGTCGGATCGAACTGTCTCAGACTCAAGCCGCCGGCTGCGCGAATTCTCTCGGCGACTGTGGTTCCCGGAATGGACATGGCAAAACGTTTCGGGTTCCGAGTTGCGAGTTCCGAGTTAGAGACGCGAAACGCGGAACCCGGAACTCGAAACTGTTCTCACGCGCCGAAGATTTCCGTAAACCTCTTTTTGAGCTCCGCGTTTCTCTTTTCCAGCTCGTCCGGGTCCACAGGGAGAAGCTTGAGCTCCTTCAGCATCGGCTTGTCTTTCGGATAGGTGACTTCGGGATGGCCGGTGTAGAGCCCTTCTTTGTCGGCGAGGAGCTGCTGGTTTTCTTTCGACAGGATGAATTCCGTGAACAGCCTGGCGGCGCTCGGGTGCGGCGCGGCATTGGCGATCGCCGTCGGCGAGACGACCAGCGGCACGCCTTCTTTCGGATAGACGATCTTGATCGGGTTACCTTGCTTCAGCGTCTTGTAATAAAAATATTCCGCGCCGTTGACTCCGACCGGCCGCTCGCCCGAGGCGACGACGCCGGCGGGGTCGTTCGCCGACTGCGTGATGTGGACTTTGTTCTTGGCGAGTTCTTGAAAATAGTCCCAGCCATAGAGCTTCACCAGCGCGAGGACGTGCGTCATGATGATGCCGCTGTAGCCGGGGTGCGCGGTCACTTCCTTGCCGCGCCATTTGGGATCGAGCAGATCTTTCCACGTCTTGGGCGCGTCTTTATCGGCGACGACCCGGGGGTTATAGGCGATCACCGAGAGCGTCGCGCGCATGCCGTAAAAAAATCCCGCGCTGTCTTTGAATCCCGCGGGAAAAACTTCCGCCGCCTTCGGGCTGTATTGCGCCAGCAAACCTTTTCCTTTGAGCAGGACGAAGTGGCCGGCGTCGGAAGTGTGAATCACATCGACGTTTTTGATCGAAGCGGACGCCTCCTGCATCACCATCTGAAGCACGCGTTGCGAGCCGTTCCGATTGACGATGACCTCGATTCCTTTGTACTTGTTCATGAAGTAGTGGGCCAGAGCGGTCGAGGAAGGAATCGCGAGCGAGGTGTACCAAACCACCTTGCCCTCTTTCTTTGCCGCATCGATCATGGCCGCGTCTTGAGCGAAAGAGGTGGCAGTCCACGCCAAAAGTAAGGCGGATAACAGGAGACTGACGGAATTTTTCATTTTTTTTCTCCCTCTTCCAATTCGGGCGGCAGATTAACATATCCCTGCCATGCGCCTCAATAGACTCTAAACGAGCTGGACACGCGCTGCTCTGTTCGCTAGCATCATTTTGAACGACTCTCAATCCTGCCTTTCAAGATGAAGCGCGCAAAAACAACCGTTCGGGAAAGCTTGCGCGTTTCGTTCAAAGACGGCGTCTTCGCCTCGGTCATGAGCGGCGTGACCGACCCGTATTTCATTCCGTTCGCCCTGGTCCTCGGCGCGACGGCGCAACAGGTCGGCTGGGTGAGCGGCTTCCCGCAGTTTTTCGGCTCGCTCTCGCAGCTCTTCGCCGTGCAGGCGGTCCATCGCATCGGCGGCCGCTTGAAGATGATCGTCGGCGCGGTTTTGCTCCAGGCGGCGCTCTTGTCGGTGATTGCCTTGCTCGCGCTCGTTGATTTGCCTCATCGCGTCGCGCTGTTTCTCCTGCTGGTCGTCTCGTTCGTCGTCACCGGCGCGCTGGCCGGCACCGCGTGGGGCAGCCTGATGACCGAGTACATTCCCATGCGCAAACGGGGACGCTATTTCGGCTGGCGCAACCGCGTCCTCGGCCTGGTCCATCTCGGCAGCATGATCGCCGCGGGCCTGCTTCTCTACTGGAGCGAAAGTCGTTTTCCGGTAACCGGCTTCTTTATCATCTTCACCGTCGGCGCCGCGGCGCGCTTCGTCTGCGCCGTTTACGTCGCCCGGATGCGCGACGTGCCGCAGAAGCGCGACCCCGCCAGCGACTTCACTTTTTACATGTTCCTCGCGCGCTTCCGCGAGAGCAACTTCGTCAAGTTCGTCGCCTTTGCCGCGGCGTTGATGTTCGCGTCGTATTTAGCCGCGCCGTTCTTCGCCGTCTTCATGCTGCGCGATCTTCAGTTCGGCTATTTGCAATACATGGTCCTGCAAGTCCTCTCGACGGCGGCGGGACTCGTCGCTTTGCCCCTGTGGGGAAGGCACGCCGACGCCGTGGGCAACGCGCGCGTGCTCCGGCTTACCGGGTTTTTCGCCTGCCTGATCCCGCTGTTGTGGCTCGCGTCGCGAAATGTGGTTTATCTCGCGTGCGTGCAGATGTTCGCGGGATTCATGTGGAGCGGATTCGGCCTGTGCGCGACGAATTTTATTTACGACGCGGTCACGCCGCAAAAGCGCGTGCGGTGCATCAGCTATTTTCAGGTGCTGAACGGCGCGGCGGTGTTTTTGGGCGCGTCGACGGGCGGATTTCTCGCCGCGAAGCTGCCGCCGCTCCAGGGCCGTTCGCTGCTGGCGTTGTTTCTGGTCTCCGGCATCTCGCGGCTTGTGGTCTATTTCGCTTTGTTCAACCGCTTTCGCGAAGTGCGCCCGTCGCGGGAAGTCTCGATTCAGGAATTATTCTTCAGCGTGGTGGGCATCCGGCCGCTCACCGGAATTTCGCGGGAGTGAGGGCGAATCTGCCACATGATCAGCGGCGCTACGGCGCGAGCAGGTCCGCCAGCGTCTCGATCTTAGGCAAGTCTTCGAGGTCTCGCACCATCGAAACGATCTCTTCCGCTTTTTCCCGCGCGATCGCGATCGCGGCGTTGGCGCGGAATTTTTCTTCGATCGCTTCCGGCGGCAGCGGCGATTCCAATCCGCCGCGCGGGTAAGGCTGGTTCTCTTCCAGGGAAGAAAAGGGGGAGAAAAGGGGACAGGCTACTTTTCCCGTTGCTTGAGTTAGCGCGACTATGCTTGAAGCCCGTTTGTGCCGGAGGACGGGGGTTCGGTAAAACACTCTTATCAATCTAAGGTGAGTTTCGGGGCGGGACTCTATTTCTCAACTATTCTACTTAAAGTGAAGATCCGGCCGAAGAACGTAGTTGGCCGATTCGATTTCCGATGGAATTTTGGGTCTAGCATCACATTAATTTCAATCTTGAGACGGACCCGCGTCGACGGCATCACCTCTACCCCCGAACAATGTCACCTTTTGAGAATTCTCAAAACATCAAAGTTCGAGTCGTCCTGAGGGCCGGCTTGTAGCTCTTAACGATCTTCACGGCGC
>JBGPTS010000009.1:0-40871 GCA_041490745.1 Binatia bacterium | reverse complement strand
GTCTTTTATCACGCGTGACATAGAGACGACGGCGGTGGTCAAAGACGGCGAGACTCTGATGATCGGCGGCATCTTCTCCGAGGACAGGGACAAAACTCGTAAAGGCATTCCGTTTCTCATGGACATTCCGGTGTTGGGTTGGTTTTTTAGAACGACGACGGACACTTTAGGCGAGCGGTCCGAGCTGATCATCCTGATCACGCCGCACGTCATCCGCAACGAGGACGAGGCGCGCACCGTTACCGACGAATTTCGCCGCAAGCTTTCCACCGTTGCGAGCGAGATCGAACGGATGCGACGAGGCGCGGCCAGAGACGATCTGCCGCCACCCAAGAATGTGCCGCTCGACAAACAACCGAGGGCCGTTCCGCAAGTGGCGCCAGAAGGCAGCGGCGTCGGCGGAAGCAGCTCGAGCGGTAGGCCGTCGCCGATCAGCATGGACGCCGAGCCGACCAAGAGCTGGTGGAAATTCTGGTGAAGTTTATCGGTATCGGCCGGCGGGCGGCGTAACGCCCCTCGCTAAACGGTAGAGCCTTTCTGAGTTCAGATTGAGAAGCGCGAGCCGCCACTCGCGCTTCTCCTTTTTTTCCCTATGACGAAATCCGAATTGCCGCGTTTGCTCGAGCGACTGCTATCGCTGCCGACCGCGCCGTTTCACGAGCGGTTCGTCGGCGCGTTTCTCCGCGGCGAACTGCATGAGGCCGGTCTCGATTTTACGATCGACCAGAGCGGCAACATCATTGCCGACTTGGCCGGCTCGGGTGGCGAGCCAGCGCTCGCCTTGGTCGCGCACATGGACCATCCCGGTTTTGAGATCACGGACGCTTCGGAAGGCGAGGCGGAGGCCGGTTGGTTTGGCGGTGTGGATGCGAAATATTTTCTCGGTGCGCGCGTAGTGGTTTACGATCAAGACTCGGGCGCGGTCCGCGCCCGCGGTGTCGTCCGCAAAATCGCCAAGAACGCTAAGGGGCGGGTCGAGACGATGGCGCTGAGACTCGATGCCAATGTTTGTCCGGGAGATTTCGGGACGTGGAACCTGGCGCCCTTTCGGCGTCAAGGTAAACTGATCCGCACCAAAGGGGCCGACGATCTGGTCGGTTGTGCGGCGATTTTGTCGGCGCTGAAAGAACTCAAAACCCGCGGCATCAGAACCGGAATCCGCGGCATCTTCACGCGCGCCGAAGAGATCGGCTTTATCGGCGCGCTCGGCATGATCCGCACCGGCGGCTTGCCGCGCGCGGCGAAAATCATCTCCGTCGAGACCAGCAAGGCGCTGCCGGGCGTCGTCCTGGGCGGCGGGCCGGTGATTCGTCTCGGCGACCGCGCCGCCATGTTCGATCATCGCATGGTTTCATTCATGGACCGGGTTGCGCGCAATCTGCAAGAAAGACAGCACCGCTTTCGCTACCAGCGACGCGTGATGGACGGCGGCACCTGCGAGGCGACACCGTTTCAATTGAACGGCTACGTCGCCGGCGGCATCGCGATTCCGCTCGCCAACTATCACAACCAGGGCAAGACGAAGATCGGCGCGGAAGCTATTCACTTGAGAGACGTCGAAGCCACGATTCGCCTTCTCGTCGAACTGGCGACGCGGCAAAACGAATTCGACGCCGCGACGAACGAGCTCAAGCGGCGCATTGAAAGCGGCTGGGACAAGTATGGATCGAGGCTGAAATCGCAGCGGGACGCGTTTTAATAATGGCGGGCGGTTTGTTATGATGAATTTTCGGGGGAATGACATTCATCCATAGACAGAGAGGCGATAGTGAATACGAACAATCTCACGATAGAAAAAATTCAGGACGCGCTCAGGAAACAAAAATATATTTGCGACCGCTCGCTGGCGACCGTGGTTTACCTGTCGATCGTCATGGGAAAGCCGGTGCTGCTCGAAGGCGAGGCCGGTGTCGGCAAAACCGAGGTCGCCAAGGTGCTGGCCGAGATCATGGGCAGCAAGCTCATCCGCCTCCAGTGCTACGAGGGGCTCGATGCCAACACGGCGCTCTACGAGTGGAACTATCCGAAGCAGATGCTGCGCATCAAATTGGAGGAAGTGCGCCACGGCGATCGCAACACCGTCGCCACGGAAATCTTCAGTGAGGAATATCTGGTCAAGCGGCCGCTGCTCGAAGCGATCCAGGGCGACGGCGCGGTGCCTCCGGTGCTTTTGATCGACGAGATCGACCGTGCGGACGTGGAATTCGAGGCGTTTTTGCTCGAAGTGCTGTCGGATTTTCAGATCACGATACCGGAGATCGGCACGATCCGCGCCAAGGCGCGTCCTTACGTGATTTTGACTTCGAACCGCACGCGCGAGATTCACGACGCGCTCAAGCGCCGCTGCCTTTACCACTGGATCGATTATCCGACGTTCGAGAAGGAGCACGAGATCGTCACGACCAAATTCCCCGACATTGACGGACGGCTCGCGAACCAGATCTGCGGTTTCATGCAGCAGGTGCGGCAGATGAATTTTTACAAGCGGCCGGGCGTGGCGGAAACCCTTGATTGGGCGGCGGCGTTGCTCATGCTCCACCGCGACCAGCTCGACGAGAAGACCGTGCAGGAGACCGTCGGCTGCGTTTTTAAGTATCGCGAGGACCTGCATCACCTCGAAGAAGAGCTTGCCGGGAACAAAATCGATCTCGGCGGCGGCGCGAAAGAGAGCGGCGCGTATCCGGCTTGAAACATGGAAATCTCCGACGAGCAGATCGCAAGAGCAGTGGAGCGTTTTTCCGGCGCCGGGGGCGGCGCGGTGCCGAACGTGCTTGCCTTCAGCCGGGTCCTGAAAGAGCTGGGCATCAAGATCGGCTTGAGCCAGGCGATGGACGCGAACCGCGCGCTCGCGCACGTGGACGTCGGGCGGCGCGAAGACTTTCGCGCCGCGCTCGCGGCCAATTTTGTTTCCGATCGAGACGAGATCGCGGTGTTCGGTCGCGCCTTCGATCTTTTCTGGCGTGTGCGGCCGCCCGAGCAGGTCGTCGATATTTCCGATATTCCGCTTCCCACCGAAGACGCGGAGGACGAGCCGGGGGCAGGCGACGAGAAATCGGAACAACTTCTCGCTGCGCTCGCCGACAGCGAGGCGGAGCACGACGGCGAGGGAGAGCAGATTTCGATTCCCACCTACAGCCCGAGCGAGTCTCTCGGCAAAAAAGATTTCAGCGATCTCGGCACCGAGGAGAGCCGCGCCATCAGCCGCGCGATCCTCTTGATCGCTACTAAGATCGCGACGCAAGTAAGCCGGCGCAAAAAACGGGCGAGCAAAGGCGACGAAGTGGACCCGCGCGGCACGATGCGCAAGAGCATCAAGTACGGCGGCGAGTTGATCGAGCTGGTCCGGCGCCGCCGGCGCATCAAAAAAACCCGCGTCGTGCTGCTCTGCGACGTGAGCGGCTCGATGGATTGCTACAGCCGGTTTTTGATCCAGTTCATGTACGGCCTGCAGAACGAGCTGTGGGGCGTGGAAACCTTCGTCTTCAGCACGTCGCTCAGCCGCATCACGCATCTCATCCGCTCGAAAGAGATCGCCGGCGCGCTGGAGCGCATCTCGCATTCGGTCCTCGGCTGGTCGGGCGGGACCAACATCGGCCGCTCACTCGCGGCTTTTAACCGCGACTACGCGCCGAGTCTGGTGACACACCGCACGGTCGTTGTCATCATCAGCGACGGCTGGGACCGCGGCGACGTTTCGCTCTTGGAGCGCGAGATGCTCTCGCTCAAGCGCCGCTGCTATAAAATCCTCTGGCTCAATCCGCTGCTCGCGAGCGAAAATTACGAGCCGCTCTGCAAGGGCATGCAGGCGGCGCTGCCGTATCTCGATCTCTTTCTCTCGGTACACAATCTCAACAGCCTCGTGGCGTTGGGACGGACGCTGCAGAAGATGGTGGCCTAAAAAAGGCGACTAGGAGGATTTATGGCGAGTTCAGGCACATGTCACGATGACGCGGGCGGTCCGAAAAAAGAAACGATTTACCATCAGGTCAAAGAATTTCTCGATAAAGGCGAGACGCTCGCCGTCGCGACGATCGTGTCGACCAAAGGCTCGACGCCGAGAGAAGTCGGCGCGAAGATGGTTGTGACCGCGTGGGGCGAGATCCTCGGCACGATCGGCGGCGGCTGCGGCGAAGCGGACGTGAAGCGCGAGGCGATCGAAGTCATCCGCACGCGCCAGCCGAAAACCGTGCGCGTCGACCTCTTGGACGATATCGCCTCGGACAGCCCGGCGGTCTGCGGCGGTATCATGAACGTCTTCATCGAGCCGTGGACGAAATAGGCGCTAGGCGGTAGGAAGGGAGCATGGAGAGACTGGTCGAAGAGTTGATCCGAATCCAAGACGAAGGCGGCGCCGGAGTTCTGGCGACGGTCGTCGAAGCCGAAACGAGCAGCGGCGTTGACGCCGGCGAGAAATGTCTCATTCGGGACGGAAAACCCGTCGTCGGCACAATTCGCCACGAAAGATTTTTAGCGGCGATCGTCAACGAGGCGCATGCTCGCCTCAAAGAGGAAAAATCAAAACTCGTCACCGTCGAGCTGCCCGACGCCGGCGGCACGGCCGAAGTTTTTTTCGAGGTCCTTCCCGCGCCGCCGAAATTGATCGTCGTCGGCGCCGGTCATATCGCCGTGCCGCTCGCGAAAGTCGCCAAGATTCTCGATTTTAAGGTGACGGTGCTCGACGACCGTATTTTGTTCGCCAATCGCGACCGCTTTCCCGACGCCGACGATATCCGCGTCGGAGACATGGCGGCCGAGCTTAAGTCCACGACGATCACGCCCTCGACCTACATCGTGCTCATCACGCGCGGCCATAAGTACGACGAGCCGTGTCTCCGCGAGATCATCTACAGCCCGGCCAAATATATCGGCATGATTGGCAGCCGGCGGCGCATCAAAGCCTGCTTCGAGAGATTCAAGAACGAAGAGAAGATCGCCGAGGAAGTCATCGAGCGCGTGTACGCGCCGATCGGCCTCGACCTCGCCACCGAGACGCCGGAGGAGATCGCAGTATCGATCATGGCCGAGATCGTCAAAGTGCGACGCGGCGGCGAGGCGAAGTCGTTGTCGGGGAAGTAAAGTTCCGAGTTTCGGGTTCCGAGTCTCGTGTTTTAACTTGAAACGTGAAACTAGAAACTAGAAAGATGGCGGAGCGGAAGAAAATAACGGGGATGGTGTTCAGTGATCTCGGCCGCGCAGCGTCGTTCATGGAGCTCGATTGGGTGCGTGAGTCACTTAGGAAAAATCTCGGCTTCGCTCCCCATCCGGGGACGCTGAATGTAAAACTGGAAACAGACGGCGCCAAGGAATTATGGCGGTCTATCAAGTCGCAGGACTATGGCATCGAGATCGCGCCGCCCGATGCCGCGCACTGCCAGGCCCGTTGCTTTTTGGTCACGATTGAAGGTAAAAATCAGGGCGCGGTGCAAGGCGCTGTGATTGTCCCCGAAGTCGAGGGCTATCCGGCGGACAAATTGGAAGTGGTCGCGCCCGTCCGGTTGAAAGACGCGCTCGAAGTCGCGGACGGCGGGTGGATCACCCTAGAATTTATCGATTGAGGTCTTATGCGGCGACTCATTGTCGGAATTTCCGGGGCGACCGGTGCGATCTACGGCGTGCGCATGCTGGAGATCCTCTCCAGGGTGAAAGACGTCGAGACCCATCTCGTGATGACGCGGGCTGCCAAGATGACGATCCAGGTCGAGACGCCGCATTCGGTCAAGGAGGTCGAGGCGATGGCGAACGTGGTCCACGACGTGGGCAACGTCGGCGCGAGCATCTCGAGCGGCTCGTTTCGCACCGAAGGCATGGTCATCGCCCCGTGCTCGATGAAGTCGATGGGCGGCATCGCCAATTCAGTCGGCGGCGATTTGCTGGTGCGCGCGGCCGACGTGATCTTGAAGGAAAGAAAAAAACTCGTGCTGGTCGCGCGCGAGACGCCGCTCCACCTGGGGCACCTCGAAAGCATGGTGGCGCTCACGCGCATGGGCGCGATGATTTTTCCGCCCGTGCCCGCGTTTTACCATCGCCCTAAAACGCTCGACGACATCATCAATCAGACCGTGACGCGGATTCTCGATCAGTTCGACATCGACGTAAGTCTTTTCAAGCGCTGGAGCGACGAGCAGATGCGCCGCCACCCCGGCGCCGACCGGGTGATCTCGGTCGCGGCGCGCAAAGAAATCCGGCCGGCGAAAAAATCCAAGTGACAGTTTTTCCACCCCGCCATGCCTTCCAGAAGGGATAAAAAATCCCTTTCCCCGACGCAGCGGAGAAAAAAGGAGCACCTCGAACTCTGTCTCGACGCGCCGTCGGTCGCCGGCGCGGGTGGCGCGGGCTTCGACCGTTACACGTTCGTTCACAACGCGCTGCCCGAAACCGACATCGACGAGATCGACCTCGGCGCACGCTTTCTCGGCAAGCGACTCGCGGCGCCGATCCTGATTTCTTCGATGACCGGCGGCTTCGACGTCGCGCGCAAAGTGAATCGCAATCTCGCCGCCGCGGCCGAGACGCTCGGCCTCGCGATGGGCGTGGGCTCGCAGCGCGTCGCGCTCGAAGCGCCGAGCGCGGCGGATTCGTTCAAAGTCAGAGACGTGGCGCCGAATATTCTCCTGCTCGCCAATCTCGGCGCGGTGCAGCTTAACTACGGCTATGGCATCGAGCACTGCCGCAGGGCCGTCGCCATGATCGGCGCCGACGGCTTGATCCTGCATCTCAATGTCTTGCAGGAAGCCGCGCAGCCCGAAGGCAATCGCAATTTCAAAGGCCTCGCGCGCCGCATCGCGGCCATCTGCCGCGATCTGGAAGTTCCGGTGGTCGCCAAGGAAGTCGGCTTCGGCATCTCGGCGGACGTCGCGCTGCGCTTGCAAAAGGCGGGCGTCAAGGCGATCGACGTCGCCGGCCGCGGCGGGACTTCATTTTACTCGGTGGAGGCGAAGCGCGCGGCGGAAAAGGGCAAGGCCGTCGATCTCACGTTCGCCGAGTGGGGCATACCGACCGAGGAGTCTCTCGTCCAGACGCGCCGCGCCGCGCCGTCGATCGAGATCGTCGCCTCGGGCGGCATTCGCAACGGTCTCGACGTCGCCAAGGCGATCGCGCTCGGCGCGAACGTCGCGGCTATCGGCCAGCCGTTGCTCGTGCCGGCTTTGGAATCGGCCGACAAGGTGGTAGAATTTCTTTCTAGGCTGATACACGAGGTCAAAGTCGCCATGTTGTGCGTCGGCGCGGCCGACTTGGCGGCGCTTGCGAAAGCGCCGCTGATCAAAAAGCAGAAGGATGAAGGATCGAGGCGGAAGGATGAGCGGTGAGGAACTCAGACGGCAGATCTTAAGTTACCTGGAGAGCCACAACACGATGACGCTGGCGACGTGTGGGGGCGACGTTCCCTGGGCGGCGACGGTGTTTTATGCGAGCAGCGGACTCAGGCTCTATTTTTTTTCCGCGCCGGATTCGCGCCATTGTCAAAACCTCGCGGCGAATGCCCGCGTCGCGGCGACGATACAGGAAGACTACCGCGACTGGCGGAAGATCAAAGGGATTCAGCTCGAAGGCCGCGCGACGCCGGTGGATTCGCTCGTCGAAAAGGGCAAGGCGATGGTGGCTTACGGTCTCAAATATCCCGAGGTGATAAAGATTTTCACCGACCCGACGAGCGGCGCGCTCTACCAGGCGTTTTTGAAAGTCAGATTTTATTGCGTCGTTCCGGAGCGGGTTTATTATATCGACAACGAGCAGGGTTTCGGAAAGAGGCAGGAACTGGAAATCAAGGCTGAAGGCTGAAGGCGGAAGGATGAATCTGAAATCTAAATCTGGAGGGAGAGTCCGCGAAGGATGTCACAAGTTTTAGGCACGGAATTGACCGAAGAGTTGTTTCACCGTCTAAAAGGCGACGCGATGGCGTCGAAAAAGGACAAGGCGATCGTCATCGTGACCGTCGATGAGGCGAGCTGGGCGCATCCGGCGATGTTGTCATATCATGAGGTGGTGGCGAAGGATCGCTCGACGATCGATCTGGCGATCGGCAAAAACAGCGCGACGGCGAAAAATCTTCGCCGCACAGGGAAAATCACGCTAATGATCACCGACAGCGATCTCAACTACTATGTCAAAGGAAACGCCGAGGAGATCCGAGAGTCCATGGACGGCGTGCCGTTCATGTCTCTGTTTCGCGTCGCGGTCGAGCATTTGCTGGAGGACCTGGAGCCCGATGCGGTCATCACCAGCGGCGTGACTTTCGAACGCTCGGATAAAGAAGAGGTCGGGCAAATCGTGGAAAAAATTTTTCAGGCCGTTCGCAGGGAGCCGTGAAGCTCAAGCGCAATCTTCTGCTCATCGCCGTCGTCGCCATCGCCGTCAGTCTCAGCTTGGCTTTCTGGGGGGTGCGCGACAGCGCGAGAGAAAATCCTTACATCACCGCGCCCGTCGCGCGCGGCGACATCACCCAGGTCGTGACCGCGACGGGAAGTTTACAAGCGGTCGTCACGGTGCAGGTCGGCAGCCAGGTGTCGGGAACGATCGCCAAGCTTTACGCGGATTTCAACAGCCAAGTGAAGCAGGGGCAGGTCGTCGTCCAGCTCGATCAGGATAAATTCAAGGCGTCGGTCGATCAGGCGCAGGCCAACGTCGTCTCGGCCCAGGCCAATTCGGCGAAGGCGCAAGTCGCCGTCGAGGACAGCAAGCGCACGCTCGAGCGGAACAGAGAATTGAGAAGGCGCGAACTCGTGGCGCAAGCCGACTTGGACGCCGCCGAGACCGCTTACAGCACCGCGGTGGCGCAGCTCGAAGTCAACAAAGCTCAAGTGGCGCTGGCCAAGGCCGGGTTGGAGCAGGCCGCGGTCGATCTCAACCATACCGTCATCCGTTCTCCGGTCGACGGCATCGTAGTCTCTCGCAACGTCGATGTCGGCCAAACGGTTGCGGCTTCGCTGCAGGCGCCGGTGCTGTTCTTGATCGCCAACGATCTCTCCAAGATGCAGGTCGATACCAACGTCAGCGAGGGCGACGTCGGCAACGTGTGGATCGATCAAGAGGCCATCTTTACCGTCGACGCGTATCCGACGCGGCGATTTCAAGGCAAGGTGCTTCAGGTGCGCAACGCGCCGATCATGGTTCAGAATGTCGTGACTTACGACGCCGTCGTGGGAGTCGACAATAAAGATCTCTTGCTCAAGCCCGGCATGACGGCGAACGTGGAATTTCTCGTCAGCCGGAAAGAGGGCGCGCTCAAGATTCCCAATGCGGCGCTGCGCTTCCGTCCGCCGGAGGAAAAGCCGCAAGTCCAAACGGCGCCGAGCGGGCCGGACGGCGGACAACGCACCAACGGCGCCGCAAGAAGCGGCGGCGGGCGCGGCGCGGGTGCCGGCCAGGGTTCGAAAGGCAAGGGAGAAGGCCGCGCAAATCGGGAAGGGACCGTATACGCGCTCCGCGATCAGAAGGCGACGCCGGTGAAAGTCCAACTCGGCATCAGCGATGGGACCTCCACCGAGGTGATTACCGACCAGCTCAAGGACGGCGAGCAGGTGGTCGTGGCGATGTCCAGCTCGGGCAGCCAGGCGCGGCCGACGGCTCCAGGCGGGAGACGGGTTTTTGGCTTCTGAGATAATGGAAAACTCGGGCGCCGCTCAATTTCCCAAGCACGATGAGCCGAGCCGGGAGCCCACGGCGCAAGTCATTCGCATTCGCGATCTGCGCAAAGTTTACAAGATGGGCGATATCGAGGTCGAGGCGCTCCGCGGCATCAACGTCGACATCGAACGCGCCGAATTCGTCGCGGTCATGGGCGCCTCAGGATCGGGGAAATCCACTTTCATGAACATCCTCGGCTGCCTCGACCGTCCGACGGCCGGCGCGTACTTCCTGGAGGGTGAGGACGTGAGCACGCTCTCGCCGGACGAATGGGCGCACATACGCAATCAAAAGATCGGTTTTGTCTTTCAGGGATTCAATCTCCTCTCCCGCACCTCCGCCGTCGAAAACGTGGAGCTGCCGATGATGTACAACGGCATGCAGTCGAGGGAGCGCCGCGCTCGCGCGCGGGACGTTCTCACCCTCGTCGGGCTGGAGGGAAGACAGCATCACATGCCGAATCAACTCTCCGGCGGCCAGCAGCAAAGGGTCGCGGTCGCCCGCGCGCTGGTCAACCGCCCGGCCTTGATCCTCGCCGACGAGCCGACCGGCAACCTCGACAGCAAGACCAGCGGCGAGATCATGGAGCTGTTTCAGAATCTGAACGCCAGGGAAGGCATTACGATCGTCCTGGTGACGCACGAGGCCGACATCGCCGATTACGCGAAAAGGCGGATCGTGTTTCGCGACGGCCTGGTGGTCTCGGATGAGAGAAAGGGTTAAAGGATCATTGTAGGGGTAGGCCTGCGTGCCTGCCAGGTTTTTGGTATCTCTATGTTGCTAATGGCATTCAGAATCGCGCTCAGGGCGTTGGCAAGAAACAAGCTGCGCTCTTTTCTCACCATGCTCGGTATCATCATCGGCGTCGGCGCGGTGATCACCATGGTCGCCATCGGCGAAGGCGCCAAGGCTCTCGTGCGCCAGCAGATCGCAAGCCTCGGGACCAATCTATTGGTGATCTTGCCCGGCACGATGACTCTGGGCGGCGCGCGAACCGGCTCCGGCGGCCGGCAGAGTCTGAGCGACAGCGATGCCAGGGCGATCATGAACGAGATTCCGGTCGTGACCGGCGCCTCGCCGGTCCTGCGCCAAACCCAACAGGTGATCGGCGGAGAGCAGAACTGGCAAACGTCGGTGCAAGGAGTCGCTCCGGAATATCAACAGATCCGCGACTGGAAAATCGACAACGGCCGCTTCCTCAGCCAAGCGGACGTCGAGAGCACGGTCAAAGTCGCTCTCATCGGCCAAACCGTCGCCTACAATCTTTTCGGCGACGAGGACCCGATCGACAACGTCATCCGCATCAAAAAAATTCCGTTCCGCATCGTCGGGGTTCTGGGCGCCAAGGGCCAGAGCGGCATGGGCAACGATCAGGACGACGTCGTCATGGTCCCTTACACGACCATGATGAAGCTGGTTATGGGAGTCACGTATATCCAGCAGATCATTGTCGCCGCCCGGAGCGCCGACTTGACCGATGGGGCAAAAAATCAAATTACGCTCTTGCTCCGCGAGCGGCACAAGCTTCGCCCGGACATGGACGACGATTTCATGATCCGAAATCTGTCGGACATCGCCGAAGCGGCCTCCAACAGCGCGACGGTGATGGCCGTGCTGCTCGGCAGCATCGCGTCGGTCTCGCTCCTGGTCGGCGGCATCGGCATCATGAACATCATGCTCGTCTCCGTCACCGAGCGTACGCGCGAGATCGGCATCCGCATGGCCGTCGGCGCGCGCAGCCGCGACATCCTGCTCCAGTTCATCGTCGAGGCGCTGGTGATGGCGGCGATCGGCGGCGCGCTCGGCATCGTCATCGGCATCGCAAGTTCCGACATCATCAACCGATGGATGGAATGGCCGGTGCTCGTTCGTCCCGACATCGTCGCCATCGCGTTCGCCGTCTCCGGCGGCGTCGGCGTCTTCTTCGGCTTCTATCCCGCGCAAAAAGCCGCGCACCTCGATCCGATCGACGCGCTGAGGTATGAGTAGCGTTTTCGGTCTAGACCAACTGAAAATCAATCTCGCTCCGGAACGCGTTCACGCGCGCGACTTTGACGCGCACACGATCGCCCAGGCGGAGTTTGCGGCCGGTGCGGCGGCCTTTGATGAGGTATTCCTTTTCGTAGTACTGGTAGGCGTCGTCGGTGAGAGAGGAGAGCTTCACCAGCCCCTCGACGAAATAATTTTCCAGCTCGACGAAAAAGCCGAAGTTCGCGAGGCTCACGATAAATCCGCCGAACTCCTCGCCGATCTTGTCCATCATAAACTGCGCCTTCTTGAGATCGACCATCTCGCGCTCGGCGTCCATGGCGTTGCGCTCGCGCTCGGAGGTATGCTTGCCGGCTTCCGCCATATAGCGGTCGAGCTCTTCGCGCTCGCTCGGCTTGAGCTTTCTTTCCGCCAGCGCGTCTTCGAGCATCCGGTGCACGATCAAGTCCGGATAGCGCCGGATCGGCGAGGTGAAATGAGTGTAACACCCGGAAGCGAGGCCGAAGTGGCCGATGTTCTCCGGCGCGTAGCGCGCCTGCTTCATGGCGCGTAGCAGCACCCGGTTGACGACTCTCTCCTCGGGCTTGCCGCGACAGGCGTCGAGCAACTTCTGCAGATCTTTGGGCGCGATCCGCTCTTTTTTTACCGGCAGGCGGTAGCCGAGACTCAGTAGAAACGGCGCGATCTCTTCGATGCCCTCGCGCTCCGGCCCCTCGTGCACGCGGTAGAGCAGCGGAAAATTTTTTTCTTTGAGATGACGCGCCACCGCTTCGTTGGCGGCGATCATGAACTCCTCGATGATGCGGTGCGCGATGTTGCGCTCGGCGCGGACGATGTTTTCCGGCGCGCCCTGAAGATCGAGCAGAATCTCCGCCTCCGGCAGATCGAAGTCCAGATTTCCCCGTGCTCTGCGCCGCTCGCACAACAGTAGCGCCAGCTCCTCCATCAGCTTGAAGGAATCCACGAGTTCGCTATAACGGGCGAGACATTCGGAATCTTTGTCCACGAGAATGCGGCGCACTTCCGTATACGTCATGCGCGCGTGGCTGCGGATCGCCGAATTAAAAAACCGGCTCTTCAACACCTCGCCGCTCGCGCTCAATTCGATCAGCGCGGTTTTGGTCAGCCGATCCTCACGCGGATTCAAGCTGCAAATGCCGTTGGAAAGGTCTTCGGGCAGCATCGGTAGCGCGCGGTCGGGGAAATAGACGCTGGTCGCCCGTTCGTAAGCGTCTCGATCCAGCGCCGTTCCCGGCCTGACGTAGTGAGCGACGTCGGCGATCGAGACGTAAAGATGATAGATGTCGTTCTGCTTTTCCACGCTGACGGCGTCGTCGAAGTCGCGCGCCCGCTCGCCGTCGATCGTGACCATAGAACGCGCGCGCAAATCTACGCGTGTGCTACCTTCCGCCGCGCTGATTGATTGCGGGCAATTTTTCGCTTCACGCTGCGCTTCGGGAGAAAACGCCGCCGGCAAGCCGTATTGAAAGACGATCGCGCGCGTCTGAATCTCCGGATCGTCCGGATCGCCGAGGGCTTCCACGAGGTCGGCTTCGGGAGCGGCATAGCCGGTTCCGTAGCGCGAGATTTCCGCGGCGACGACCACGCCCTGCGCCGGTCTTGGCCCGTCGCGGCTTAACGGGATGGCCGGCGCAATGCGCGCGTCCATGGGA
Source organism: Binatia bacterium (assembly GCA_041490745.1). Lineage (GTDB taxonomy): Bacteria > Desulfobacterota > Binatia > UBA9968 > UBA9968 > JAJPJQ01. The sequence goes on along the minus strand of JBGPTS010000009.1, from coordinate 27,585 downwards.
ATCAGATAACCCCGGCCGTCGTGTTCCTCGTAAGTTCCGATGAGCCGCTTCTGACCGCGCTCGAGAATTTCGACGACGTGCGTCTCGTTGCCGCTCCGCTTGCGTTCGACGCGGACCATGACGCGGTCGCCGTGCATGACGCGACGCATTTCTCTCCGGCTCAAGTAGAGGTCTTCTTTGTCGCGATCGTCGAGGATGAGAAAGCCGTAGCCGTCCGGGTGGGCGTGCACTCTGCCGGTTGCGCAGTTTTGCGCGTTCGGCAGGGCGTAATGATTTTTTTTCAGCCGCACGATCCGGCCCTGCCTGGCGAGGGCGCGCAGGCTTTCGACGACGGCGTTGAGATCGTTGCGCGCGCCGCCGATACCTTTCAAGATTTCTGCCGGCGTCAAGCGGTGGCGCGACCGCTTGCTCAACAGCGCCAGAATTTTTTCTTCAGTGCCGAGATTCATTGTCGCGGGGCTAAAAGTTTATTCTTCGGTCGCCAGTTCCGTCATCAGCCAGTCGTCACCGATCGCGGTCGGCCGCGCGATTTCCGTAATCGCGACTTCGCTCCGAAGCGAATCGAACAGCGCGCGCGCGACGGCGAGAAAATCCTCCACGATCAGGACGACGATGATAGCCTTCTTTCGATCGAGGGTTCGATTTCCCTCACCCTGCGGAGCTTGTCGAAGCACGGTGCGGATGATACCGACGTCTTCGTAGGATTCGACGATGAATTTGACGAAGGCGATGTCCTCGGGACGGACGGCGAAATAAATTTCCTTGAGATTCATGGCGTGAAGCTTTTCGCAATCGCCCGGCCTTCAGCGAGCGGGACGGCGGCCGACGGCCGGCGGCTTTGCGTGTTGCATTTGTTGCCCCAATTTTTGCAGGTCCGGTTGCACCTGAACCCGCGGCAGCCGGCCCTCGATGCGGAACGGCACGGCGAGTCTGCCTTGGTCGTCGATCAGGCCGCGGACGGTTTTGTATTCTTGCAACAGATACTGAGTGGATTGCGGCGACAGGGTGAGCGTCGCGTCCCATTTCATGCTCTTGTCCAGACCGACCGAGCCGTCGGCGCTCACGGCGTAGTCGGCAGTGGAGAAAAAAACGTCGTGGCTGTGAATCCGTCCCTGGCGGATCGTGAAGGTCGCGCTGAAAGAATCGAACGGCGTGTCGTTTCGGTCGGCGAGCGGCGCGATGCGTTTTGGGAGGCGCAACCCGGCGATCCCGCGTAGGCCGGAGACTTTGGAGAGCACGAGCTGGATGAGATTAAAGTCTTTCAGCGCGCCGTTGCGGACGAGCGCCTGTCCCTCGCCCAGGAGGCTCTCGGCCAAATCGGAGACGTTTTTCGTCTCCGCCGCGAGCTTGGCTTTGAGACTTAGCCGGCCGTCGATCGCGTCTTGGAACCGAGAAAATTTGCGCGCCAACAGTGCGCTCAAGTCCACCGACTCGATGGCGGGGGAGAGCGCCAGGCGGAGCGAATTGTCCGCGCCCTTTTCCCACGATCCGCCGGCGCGGAAGTTGCCGCCGAGCGACTGCAAAGAAAAATTTTGGAAACTGAAACCCGCGGGCCGCCAAACGACCTCGGCGCGGAGGTTGCGGTAGGGGAGGTCCTGGAGCGTGCCCTCGGTCGACTCAACGTTGCCGCGGATCACGACCTTACCCGCGTCGAATTGCAACTCGCCCGCGCCCGCGACGGATTTCATCTCGTCGTTCTTGTACGCCGCGCCGACGGTCAAATCGCCGACCTTCAAGACGGCCGAGCGCACCGAATAGCCGAGCGCCGGCTTCGACAGATCGGCTACCGTTCCTTCGAGAAAAAATTCCGAAGCGCCGGCGCGAAACGCGAGCCGTTCCACGCGCGCGTCGTTGCCGCGAAAAACCATCCGGCCGGCGGCACGATCGACGCCGCGGCCGCTCTTTTTGTCCTTGATCTCGACGCCGTCGAAACCGAGGACGCCGCGAATTTCAAAACCCGCTTCGGAGGACAAAGTTTTTGTCACCTCGATCTCCCAGTTGACCTTGCCGCCCAGGTTGTAGCCGGCGAGCGGCGGCAAAAATTTTTGCCAGCCAGCGGCGTTGACGCCGTCGGCAGCGAGGCGCAGGGCGAGGCGCCGCTCGGGGCGCTCGTCGATCGCACCGGAGAACAGCATTTTCGAGTCCTGGATCGCGACCCACGATTCCAGCATCACGAGCCGGTCCTTGGAGCGTTCCAGGTTGATCCGGATCTCGGCCGGAACGCCTTTGGCTTTTTTCAGCCAGTTGCCGTACGCGATCTCGCTCGCCGCCGCTTTGACCGTGGCGCGCGCTTTGAGATTGCCGAGCGTCCCTTCCCATTCACCGGCGAAAGTCGCGTCTCCTTCGGCCGAGAGGGCCTCGGGGAGACTCTCGCGGAGCCAAGGAATGGTTTTGAGCCGGCCGAGCGCCAGCGGATCAACGGCAATGTTTATTCTGACCGCGCCCTCGCTCCACGAGTCGGCCCGGGAAAAATCCAGATCGCCCCGGATCAGCGTGTTGTTTTCGCCGGCGCCGAAAAAAGATCCGGTGAAATACAAATCCGCGAAATGCGGGCGAGCAAACGTGCCGTCGATTTTGGATCTGATCGAGACCGGCCCGTCCGCGTCGAAAGCGCGCAGCGCCGTCGTTCGCAGAGCGGGAATCGCCCGCATGAGCTGCGGCAAGAGAAGCGCGTCGCAGCGCAGTCGAAGGTCGAGAGGAATCCGGTCCCAGGGCGCGTCCGCGGGCCATGGCCCGACGCGCCCTTCTACGGTAAAATTTCCGCTCTGCTGCTCGAACAGATCGGCTGCGATCCGCACCCGGGCCGGTTCGTCGAGCGCGCCGACGGCGACAAGATTTAACCGCCGCGCGCGGACCTCGATCGGCTCGCGCGAGGCTCGGTCGATGTAATCGACGCTGCCGTTCTTGATCGCGATGCTGGAGATCATCAGCCGCGGCGCGTTCGGCCGTTTTTTGTCTCTGGCGCCGCCCGGCTCGCTCGCGATGTCTTCATGCGTCGCGATCGTCTCGATATTGATCAGCCCCGCCTCGTTTCGGATAATTTGAATCTCCGGCTGCTCGAGAACGAACCGGTTGATCTCTAGTCTGCCGGCGAAGAGCGGCAGCCAGCGGAGCTGCATGCGCAGCTCTTTAGCCTGGATGAACGGCGTCGCGGCGAAGCGCGGGTCGTCGGCGATGCTCAAATCCTTTGCCGAGACGCCGGGGCCGCCCCAGAAACTGAGTCCGATCGCGCCGAAGTTCACAGCTCGGCCGAGAGATCTTGCGAGGTCTTGCTGGATGCGCGCGCGGTTTTCGTCGATGATGCGGTTGAGCGAGACGGCGAAGATGACGAGAAGGCATGCCAGGGCGAGAAGTGCGATCGGGACGAGTTTGCGGCTCATCTGCGCGCGGCGCGGGCGGCTTGAGCGGCGAGAGCTTAGCCGACTCGCTCAACAATGGTCGCGATTCCCTGGCCGACGCCGATGCACATCGTCGCCAGGCCATAGCGGCTCCCGCGCCGCTTCATTTCGTGAATGAGCGTCGTCACGATGCGCGCGCCGCTGCAGCCGAGCGGATGGCCGAGCGCGATCCCGCCGCCGTTGACGTTGACCTTGTTCATGTCCATGCCGAGCTCGCGCACGTCGGCAAGCACTTGGGAGGCAAACGCTTCGTTCAACTCGATGAGGTCGATCTCGTCGAGCTTCAGTCCGGCGCGCTTGAGGACTTTAAGCGTGGCGGGCACGGGCGCTATGCCGAAATAGGCGGGGTCCACGCCGGCGACTGCCGAGGCGACGACGCGCGCCATCGGCCTGAGTCCGAGCGCTTTCGCCTTCTCCGGCGTCGCGATGAGAAGGGCCGCGGCGCCGTCGGAGATCTGCGAGGAGTTCCCCGCCGTGACGCTGCCGTTTTTGCGAAATACCGGTTTTAACGCCGCCAGTTTTTCCATCGAGGTGTCGCCGCGGGGACCTTCGTCCTTGTCGTGAACGACCACGCCGTCCCTTTTTTGCGGCACCGCGATCGGGATGATCTCGTCTTTGAAGATCCCGGTTTCGGTCGCGTGCACGGCGCGCCTGTGGCTCTCCAGCGCGCACGCGTCCTGGTCTTTGCGGCTGATGTTGTATTTCTCGGCGATGTTCTCGGCGGACTCGCCGTTCGAGATGAGCGGGTACATTTCTCCCAGCCGCGCGTTGGGAAAACGCCAGCCCAGCGTGCTGTCGTAGATCGTCGCGTTGCCCTGCTGAAAAGGCGCGCCGTTTTTCGCCATGACCATCGGCGAGCGCGTCATGCTCTCGACGCCGCCGGCGATGAAAAGGTCGCCGTGCTCCGTCTGAACGGCGCGGGCCGCCTGATTGATCGCTTCGAGGCCCGAGCCGCAGAGGCGGTTGATCGTGCAGCCGGGAATTTCCATCGGGAGTCCGGCGAGCAGCGCCGCGGTGCGCGCGACGTTGCGCGAGTCCTCGCCCGCCTGGTTGGTGCAGCCGAAGTAAACGTCTTCGACCTCTTCGCCTTTGACGCCGGTTCGCTGGATCAGCTTCGCGATGACGTGCGCGCCAAGGTCGTCGGTGCGAATGTCTTTCAGAATTCCCGCGTGCCGCCCCATCGGCGTGCGCACGGCGTCGAGAATGAATGCTTCTTTCATAAAAAAGCTACCCGCTTTCAGCGATCTCCGCCGGAGGCGGATCAGCCTCCGGCTGAAGCTATCAGGCATCAAAAAAAATCGCGCTCACGTTTTGTAGTCGTAAAACCCTTTTCCGCTCGCCTCGCCCAGCCGACCGGCCAAAACCATTTTCGTGAGGAGCGGCGCCGGCCGATAACGGTCGTCGCCGGTTTCGCGCTGCAATCCCTCCAACACTGCCAGCACCTCGTCGAGGCCGATGCGGTCGGCCCAGGCGAGAGGCCCGGCAGGATAATTCACGCCGAGGCGCATCGCCGTATCGATCTCCTCGGCTTTAGCCACGCCCTCATCCAGAGCTCTCGCCGCCTCGTTGACGATGAGGCTCACGACGCGCGCGAAGATCAGTCCGGGCGCGTCTTTCGCTCGCACCGGCTCTTTATCCAAAGCGCGAAAAAATTTTTCCGCCTGATCCAATGCCGGCTCTCCGGTCGCCAGCCCGGAACTCAACTCTACCACCTTTTTTTCCTTGAATGGATAGAAGGCGGCGAAGCCGACGACGCGCTCCGGCCGCGTCGTCCACGAAGCGATGCGCGTCGTCGAAAAGCCGAGGCACGAGGTCACGATCGCCGCCGCCGGAGCTTGTGCGTCGAGCCGCCGGATGATTTCTCGTTTTTCGTTTTCGTTTCCGGGCAAGGTTTCGACGATCAAAGAACCGGCGAGCGCCGCGGGATAGGCGTCGGGATAAATTTCTGCCTCGAAGCCGCCGGCGCGGCACAGTCCGACTAGCTCTTCTGCGAGACGATTCTTGCCGACGATAAGGACGCTACTTTTTGCCATAAACGTAATAGCCGCGGCCGGTTTTTCGCCCCAAGTTTCCCGACTGGACCATCCGCTGCTGGATCGGGCTCGGGCGAAATCTGGGATCGTGGAAGAAAGCCTCGTAGAGCGAAGTGGTGGCGGCGAAATTGATGTCGTTGCCGATCAAGTCCATCAGCTCGAACGGGCCCATGGGAAAACCACCCGCGCCCTTCATGACCCGGTCGATTATCTCCACGGTCGCGTCTCCGTCACTCAAAATCTTCAGCGCCTCGTTGTAAAACGCGCGCGCCACCCGGTTGACGATGAATCCCGGCGTGTCTTTGGCGTGGACCGGCGTTTTCCCCATCTCGCGGATGAGCGCCGTGGCCTTTTCCATCGCGGCTTCGCTCGTGCGCTCGCCGCGAACGACTTCGACCAGCGCCATGAGCGGCGGCGGGTTGAAATAATGCAGCCCCAGCACCCGCTCGGGTTTCTCCGTCGCGCCGGCGATCGCCGTGACCGAGAACGAAGAGGTGTTGGTCGCAAGCAGCGTATCGGGTCCGCAGAAGGCGTCAAGTTTCTTGAACACTTCCCGCTTGAGGTCCATTTTTTCCGGCACGGCCTCGATGACGAGACGGCAGCCGGCAAAATCGTCGAGCTTGAGCGACGAGGAGAGACGCGCAAGAATTCCGCTTTCCTGTTCCGCCGTGAGCTTCCCTCTTTCCTTGCTGCCTTTGAGAAAGCCCCGGATCCGGTCGAGCCCCTTGTCGATGAACTCCTGCGAGACGTCGTAGATCAGGGTCTCGAATCCCGCCTGCGCGGCGACTTGCGCGATACCCGCGCCCATCGTGCCGGCGCCCAAGACTCCAATCTTTTTTACTTCGAAGTTGGACATGGCTCGTAAAAGGTGAAGCGTTAGGGGTGAGGCGATCCACTCACGACTGACGCCTTACGCCTCACGGTTACTTTCCCGAGAACACAGGTTGCCGCTTCTCGATAAACGCGCGCACGCCTTCATCGTAGTCGGCGCTCCTGCCGGCGATCTCCTGCAGATAGGCCTCGTAGTCGAGGTGCTTTGCGAGATCATTCATCATGGCGCGATCGACCGCGCGCTTGATGAGGCCGATGCTACGCGGACCGCGGGCGATTTTCTCGGCGATCGCGCGCGCCGTCGCCGCCAGCTCCTTGCCCGGGACGACTTTCGCCACCAGGCCGATACGCTGCGCCTCGCGAGCGTCGAGCGGCTCGGCGAGGAGCAAAAGCTCCATTGCCTTGCTGAGACCGACGAGACGCGGCAATACGATGCTGCCGCCGCAATCCGGCGCCAGTCCCACGCGGGCGAAGGCCTGGATGAACTCAGCCTCCTCCGCGGCGATGCGGAGGTCGCAGGCGAGCGCAAGATTGCAGCCTGCGCCCGCGGCGACGCCGTTCACCGCGGCGATCGAGATTTTTTCCGTGCGCCGAAGCCTGAGGATGATCGGATTGTAGCGCTCACGGAGCGAAGCTCCGAGCGAGCCTTTCTTCTCCGGCGTGCGGCCTTTGAGATCCTGCCCGGCGCAAAACGCGCGTCCCGCTCCGGTCAATACAATACACCGGACGCTCTTGTCCTCGTCGGCGTTTTTCAGCGCCTGCTGAATCTCGCCGTTCATCTGAATGGTAAACGCGTTCAACGCCTGCGGCCGGTTGAGCGTCAGCGTCGCGACGCCGTTTTGCTTGTCGTAGATGATGTTCTCGAAATTCACCGCCTCGCCTTTCCTTATTTTCCCTTGAACTCGGGCTTGCGCTTTTCCAGAAATGCTTTCATGCCTTCCCTGCGGTCTTCGGAGGCAAACAAAAGATAAAAAGATTTTCGCTCGTACTCCAGCCCCTCGTCGAGCGTCGTATTGAGCGCTTTGACGATCGATTCCTTGGCGAACTTGACGGCGAGCGGGGGTTTGGCGGCGATCTTCTCGGCGATCTCCTTCGCCTCTTCGAGGAGAAATTCGACCGGCACGACTTTGTTCACGAGACCGAGCCGCTCGGCTTCCGTCGCCTCGATGGTTTTGCCGCCGAGCACCATTTCCATCGCGCGATATTTGCCGACGAGCCGCGTGAGCCGCTGCGTCCCGCCGCTGCCGGGAATCGTCCCCAGATTTATTTCCGGCTGGCCGAAGCGAGCGGTTTCCGAGGCGACGATGATGTCGCAGGAAAGCGCCAGCTCGCAGCCGCCGCCGAGCGCATAACCGCTCACGGCCGCGATGACCGGCTTGGAGACCTTATTGATCCGGTCCCTGAAGGCGAGGCGGCCCTGCACCCGCTCGTCGAACGGCCCGGCGTCGGCCATTTCTTTGATATCCGCGCCGGCGGCGAAAACTTTTTCCCCGCCGGTCAAGATGATGACCCGGACTTCGGCGTCCTGGTCGAACGCTTCCAGCGCCAGAGCCAATTCCTTCACCAGACCGTAAGAAAGCGCGTTCAATTGCTGCGGCCGGTTCAAAGTGACGATCGCGATCGCGCCGTCTTTTTCGACCGCGATATTTTCATAGCTCATGGTATGGAGAGCTATACACCAAAAGTCAAAATAGTTGAAGGGTTTTAGAGTTGAAAGGCTTGAAGAGTTATACCCTTAAGACCTTCCAGTTTGACACTCTCCGAGCGCTTTGCGATTATGCTTTTCACCATGGCCAACCGCTCGGAACCCTCTACGCGGCACTACGACGAAAAGCTACAAGAGATTCTCAAGCACTCGGCCAAGATTTTTGCCGAGAGAGGATTCCATCACACGTCCATCCGCGACATCGCGCGCGCGACCGGCATGAGTCTCGCCGGCCTTTACTATTATTTCCGCACCAAAGAAGAGCTGCTGTTTCTCATCCAGGAGCAGTGCTTTCTCACGCTGCTGCAACGATGGGAGGAGGCGGCGAACGGCGACGCCGACGTGCGCGCGCGCATCCGTCTCTTTGCGGAGAATCATCTCGGTTTTTTTCTCCACAATATGCACGAGATGAAGGTCATGGCGCACGAGGACGAGTCACTGACGGGCGAGTTCAACGAAAAGATGCTTGTGTTGAAGCGCCGCTACGTGAAGGTCCTGATGGATCTTATCGGCGAGTTGCAGGGACGCGAGAGCGGCAGGGTGATCGATCTGCGGGCGGCGACCTTTTCGCTCTTCGGCATGATGAACTGGATCTACACCTGGCACCATCCCAAGCGCGATCTTCCTCTGTCGCAACTGATCGAGCAGATGCTGAGAATTTATTTCTTCGGCATCCTGCAGGGGGCCGCGGCCGACGAACCGTGGTTTACCATGCCTTCGGCCGAGACGAAGAAGGGCACGTTCTCCCTCTGGCAGAACCTGCGCTAGTCTTCGATCAAGCTCTTTAGCAGCGTCAAATTCTCTACGTTCTCTTTCAAATCCTTTCCCTTCGGCGTCTCCAAGGGCTACCTTGCGGCCCGGCCTCTTTTTACCTCCGGCCTGGAATTCTTCTTCATCGCCGTCGGCGTGGCGCTCTTCGGCTATTTGATCGGGCTTGTGGTGCAGTATTTTTTTCCGGGAATATCCGTTCCGGCGGGATAACGACTCCGACTCGCTACGTTCCGCATCGAATTCAAATTTCCTCGTCTTCTTTCAAGCGGCTCTTCGGCATTGTTCAAACACGTCGCCTTGCGCATCACGCGACCGGTGTTAGACTGTGCGTGCACGCTCGCAGGAATCGGTGTGAGTCCAAAATCCTTCATCGTCACGATCAACGCGGGATCTTCGAGCGTCAAATTCGCTCTGTTTCGCGCCGGCCAATCTCTCGATCGTCTGGTGTCGGGCAAGATCGAGCGCATCGGCTTGCCGGACAGCGCGCTCACGCTCAGCGACGGCGCGAGCGGGCGCACCGAGCGTGAAAATATTTCAGCTTCCGATCACGCCGCATGCGTCGACGCATTGGTGGCCCGGCTGGAGCGCAGAGCAAGCTGCGCCGACCTTCTCGCCGCGGGCCATCGGGTCGTTCACGGCGGCCCGCGTTACAGCGAACCCGAGCGCGTGACTGCGGAGGTTCTCGCGGAGCTCCGCCGGCTGAGTCCGTACGATCCGGAGCACATGCCGTCGGAGCTCGGCTTGATCGAGGCATTCGGCCGAAAATTTCCCGGCCTGCCGCAGATCGTCTGTTTCGATACGGCGTTCCATCGCGACCTGCCGCGCGTCGCTCGCCTGCTTGCTATTCCGCGCCGCTACGACGCGGCGGGAGTGCGCCGCTACGGTTTTCACGGACTCTCCTACGAATTTCTCATGGAGGAGCTGGCGCGCGTCGGCGGCAGCGAAGCGGCGAGCGGCCGGGTCGTTCTCGCTCATTTGGGAAACGGCGCCAGCATGGCCGCGGTCAGGGGCGGCAAAAGCATCGACACGACCATGGGCTTCACGCCGGCGGCGGGTTTGCCGATGAGCACGCGCTCGGGCGATCTCGACCCGGGCATCGTCGCGTATCTGTCGGCGACGGAACACATGAGCGTCGAACAGTTCCACGAGATGGTCAACCGCCGCTCCGGCCTTCTCGGCGTATCGGAGACGAGCTCCGACGTGCGCGACCTGCTCGCGCGCGAGAAAGACGATGCGCGCGCGGCCGAAGCGATCGCGCTCTTTTGCTATCAGGCAAAAAAATGGATCGGCGCGTATGCCGCGGCGCTCGGCGGGCTGGACACGCTGGTTTTCGCCGGCGGCATCGGCGAAAACTCGCCGGAGGTGCGCGCGCGGATTTGCGCCGGCCTCGACTTTCTCGGCATCGAGCTGGATCAGGATCGCAACCGTCGAGGCGCGCCGGTTATTTCGAAAGACGGCGGCCGGGCGATCGTGCGCGTCATCCGCACCGACGAAGAGATCCGGATCGCCAAGTCGGTGTGGAATCTGATGGCCGCGACAACAGAGAAGCCGTGAGCCGGACGGCGGCTCTCCAGGCGGGAGTTGTATGAAAAACGCGAAAAAAACGCTGAGCGCGGAACAGCTCGGCAAGATCGATGCGTACTGGCGCGCGGCGAACTATCTCTCGGTGGGCCAGATTTATCTCTACGACAACCCGCTGCTCAAAGAGCCGCTCAAGCGGGAACACATCAAGCCGCGCCTGCTCGGCCACTGGGGCACGACGCCGGGGCTGAATTTTATTTACGTTCATCTCAATCGCGTGATCAAAGAACAGGATCTCAACGTGATCTACATCACCGGGCCCGGCCACGGCGGACCGGGCCTGGTCGCGAACACGTATCTCGAAGGCACTTACAGCGAGATTTATCCGGATATTTCTCAAAACGAAGCGGGGATGAAGCGGCTATTCAAGCAGTTCTCTTTTCCCGGCGGCGTTCCGAGCCACGTCGCGCCGGAGACGCCGGGCTCGATCCACGAGGGCGGCGAGCTGGGCTATGCCCTGGTTCATGCGTTCGGCGCGGCGTTCGACAATCCCGATTTGCTGGTTGCGTGCGTGATCGGCGACGGCGAGGCGGAGACCGGCGCCCTCGCGGCGAGCTGGCACTCGAACAAATTCTTAAATCCCGCGCGCGACGGCGCGGTGCTGCCGATTTTGCACTTGAACGGCTACAAGATCGGCGGCCCAACCGTGCTCGGCCGGATGCCGCACGACGAGCTGGAATCTCTCTTCCGCGGCTACGGTTACGCGCCGTATTGGGTCGAAGGCGACGATCCGATGGAAATGCATCAGCGCATGGCGGCAGTGCTGGAGGAAGTTGTCGCCGAGATCAAAAAAATCCAGCGCGAAGCGCGCGATCACGGCGTCCGGCAGCGGCCGCGCTGGCCGATGATCGTGCTCGGAACGCCCAAAGGCTGGACCGGGCCGAAGGAAGTCGACGGCAAGCCGGTCGAGAATACTTTTCGCTCGCATCAGGTGCCGGTGAGCGAGATGGACAAGCCCGGTCACGTCGAAATTCTGGAACAGTGGATGAAGAGCTACAAGCCGGAACAACTCTTCGACAAATCCGGCAAGCTCATGCCCGAATTGGCGGAGCTTCCGCCGCGCGGCGAGCGCCGCATGGGCGCCAATCCGCACGCCAACGGCGGCCTGCTGCTCCGCGATCTCAGTCTGCCCGATTTTCGCGATTACGCGGTCGCGGTCCCGCGGCCGGGCGCTGTCGACGCCGAGGCGACGGCCGTGCAGGGACGGTTTATCCGCGACGCGCTCAAGCTCAACGAGAAAAATTTCCGCGTCTTCAGCCCGGACGAAACCGCTTCGAATCGCTGGGGCGCGGTGTTCGAAGTCACGAACCGCTGCCTGATGGAGGAGATCCTCAAGATCGACGAGCACGTTTCTCACGACGGCCGGGTGATGGAGGTGCTGAGCGAGCACATGTGCCAGGGCTGGCTCGAGGGCTATCTGCTGACGGGGCGCCACGGCTTTTTCAGTTGCTACGAAGCTTTCATTCACATCGTGGACTCGATGTTCAATCAGCACGCGAAGTGGCTCAAGACGGCGCGCGAAATCCCGTGGCGCCGGCCGATCGCGTCGCTGAACTATCTCCTGACCTCGCATGTGTGGCGGCAGGATCACAACGGCTTCAGTCATCAGGACCCCGGCTTCATCGATCACGTGGTCAACAAGAAAGCCGAAGTCGTCCGCGTCTATCTGCCGCCGGACGCGAACACGCTGCTCTCGGTGACCGATCACTGCCTGCGCAGCCGGAGTTATGTCAACGTCATCGTGGCGGGCAAGCAGCCGGAGCCGCAGTGGCTCGACATGGAAGCCGCGATCAAACATTGCGCGGCAGGCGTCGGCATCTGGGAATGGGCGAGCAGCGACGAGGGAAGCGAACCGGACGTCGTGATGGCTTGCGCGGGGGATGTGCCGACGATGGAAACGCTGGCGGCGGTCGACTTGCTCCGGACTTTTGCTCCGGAGGTCAAAGTCCGCGTCGTCAACGTGGTCGATCTGATGAAGCTCCAACCCCCGAGCGAGCACCCACACGGTTTGAGCGACGAGGCATTCGACACCCTATTTACTCGGAACAAGCCGATTATTTTTGCCTTCCACGGCTATCCCTGGTTGATCCACCGGCTGACCTACCGCCGGACCAACCACGAGAATCTTCACGTGCGAGGGTACAAGGAAGAAGGAACGACGACGACGCCGTTCGATATGGTTGTGCTCAACGACACCGATCGGTTTCATCTGGTGGGCGACGTGAGCGACCGCGTCCCGAAGCTGACGTCGAAAGCGGCTTACATCAAGCAGGCGGTCGGGGAGAAACTGATCGAGCACAAGCGGTACATCACGGAGCACGGAGAGGATTTGCCGGAGATCCGCGATTGGAAATGGGCCGGGCGGAGCTGACGCCGTCGGCGACGAGACTCCGGAGCAGCGTCAAATTCTCCACGTCCTCTTTCAAATCCTTCCCCTTCGGTGTCTCGAGACACATCGGAATGCCCCAAAAGCGGCGGTCGTTCAGGAGGAGCCGAAATCCCTCCACGCCGATGTGGCCCTTGCCGATGTGCTCGTGGCGGTCGACACGGGAGTGAAATTCTTTTTTCGAGTCGTTGAGATGAAACGCGGCCAGCCGCACGAGACCGATCGTCTCGTCGAATTCGCCGAAAGTCCTATCGTAGCCGTCTTTCTGCCGGATGTCGTAGCCGGCGGCAAACGCGTGCTCGGTATCGAAGCAGACCCGCAGCTGCTCGCTCTGTTTCGTCGCGTCGATCATGTCGCGGATCTGCTCGAAGCGATAACCGAGACAGCTTCCCTGTCCCGCGGTGATCTCCAAGGCGACTTTCACTTGAAATCCGGCACAAGCCGCGTGGATCTCATCCAGCGAGCGCGCAACGGTCTTGATCCCTTTCGCCTCGCCGGCGCCGACGTGCGCGCCGGGATGAGCGATGAGATAAGGAATGGCCAACGCCTCGCAGCGCTCCAGCTCGTCGATGAAGGCGCGGATAGATTTCTTTCTCAAAGCCTGGTCGGGCGAGCTCAGGTTCAATAGGTACGAATCGTGCGCGACGACGGTGGCGATACCGGTCTCTTTTTGATTTTGCTTGAAGCTCCGGATCTCATCATCGTCGTATGGCTTAGCGGCCCACTGGCGCGACGATTTGGTAAAAATCTGAATCACGTCGCAGGAGACTTTTTGCCCTTCGAGGAGAGATTTGTCCACGCCGCCGGCGATGGACATGTGAGCGCCGAGCAACGGCCCAGTTAGGCGAGAGGCGGTGGGCGAGAGGCGGGAGTCAGACCTTAGAATTTTCTCTTGCCTCATGCCTCTCGCCTCACGCCTCCCCGAAGTGGCGCTTCTCCACGAGCGGCAAGGAGATGCTGCCGGCGCTGAGAAGGCGATCGTGAAAGCGACGGAGGTCGAAGCTCGTGCCCAGTTTATTTCTTTCCTGCTCGCGCAGGCGATTGATGATCGACCAGCCGAGCGCGTAGCCCATCGGGACCGACGGCGATTGGCTGTACCAGTTGAGATCGGCTTCGGCCTGCGGCCGAGGAAATTGCAGCTCATGCACCATCAGATCGGCGGCTTCGTCGTAGGTCATCCGGCCGCTCTGTGTCTTCACGTCGATAATGATCCTGAGCGCGCGCCAGAGCCGGTCTTTCAGCATGACGAAGCGGTGCTCCTCGGTCTTTAAAAAGCCCTGCTCCTGCATCAACTGCTCGCAGTAAAGCGCCCACCCTTCGTAGAAAACCGACGATTCGTTCATCAATCTAGGAAGCGTGCAGGCTGCGCCGATCGAGTTGGCGACAGTGAACTGGAGATGGTGGCCGGGATAGCTTTCGTGCACAGAAGTGTTTTCCAGCCCGGTCCAGTTGTGCTCGCGCAACAGATCGTCGTCATCGACCGGCGTAACGTAATAGTAGCCGATCTGCTCCGGGTCCTTTGGCGACGGCGACAAATAGGCGGCAAACGGAATCTCGTGGCGCTGAAACTCCGGCGTGTAGACGACGCGGAGTTCTTCCCGTGACGGAAAAGAGACAAGCTGTTTTTCCCGCACAAACTTCCGCGCCGCCTCCATCGCTTTCCGATAAACCGCCAGCAGCTCGTCCGCGGCCGGATGCCCCTCCTGAATTTTCCGCGCGGCCTCCCCGACGCTTTTCCCCGGCGCGATCTTTTCCGCCAGCGCCGTCAGCTCTTTCTTCGTCTCGTCAAAAAGCTTTTCTCCCAGCGCCAACAGACCGGCGGCATCGTGGCTTAAAAAGTGGCGTTTCTTGAGCAGCAGATGATAGTGCTCCGGGCCGACGGCATAGACGCCGCGGCTTCGGGGCAAGAGATCGCGTTGGAGAAAATCCCGATAGCGCTCGATCGCGGCCTTCGCCTTTGCGACCGCCGCGCGAAAACGCGGCGCGTCGGTCACGGCGTTTTTTACGTTGGGAATGTTTTCGAGATTATCCAAAAAAGAAACGCCGCCCTTGGCGGATTCGACGGCCATCTCGGTCCACAAGCGCGGCGGGTTGGCCTCCGGGCGGCTGAGATTGTTGATTCCTTGGTCGATAACGCCGGTCGAGGTTTCGAGCCGCGCCAGCAAATTTCCCATCAAGTCGTTGGTCGGTCGCACGGTCAAAATATAAAAATGCGGCACGGAGAGATACTGCTCGGGCGATTTGAGTCGATGATCTTCTTTGTGGAACTCGTAATTATCTAACGTGAGCCGGCCTTCGAGCAGCGCGTAGTCGATGGTTTCGTCGCGGTTGAGACCTTTGACGGAGACCTCGCGCAAACGTTTCAGCGCGTCCGCCGCAAACGCTATGTCCTCGCGGTATGCCTCGTCCGTGTAGTCCATCAACCGGTGATCGTGGCCCTCGATGCCGTAGTGGATCGCCTCGGTCGGATGCAGCTCGAAGTAACGTTGGAAAAAATCCGCGGAGAAGTCAGCGAACGAAGTCATGCTTTCCTAATTTCCTGCCGGGGCAAATAGATCGCGCAACTTGGGATGGTAAGAGATGTAGCCTTGATCGTGAGCATATTGGAGAAACTTCTCGAGCACAACCTGGTTTTGCGGCGTCAAGCCGTGCTGGAAGGGATCTTTGCCGAAAGCCTCTTCTTCCTCTTCGATAATGAGAACGGCGCTCGGCAGCGCCAGACGCTTGGGATATTCGTAGGCCTTGCGGCAGATTTTTTCGGCTTCAGCGAAAGCGCCGACGAGGCTGTTCACGACCCATGGATGCTCGGCGACCAGAGATTCCCGCAGCACCACCGTGTGCGTGATCGGAAAGATTTTCGTCCGGCGGAAATATTCCACAACCTCGGTTCTGCAATCTTTGAACACGCGCCGGATACGCGGATCGCCGGCTCTAAAGGAAACCGGCACATTCGGCGCGATCAAAGCGTCGATCTCGCCTTCCAGCATAAGCGCTTCCACGCTCCTTTCTCCGACTGCGAGCTTGACCTCCTTCGGCGGTTCGAATCCCGCGCCCTCCGGCTCGGACGTGAACCAGGACATCTCTTCAGGACGCACGCCGTAAAATTCTTTAAGGATTCCCCTCGCCCATAGGCCGACGGTCAGCCGGTACTGATCCATTCCGATTTTTTTGCCTTTCAAATCTTCGGCGGCGCAAACGTTCGACGAAGACGAGCAAAAGATGTACGGGTGAATGAACATGCGCATGGGAAAAACCGGCAGAGCGACAACCGGCTCTCCTCGACACTTCGCCATCGTGTACCAGGAGAGCGACATTTCGGCGATGTCGAATTCCTCGTAAACCGGCCGGAGGCAGGCTTCGCCCGGCACGGCGGGACGGGGATGGAACTTGATCCCCTCAGCCGTCGCCTCGCCGGAGAGCAGCGGCCGGGTGCGATGATAGTCCGCCAGCATCAAGGTCAAGTCCAAGTCGTGCGCCATGATCTCTCCTAGCGGCTCTGGCCCAGAGCTTTGGCTGCGAAAGTTCCGATAAAAAACTTTTCCGCGCCGCCGAGCTTTTTCGCTTCGGTCTCCAATCGCGCTGCGATGATGACGGACTCGATTTCCGCCTTAGTGATCGAGATCGAATAGAGGCCGGCAAAATGCTCGACCACTTTGCGGATCGTTCCCGGGTCGCCGAAGGAGCCCTTTTTCGATGCCGCGGCGATCACTTTCTCTTTGTCCGTGATGATCAGATCCATGCTCCGTTTCAGGCCTCGCAGCAAAGCGGTCGTGCCTTCGGGATCGGTTTCCGCTTTTCGCCGGCTCGAGGCAATCACGACGAACGGAAAGCCGCTTATGGTTTGTCCGATATCGAACAGCACCGGAAAACCTTTACGCTCCAGCTCCACTTTTTCCGTGAAAGAAAATGGCGACGCCTGAATCCTGCCCCCCTCCAGCGCCTGAGCGCGCGCAGGACTGTTTCCGACGCCGTAGAGAATCTTGTAATCCCTGTCGCGCACCAGCCCTTTCTTCGCCAGCCCCTCGACCGAGGCGAATTCCGCGATGCCGCCCGCGCCGGTAACGCCGACGACTTTGCCTTTGAGATCGTTGAGGCTCGCTATCCCTCTGGCGCCGATGAGGGTGTAGTCGATATAAGGCTGGATTCCACCCACGATGGCGAGCGGCGCGCCTTGGACTATCGCCCGCACGGTCGGGACGGCCGCGGCCAGAGTGTAATCCACGTCGCCGCCGATCAGTGCCGCGATGGCCGTAGGTCCGCCGATGATGAAGACAGGTTTAACTTCGAGCCCCTCGGAAGCGAAAAAGCCCAGCTCCATCCCGACGATGATCGGCAGCGTGCTGCTCAATGTCGGCGTTTGATAGGCGAAAGTTACCGGTTTGGCTTCAAGGACTGGAGGCGAAGCAACGGTGACGATGAGCAAAGCGATGAAGCAGCCAACCGGAATCCTCTTCACTCATCTCTCCTTCGTTCAGCAGGATGCCGCCGCTTCGCTACGCCAGCGGCGCGAGGCCCGCCGCCGCGACCGCCTTGCGGATGCCCTCGACGTGCTCCGGGCGGAGCGGCTGGAACGGCGGCCGCACGGTCGAACCCGGGAAGCGCCCGCGCGCGGTGAGCGCCTCTTTTTCCACCACCCAGTGCTGCATCAGCGGCTGCTTGTAATAAATCGCGTCCGACAGCGGCCGGATCTTGTTGAAAAGCGCAGTCGCTTCCTCCATCCGGCCGGAATGGCCGAGCTCGAAGAGCTTGGTGATGAATTCCGGCGCGACGTTGGAGAAGGAGCTGACGGCGCCGTCGGAGGTCGCGAAGCGGATGAGGAAAAGACTGCCATGCGCGACCAGGAAATTAATCTTGCGCGGAAAGTTCTGGAACGCGACCCACGCCTCCTCGTAGTCGAAAGAAGAATCTTTGATCGCAACGACTTGCGGCACTTTCTCGGCGATCTTCTGCAGCACTTCGACCGAATACATCAGGCCCGTCTTGGCGCCGTAGCGGAAAACGATCATCGGAAGATCGACTTTCTCGGCCAACTCTTCGAAGCAGGGCACGATCAGCTCGGGGCGATCGACCGCGCCAAAAGCGAAATGCGGAATCGGCATCACCAGAAGCCCGTCCGCGCCGGCGGCCTTCGCGTCGCGCGCGCACTCGACCAGCTCGCGCGTGCTCAAGCCGGTGCAGCCGATGACCATCGGGAGACTCGCCGGAATCTCCGCGCGCGCGATCTCGGCGACGCGGATTCTTTCCTTCGGAGTCAGCGACTCAAGCTCGCCCGCGTGGCCGCTGATGACCAGCCCGCCGATATCGTGCGTGATCAACCAGCGGAGGTGGTTGCGGTAGGCTTCTTCGTCGATGCGCGTATCGGCAAACATCGGCAAGTTCGCCGCCGGCAGAACTTTTTTAAATTCCTTAAATTTCGCCATGGTTTCCTCCTTACTTGCCGAGGCTTTCTAAAAACTGCTCGCGCTTCAACCGGTCCACAATCGAGCTGTCGACGAATTCCTTCGGATCGCGGCGCGCGAACTCCGGAGTTTCCGCCGCGAGGTTGTCCAGAATGAGCCGCATGCCTTCGATCGTCGGATAGGGGAGATCGGGAAACAACGCGACGTTGAAGTCGTACTCAACGGCGACGAGATGGGGGTCGTCGAGCCGCATGTACTTCGCAATGATCTTCTCGCTCTCCACGCGGTTGTGCTTCATGAACCGGATCGCCTCGGTTACCGCCTTGACGTAGCGGTAGGCGATCTCCCGATTCTGATCGAGCCAGGCTTCGTTGACGACGACGGCAGTCCATGGAAACGGTATAGCCATCTGCTGGGCCGTGGCCAGGATTTTCAATCCTTGAGTCTTTGCCTGTTCGCTCGCCGCTGCTCCCAAGAACGTGTACTGGATCTTGCCGGCCTTGAGCGTCGCCAGGCGGCTCGAATCGCCGCCGAGCTGCAACATTTTAAGGTCGTTCTCGACGCTGAGACCGTTGGCGCGAAAGAGATAACGCAGCCCTTGGTGTGTCGAGGAGCCGAAGCGCGAGATGCCGCCTACCTTGCCCTTCAAATCGGCAATGCCTTTTATCTCCGGTAGAGCGACCAGATTGCTCGCAAGGACCGTCAAGGGATTTGCGATCGTGAGCAGCTTGAGCCCGCGGAGCCGCGCCTCCAGAGCCGCCGGACCGCCGGCCGCGAACTGGACCGTATTGCCGACCAGGGCCTGGACGTTGAGTGAGCCGCTGCTGATGTAAAGAAGATCGACCTCGAGGCCGTACTTTGCGTAGAAACCGCGCGCTTGCGCCGTCCACAAGGGCGACTGGCTCGCATTGGGCGCGGCGTAGGAAGCGCGGATTCGCTCGGCCGCGACCGGGCGGGCGGGAAGCAAGGCCGCCGACAAAAGAAAAAGTCCAAGCAGTTTGTAACGATGACTCAATCCATGCCTCCAGGCTGGCATACAGCGGAAAACCTCCGTGAGTCAAGCTTGGGGCAAGTTGTGTTGGACCGGGTTGCCGTTTATAACACCCTTGGAGGGATTGCGCCCATGCCCAATCGTTGGCTGTTCAAGACCGAGCCTTCGGCTTACTCGTTTCAACAATTGCAAAAAGACCAGCGCACGGTTTGGGACGGAGTGAAAAATAATCTCGCGCTCAAGCACCTGGGCGGAATCGAAAAAGGCGACGCGATTCTCATCTATCACACCGGCGATGAAAAGGCCGTCGTCGGCGTGGCGCGCGCAGCAAGCGCGCCTTATCCCGATCCGACGAAAAACAATCCCAAGCTGCCCGTCATCAAAATCGCAGCGGAGAAGGCGCTGCCGCGCCCGGTCGCGCTGGCGGATATCAAAGCCGATGCAAAACTAAAAGACTTCGACCTTGTCCGCCTGCCGCGCCTGTCCGTCATGCCGGTGAGCGAGAAACAGTGGAAGATCATCGAAGAGATGGCCGAGAGATAAACTACAACTTTATTCTTAGAAAATAGAAGTGCGCCGGCATTTTTTCCTACCGCTGGAAAATTCCGTCCGACAATCTCGTACTAAGACGCGCGTTTCAGCTTGGCATTCATTTTGCTGAAATATTCCCATCCAATCTCAAAATAACTCGATCACCAACCGGAAAAGGAGAGAAGGCCATGATACTTTCCGTCCCGACGACCTGGGAGAACGATTATCTTTTACGCTTGAAAGAATACCCAAGTGTAGAATGGATCTACGGAAGTGTTCCCACGGAGGTCATCGGCAGCGGACGTCAGGCTTCCCTCGTGCCTGCAGTCGACCGCGACCAAGCCACCGACCATATCAAACAGGCGCAGGGCCTGGGTCTTAAATTCAATTATCTTGTCAACACCGCCTGCCTGGGCAACCGAGAGTACAGCGGCGATTTTCATCGCGCGATTATCAAATATCTCGCATGGGTGGCGGAGCAATCCCCGGACATGGTGACGGTAACCATCCCTTTCATCGCTCAGTTGATCAAAAAGCAATTTCCCGCGCTCAAGCTTTGCATCGGCAAATACGCCAATGTGGACTCGTTGGAAAAAGCCAAGTTCTGGGAGGATCTGGGCGCCGATGAGGTGGTGATTCCCGACGACGGGCCGAGCCGCGATTTTAAATTGCTCCGCGTGATGCGGCAAAATCTCCGCTGTGAGATTCAGGTCTTTGCCAATCTCGCCTGCTTGAGAGGCTGTCCCTTCGCGAACTACCATGCCAATCTCGCTTCCCATGGCTCACAGCCTCACGAGGAGGCGGGCGGCGTGTATGTCGATTCCTGTCTGGTCAACTGCAAAAACATCCGGGTGAAAAATCCCGTGGAGATCATCAAATCGGGATGGATCAGGCCCGAAGATCTCCACCACTACGAAGAAATCGGCATTACCAAGTTCAAGCTCGTCGATCGCTCTCTCAATGCGAGAGGTCTGTTGAAAAGAGTCAAGGCTTACAACGACAGAAAATACGAGGGAAATCTGGCGGACATCATCGCTCTCCACTCGAGAAGGACCGAGCATCGCTTCGTGCCGGGAGCAAAATCGATGGATCCCGCGGCGCGGGAAACCCTGCGGCAAATGGGAGACGCCATCTTCGCCGCCGAGAAAACTTTTATCGACAATCAAAAGTTGGAGGGATTTATTAACGGTCTAAAGAAGATCGATTGCCGTTATGTTGCTTGCGAGAAATGCGGCTACTGCGACAAATTTGCCCGGAAGGCGATCACCATAAGCGGATCCGACAGAATGGAGGCGATCCGCCGTTCGGATCTATTTCTGGGCAAATTAACGTCCAGCGAGCTGTTTCAGTAAAGTGAAAAGAGCCGCTAACGAAACTGACGGGTCTATGAGTTCATTCTCCCGCAATCCAATCCGATCAAATTCTGGCGAGGCGCTCCTAGGTCTGTGATGACCCGGCGCGTCAAGAACATTTGTTCTTGACCGCACAGACTCTCGCGCATGATTCGCTTGAGACAACTCACAAATCCTTCGCCAAATTCACCGCCTTTTTGAACGGGTAGACTTCCCGGAATTTAATTGAAGCATCTCGGTTCCGCTGCTAAGGCGGGTTTCCTTGAGTCGCCGTGTGCCGCTGGTTGCGCACGAATATGTTGTCTCTCCTTTTCTTGTCGGAATATTCCTTCTTTTGTCTGAATATCCCTTCGGATATCCGTAGGAGTCTGCGCCCTCCCCGGGTCGCTGTTTCGGTCAGGAACGTCAGAAGCTATCGGCCGAAGTAACGCTCTATGTAGATTTAACGTATTTGTACAGGTGCGAGAGACGGCCTCTGTACCTTTTCGACCCAATCGCATCGCTGTCGCTGGGAAAACATGGCGCCTGGCGTCCGCTCGTTTCCGTTCTGATGCCAAGGTAATCCTACTCGGTTGTCGTGGCACACGGATTGCGTTGACAGCGATCATCAAAAAAACCCTGAAAAAGGGACAAGGAGGACACCATTATGAGAGGTAAGGCAACCGCAGTGTTTTTAGCGACGATGTTCGCTTCGCAGGTGGCGCTGACC
This sequence comes from Binatia bacterium, assembly GCA_041490745.1. GTDB lineage: Bacteria > Desulfobacterota > Binatia > UBA9968 > UBA9968 > JAJPJQ01. Next base: position 5,898 of record JBGPTS010000009.1, on the reverse strand, counting down.
GCGATGAGTTTCGCCAAGGGTAATAACAGCTCTACGACAACCAATTTCAAAGCGAAGCTCGCTCCGCCTGTGGGCTCTCCCAGCGAATGTGAGGGCGGGGCCAAGTATACGAAGAAGGTTAACAACACTACCTTAGCCACGGTGGAATCATTCACGGGTGCGGTGGAATGTCCAATTTTGTTGACGGACTTGGTTACAGCTCAGGGCGACGTGTATGAAATGGATCTGTTTCATGCGGCAGATCTCGTGAACCCGTACGCTGTTTGCACGCTGGTGATCAAAGAGTTCGACTTCGAATATGAATCCGATCCGCTGGTGCCGGCGGGAGCGGAGGGCGAATACGCTGTCAGTGTCGGCCAAAAGTCCCCGCCAACCCCTCCGACAGTGACCACAAAAGTCGGCGGCTGCACGATTATAGCAACCGGCTTGCCCGGGGTTCCCGCTGTGGTGGGAGGAGCGACAGGGGATACGGCTAATGTTTTTCTGCAGTCTAATCCGTCAACATTGCTGTTAACCGGAAAGTTCGTGGTAAGTTCCGGCGATTAACTGCCGTCGTTTCGTATGCCGGGGCGGACGCCGATGGGCGTTCGCCCCGGTATTTTTTTCCCGCAATGGGCCAAGTTGGCAAGGGCGCACAGGGTAATCAAGCAACCACGCGGCGATGTCAGGATTGAATTGAATTCTCCCGCTACTGAATCCTGCCAAATTTTACCGAAGCGTCGGTCAATCCAATCCTATTCGCGCGGGCTCTATGTAAAATTATTTTGTACGGCGTGCCGGGGCCAAGAAAAGGTGGTTATGAACGCTCAGCGAATTGGCGTCAGATAAGAAAAGTCAAAGACTTGCTCGACCGGAATCTCTTTAGCAATTCCCTCGGCCAAGCGCGTGGCGCGGATGGTTTCCGCCTCCAGAGCCGAATCGATCCTCCCGTCCGGGGACTCAGCCTTTCCGTAAAGGTCGTAGATCCTCGAAAGCAAATCTTCATCGTCAACCCGCAGAAAACGCCTAAGGATAGCGATGACCGCCGATTTCTGTTCTCTGGCGAAGGTCCGCGCTCGGCTCAAAGCGCGCACCATTCTTCTAATCTGGTCCGGCTTGCGGTCCAGCTTCTCACGCATGGCAACAAGCCCTGTACTGGGAATCCGCACGAAGGAGCCCGCGAACCCTAAATTTTTCAGTCCCTCGCGGTAGGCCAGAAAGTTGTACGGGGGATTGAGCAATCCGGCCGCAATATGGCCGCTTTTGATGGCAGCCAGCATAGCGCCTTGGCCTACTATAGTGACCAGCGACGCCTGCGCGGGATCTACTCCGGACTGCTGCAGCATGCGGCGCACAACGACGTCATGAAGCCCGCCTCGCGAGGAGATGCCGATCACCCGCCCCTTAAGCTCAGCGATGGAATTGATTTCCGGGACCGCCACTAGATCGAGAATCGGGCGATCGACAAACAGCATCACCACCCGTACGTCGATACCGCGCACCGCAGCTACCACGGCTGAGCCAACCGTGGTGGCGTAATCGAGATCTCCGCTGAGAAGCACCTTGATGTTCAGGGCTGCTGGAATGACCACGAGGTCGACGCTAAGACCTTCCTGCTGGAAAAAGCCTCGCTCTCGCGCGACCGCCAGCGGCATCATCGTCACGGTCAGCGACGGAATCCCTACCTTCACATTTTCGGCAGAGGCCCTCGCGGCAGCAAAGAACAGTAAAAGAATACCAAGTCCCAGGGCTGTTGATCTCGATGCTTGCGGGCCGCTTTTTGTCTTTGCTTTCATGGGCGTTCTTATCCCACCTACTATTTTCGTAAGTCCCGTGCAAACAGCCGGAGATTACGCTGTAAAGTCTCCGAGCGTGACGGTACCCCGTTTCGTCGCCGGACGACCGATTGCCAAGACCTATAATATAGACACCGGTTTCAGATTACGGTAAGAGGCATTCAAATGGCTCTAACGCGTTAAGGACGATTTCGTAACAATGGTCAAAGGCGAACAAATCGAATTTTCTGTGCCTGAGAGGCTAAACCTCGGCAGCTATTATCTCGACGTGAATCTGGAGAACGGCAGGGGCGACAAGACCGCGCTTTACTACCAGGACAGGAGCTATAGTTTTCTCGACTTGTGGCGTTTGACCAACCGCGTCGGAAATGTGTTCAAGGAACTCGGGGTCGAGCCCGAGAACCGGGTTTTACTGATTCTCAAAGATTCCCCCGAATGGGTAGCCGCATGGCTCGCGGCGATGAAAGTGGGCGGCGTCGGCGCCCACGCCTACACCTATCTGACACCGCACGACTATGCGTACCTGCTGAATCTCGTAAAGCCCAAAGTCGTGGTTGTCGACAAGACGACGCTGGAAAGAGTAAGGGAGGGTGCGAGGAGTTCCAGATATCCCAAAGCTTTTCTCGTCGCGGGCGAGAGCACCCGCGACCTCAAGCCGGGAGAATTCAGCCTGGGCGAGATGATCGAATCCGCCGACGACCGGCTCGAGATCGAGCCGACGCACAGGGACGACCTCGCATTCTGGAACTTCACGGGCGGAACCACCGGCAAGCCCAAGGGCGTCCCGCACATGCATCGCGATTCCGTTCTTTCCTACAACTCGTTCAGCCGTATTCTCGGCTACAACGCCGACGACATCGTCCTGCTCGTCCCGAAACTCTTCTTTCACTACGCCCGCGATAATGGATTGTTGTTTGCGTTGCGCAGCGGCGCCGCGGTCATCCTGTTCGGGGAAAAACCGACCGCGGCGCTGATATTTCAGTTCATCCGGAAGTTTCGGCCTACGGCGATGTTGAACGTTCCCACCATGATGAGGGCGATGATCCAAACGCCGAAACATGAGCGCTCCGACCTGAGCGGCCTGCGGCGCTGCCTCTCTTCGGGGGAAGTGCTTTCGCCGCAGCTCTATCAGGAATGGCTGGACAACTTCGGCGTCGAAGTCCTCGATCGCTTTGGCTCCGCCGAATCGGGCATGGGCTACCTCTGCAACCGGCCGGGCAAGGTCAGGCCGGGGAGTTCGGGGACGGTCACGCCGCTGGCGGAGATCAAGCTCGCAGATGAGGACGGCTCGGAAGTTGCGAAAGGACAACCGGGTATTTTGCTGACCCGGAGCGACGCTTCCGCTCAGTATTATGTGCGCGAGCATGAAAAATCGAAAGCGACTTTTTTGGGCGACGAATGGATCAATACCGGAGACATTTTCATCCAGGATGAGATGGACTATTTCTGGCACGTCGGGCGCGCCGATGAAATGGTCAAGGTGAGCGGCGTGTGGGTGTCGCCGCTGGAAGTCGAACGCACTCTCCAGGAGTGTCCGCGCGTCAAGGAGTGCGCGGTGTTGGGGATAAAGGACGGGGACGGCCTGACGAAGATCCAGGCCTTCGTCGCCCTGCGGGACGGCGCCGAGGGCGCCACTGATGCGCAGGATGAGTTGCGACGATTCTTAAGGGAGCGATTGGCCCCGCACAAGATTCCGCGGTCCTTTGACTTCCTCGACGAGCTGCCGAAAACCGGGCAGGGCAAAATAGACCGGCGCGTGCTAAGGGAACGAAGGCTCTAGCAGGCGGCGGGTCATTGGAGAAATAGGCTGTGCAGCTGGGATTGCCGGAATTCGAGATGATCGCGACCGACACGGTCGAGGAGGCCTGTTCCGCGCTTTCCCGATTTGGAGCGGACGCTCAGCTTTTTGCGGGCGGTACGGATCTGTTCATCAAGATGAAACAGCGGAGACTGCTGCCCCGGATGCTCATCAACATCAAACGTATCCCCGATCTCGACCAAATCCGTTACGATGCCGACGAAGGATTGCGAATCGGCGCGTTGGCCGCGATTCAATCGATCATGGACTCGGCGCTCATCGGCGAGAAATTCCGCGTTTTGAGTCAGGCTGCCGGAGTGCTGGGAACGCCCCAGATACGGAACCTGGGAACGCTCGGAGGCAATCTCGCGAACGCGTCGCCTTCGGCCGAGTTCGCTCCGCCGCTGCTTATCCTCGAGGCGTCGGTCCGATGCGTGGGGCCCGGTGGAGAACGTTTGGTTCCGATGAATGAATTCTTCGTTGGCCCGGGGAAAAGTGTCCTTGGCCGGGGCGAGTTGATCGCCGAAGTGCATGTGCCTGATTCGCCCCCTCGCGCCCAGTGCATCTACTTGAAGCACAGCCTGCGGGCGATGGACGTTTCCATGGCCGCGGCGGCGGCTTTGGTGTTGTTGGACGGAGACGTCTGCCGCGAGGTCAGGATCGCACTCGGCGCGGTAGCGCCGACGCCGTTCCGGGCAAGCAAGGCGGAGGCAGCGCTTAGAGGCAAGCGGCTGAGCGGCGGTCCGAACGATCGGGAGTTGCTGGAAGAGATAGGCCGGGTCGCCGCCGATGAATCCCGCCCCATCGACGATCTTCGAGGGTTTGCTTCGTACAGAAGGAAAGTGGTCGGGATGCTGGTCAGGCAAGGGCTGGAACAGGCGATTGCCAGGGCGAGGAACTAAAGCAAACGCAATTAGTGCGTTTGCTTTGGAGCAATGGAACAGTAGAGCAATGAAGCATGCGACTTTATTAAACGTCAACGGCAACGCCCGCGAAATGGCGGTGGAGCCAAGGCAGACCCTGCTCGATGTGTTGACCGAAGATTTCAAATTGTCGCGAACCAAAGAGGGCTGCGGGATCGGCGAGTGCGGGGCCTGCACTGTTTATATGGACGGAAAGCTCGTCAGCTCCTGCCTGGTGCTGGCCATGGATGCGGATCGCAAAGAGATCGTCACCATGGAAAAGTTTACCACCGGCGATCCCGGCTTCAGCCCGACCATGGAATCGTTTATCCATCCCGACCAGATAGCGCGGCGGGCCAATTTCGGCTCCGTCGGCGCGACAACGAGAACCGAGGTTCCAACCTTTTGCCACCTCTGCCCCGCGCACTGCAGCATGAACGCGATCGTCGAGGATGGCCGGGTCGTGGACCTCGAGCCGGACATGGAAAGCGGTCTCTACGCGGAGCAGTGCGCGGTCAACAAGGGACGTTTCACCATCCCGGAGGTTCTGGGTCACAAGGACCGGCTGCTCTATCCGCAAAAGCGAGTGGGAGCGAGGGGCGAAGGAAAATGGCAGCGTATTTCCTGGGATGAGGCGCTCGGCACGGTAGCGGCGAAATTCAACGAATTAAAAGCGACGCTCGGCCCTGAATCCGTGGCGTTCGGATTGGGAGAGCCGAAGGGTCTGGAGTTCGCCTTCGCCCAGCGACTGGCCACCGCGTTCGGCACTCCCGGGGTGGTGACTCCGGGATGGTGTTGCGGCATCCCCAAGGGCATGGGCGCCGCTTTCACATACGGGGCGAGCGCCGTGTGCGACGACGACAGCACGCCCGCCCTGATCGTTTTATGGGGCGTCAACATGGCCCATACCACCGGCGGTCTCAGAAGAGAGACGCTGGAGAAGACCCTCGAAGCGGGCGGAAAGATCATCACCATCGATCCGCAAAAAACCTACGTGGCCAAGCTTGCGAACCTGTGGATCAAGCCCAGACCGGGAAGCGACGGCGCGCTGGCCGCGGGAGTGCTGAAAGTCATCATCGAGGAAAAGCTCTATGACCGGGACATCGTCGACAACTGGACCGTCGGTTTCGACAAGATGCGGGAACACGTCTCGACTTTCTCCCTGGACGAGGTCGAGAAGCTGACCTGGGTTCCCCGCGCTCAGATCGAGGAGTTTGCACGGACCTACAGCCAGACCAAGCCGGCCGCGATGCACGTCGGCAACGCCGTCGAGCAGCTTCTGAACAGCTTTCAGACCGGGCGCGTGGCCGCCATCATGCGCGCGATCTGCGGCAACCTTAACATCCCCGGCGGGGACGTGATGCTGACCCCGCCGCCGTTCACCAGGCCGGGAAGCTTTTTTCTCCTGAACAAATACCCGAGG
>JBGPTS010000008.1:0-42054 GCA_041490745.1 Binatia bacterium | reverse complement strand
GCGATCGCCAACGCGATCTTCGACGCGACCGGCGCGCGGCTGCGCGAAGCGCCGTTCACGCCGGCGCGGGTGCTGGCGGCGATGAAGGAAAAGCCGGCGGGAAATCAAAAAAGCTGATTCGCCGATCTCGGAGATATCTGCTACTTGATTTCCGCCGGGACGTTGCCCCTGCGGATCGCCGGAACCACCGGCGGCTGGCCGGTCTCCAGCAAAATTTTCTGGCCTTCCGCGGAGAGGACGAATTTGATGAACACCATCGCGTCCTTGTCGTTCTTCGCCGTTCCCGGCACGGTGGCGGCGTTTTGAATCGCGTTGCTGAGATTCACGCTCGCGGGGAAGCGGACGATATCCACATCGTTCCGCGCCGCGACCGCCGACGAGTAATACACCACACCGGCGTTCGCCTTTCCTTCCTTGACGGCGCGCACGGTCTCCGGGACCGAACTCGGTTTCGACGGATCGACCGCGGCGCCGTCGATGATTTTCTGGGCTAACTCCGGTTTACCTTCGAGCGCGGCGGCTTTCTTGAGAAATTCGATCGTCCGGTTGGTCGCCAGGTCTTTTTCCGCGGTCACGCGGACAAACTTTACCTCCGGCTTGGCAAGATCGGCCGCCTGACGAATCCCCAAGGGATTTCCTTTCGCGGTGATGACGACCATTTCGTTCGCGGAAAAGACGACGTACCAGGTGGCGGCGTCTTTTCCGGAGCCGAAGATTTTCTTGTTCAGCAGATCCTCATCGACAACCGCCGGCGACGACGGCGCAAACACGTCGCAGGTGTCGCCTTTCAGGATGCGCTCGGCGAGCTGCTTTGAAGTGCCGGAGGTGAGGTTAATCGCGACGCCCGGATTTTTTCCTTCGAAAGCCTTTTTTAGCTCTTGCATGGGGCCGGCGAGCGAATCAGCGTGAAATATTTCGAGACTCGCAGCCGATGCCGAGCCGATGGGCACGATGCCCAGCACAAATCCACTCATCAAGTAGAGCCATCGAGGTTTCATGAGTCACCTCCCGTTTCGGGCCGGAGAGTATCCGATAGCACGCGGAGCTGTCAACTTTGGGTGGGAGCAGAGTGGGTTACGGTAGTCAGACGACCTGCCGGTTTTGTACTTCACACCTTGTGCGGGATTAAATGGAAGGAGAATTCAATTCAATCCTACGATGGCCGCTTGGTTTTCTTCCATTACCCGACTCGGGCACAGGATATGCCTGATTAGGCAGAGAGTTGCAACGAAGTTTCGGTGAAAGAAAAATTCAATTTCAATCGCAAGAGCAACATTTTACTTGAGGGGGACGGGCGATCGGGCAGACGCCATTCAAAGCGACCCTTCGGCAAACCGTCTTTTATCGAGTCGTCTGGCACCTTAGTGATTTCAACTTAGCGAACCAATAGCTCGTACGACACTGTGTGCGCTGAAATTTTTAACGGCCGAGAGCGCGCTTAACGGCACGAACGATCTCCGCCTTGCCCGGCATGAAGCACTTTTCAAGCGCAGGGCTTGCCGGAACCGGCGCGAACGGCGCGGCGACGCACAGGATCGGGCTGTCGAGGTAATAAAAAGCGGCTTCTTGAAGCCTTGCGGTAATCTCGGCCCCGAAACCGCCCTGTTCCACCGCTTCGTGGACAACGACGAGACGACCGGTTTTTTTGACCGAAGCCGCAATGGTTTCGGTATCGAGCGGCGAGAGCGTCCGCGGGTCGATGACCTCGACGGATATGCCTTCGGAGGAAAGTTCGTCGACGGCTTCCAGCGTGGGTTCCATCATCCTGGCCAGAGCGACGATCGTCGCGTCTTCCCCGCGCCGCGCCACACGCGCCTCGCCGATCGGTAAAAGGCGGTCGCCGTCCGGAATCTCGCCCCGCCTCCAATAGAGACCGCGATGTTCGATGAACACGACCGGATTGTCGTCGCGGATGGCGGATCTGAGCAGCCCCTTCGCATCGGCAGGAGTCGAAGGCATGACGACCTTCAGGCCCGGCACGTGGACGAGCCACGACTCGAGACTTTGCGAATGGTGCGCACCCATATGGCCGCTGATGCCGCACTGGACGCGGACGGTTAACGGAATTTTAAGCTGCCCGCCCGACATGTAATGGAGTTTCGCGCCATGGTTGACGAGTTGATCGAGCGCGAGTGTGATGAAATCGATGAACATGACCTCAACCACCGGCCTGAGTCCCGCCGCCGCCGCGCCGATGGCGAGTCCCATGACCGTTCCTTCGCTGATCGGCGTGTTGACGACGCGGTTTTTGCCGAACGCTTCCGCCAAACCGCGCGTCGCCCCGAAAGGGCCGCCTAACGCGACGTCTTCGCCCAAAATATAGACGGAGGCGTCGCGCTCCATTTCCTCGTGCAAGCCCGTCCGGATGGCCTCGATAAATGTTTGTTCGGCCATGTTCAGTTAAACAGTCACTTGGCTGGCGACTTCTTCAGGCTCGGGCCAAGGAGAGGAAAGCGCGAACCGGGCGGCCTCTTCGACGCGCTCGCGCGCTTCGCGCTCGATCGTTGCAAGCGCGGCGTCGGACAGGGCCGCTTTCTTTTTGAGCGCGCCGGTAAAGCGCGCGATCGGATCTTTTTTCCTCCACGCGTCGAGCTGCGACAGCTCGCGATACTTTACCGGGTCACCCTCGTAATGGCCGCGGAGCCGATAGGTCAGGCATTCGACGAAGCTCGGACCTTTGCCGCTGCGCGCTTTCGCTACGGCTTTGGCCGCGGCCTGGCGCACGGCGATGAGGTCGTTGCCGTCGATCGTTTCACAGGGAATGCGGTAGGTCTTGGCGTGATTCGACAATCTTTCCACGAGCGTGTGCGCCGAGAGCGGCGTAAACTCCGCGTAACCGTTGTTCTCGCAAACGAAGACGACCGGGAGCCGCCAGAGACTCGCGATGTTGAGCGACTCGTGAAATACGCCGGTCTGCCCGGCGCCGTCGCCGAAAAAGACGACGGCGATCTGTCTGCGACGGCGTTCTTTGGCCGCAAACGCCGCCCCCAACGCCAGCGGGATCGTGCCTCCGACCACGCCGGTCGCGGTGACAAAGCCGGCGTCCACGGCGACGATGTGCATGGAGCCGCCCTTGCCGGCGCAGTAGCCGGTGGCGCGACCTGCGATTTCCGCCATCAGCCGATTGATGTCGGCGCCTTTGGCGATCGCGTGGCCGTGAGAGCGGTGGCCGCCGAGCACGTAGTCGTCGTGCCGAAGATGGGAGCAGATGCCGACCGCGACCGCCTCCTGACCGATGCCGAGATGGAGCAAGCCGACGATTTCGCGCGCCGCGTAAAGCGCCGAAACTTTTTCTTCGAAGGCGCGAATCAGCCACATCGCGCGGAGGAGAGATAGCTCTTCGTTATGCGTTCGGGTCTTCGCCGTCATGCCGAAATGGATTCTCCGAAAGCGGCACGCGTTTCTAGCGTAGCGCTGCGCGTATTGCCTCGACGATGCGATCTTCGCGGGGCCCGATGTGGTCTTCGAGCGGCGGGCTGTAAGGCACCGGCACATCCAGAGTCGCCACGCGGCGAAGCGGCGCCTTGAGCTTGTCGAATCCGGACTCGGCGATCCGCGCCGCGATCTCCGCCGCCACGCCGCAGCTCTGATGCGTCTCGTCGACGATCACGACGCGGCGGGTTTTTTCCACCGAGCTTAGAAGGGTTTCCATGTCGAACGGCACGAGCGTGCGCGGATCGACGACTTCCACCTGAATGTTTTCGCGGGCGAGCTTCTCGGCAATTTGCATACAGCGCTGGACCATATACGAGGTCGCGACGATCGTCACATCGCTCCCTTTCCGCTTGATATCGGCTTGGCCGAAAGGAATCGGCGGATCGTTTTCCGGCACTTCGCCGCGGATTTCGAGCAGTTGAACGTGGTCGACGAAGATGGTCGGGTTGTCGCTCGCGACGGCGGTTTTGAGCAGCCCTTTCACGTCCCGCGGCGACGAAGGCAGCACGATCTCCAGCCCCGGGCTGTTCCAGAGCATCGCCTGCGGACTGGCGGAATGTTGCGCCGCGCCACCGCCGCGCAGCCCATGAAACAGATGAAAGACTACGGGCACTCGGGTCTGACCGGCCGACATATAAAACGCGTTGGCCGCTTCGTTGCAGACCTGCGGCCAGCCTTCGAAGATGAAGCTTCCGGTGCCGATGTCGACGACGGGTCTTAATCCCGCCATCGCCGCGCCGGTCGCAAGCCCGCAGAAACCGATTTCGGAGATCGGAGGCGAAAGCACGCGATCGGCGTATTTCTTGGCCAGTTCTTGATAGAGATGGCGGCGCGGGCTCAGGCTTAGGAAGTTGCCGCCGATCAGATGGACTCTTTTGTCCGCGCCCATGATCTCGTTGAGCGCCTCGAACTTGGCTTCGTCGTACGCGATTTCCCTCATGTTCGGCTCACGCGAAAACTTGTTTCACCGCGTCTTCGGGCGCCGGGTAGGGGCTCGAAACGGCAAAGTCTACCGCCGCGGCGATCTCCGCTTTGACTTTATGTTCGATCCCGGCGATCTCTTCCCGCGTCGCCTGTCCTGCCTCGACCAACTCCCGAATGAAAATCAACAGCGGATCGCACGAGCGGTACCACTCGCGCACTTTTTCCGGCACCGTGTTCACGTCCCAGGCGAGCGCGCTGGTCGTCAATACCGCGACCGAGGGCCAGTTGGTTTCGCTGCCGGGCCAGCGCACGGTCTGCGCTTCGATGAATTGCGGTCCCTCGCCGCGGCGTATTTTTTCGACGGCTTCCGAGATCGTCGCGTGGACCAGGCCGGCGTCCATGCCGTCGATTTGCCGCGCGGGAATCTTATAGGCCGCCGGCAAATCGGTCAGCGGATAGGCGGCCATGGTCGATGACTTCGCCGCGGCGGCGGCGCGACCCATGCCGTACTTGCCGTTGTTCTCGCAAAGAAAAAGCAGCGGCAGTTTGTACAGAGATGCGAGGTTGAATGCTTCGGGAGCCGCGCCTTCCTCCAACGCGCCGTCGCCGAACAAACAGACCGTCAGACGGCCGTCCTTCAGCGCTTTGGAGGCATAAGCCGTGCCGGCGGCAAGCGGAATGATGCCGGCGACCACCGCGGATGTGTGGAGAAAGCCCAGCGAGGGCACGACCGTGTGAAACGAACCGCCCTTGCCCTTGTTGTAGCCGCCGGCGCGCCCGAGGATCTCCGCGCAGAGCCGTTTCGGATCGGCGCCGCGCGCGAGCAGATGCCCGTGATTTCTATGGGTGGTAAACAGATAGTCGTCGGGCCCGAGACAGTAGAGAGCCGGAACGCCGGTCGCCTCCTGACCGATATAAAGATGATAGTGGCCGCCGAAAACGCCCTTGTCGTGAAGCGGCACGAGGCTCTCCTCGAAGTGGCGGATGATCAACATCCGGCGGCAAAAATCCAGCAGGGTCTCGCGCGGCACTTTCGGAAGCATGTTTACGTCACTTAATTCGAACCGATGGAGTTTGTCAACGTCGTGCGGGATTGACATGGTTCCGAGCCGGGGACTATATGCGAAGAAGGAAATGACGGAGAATCCAGCCGTGCCTACCCGCTCCGCGCTATCATTGCTATTGCTCGCATGTCTTATCACTTTACCCGCGAACGGTTTCGCGCAGAGCCAGGGACTGAAAAAGATCTACGTCGGGGTGCCCGCAATCAGCATGGGCAATATCGTTATCTTCGTCGCCAAAGAAGCGAAGCTCTTTGAGAAGCACGGCCTCGACGCCGAACCCGTCGTTATGCAGGGCTCGGGAATCGTCTCCAGGGCACTAGTTGCCGGCAGTGTCGCGATCGCACCGGTGGCGACGCCGACGGTGATGAACGCGGTGCTTGCCGGCTCGGACATGGTAATCTTGGCGCACACGATGCCCGGAGTCGTGCAGTCGCTGATGGTGCGCCCGGACATCAAACGCGACGAAGACCTCAAAGGCAAGATCATCGGCGTAACGACTTTCGGTTCGCTCACCGATTTTCTCGTGCGCTATCTCGCCAAAAGAAGGGCGCTCAATCCGGATAAAGACTTCGCTCTGCTGCAGATCGGCGCCGACGCCGAGCGGCTCATCGCGCTCAAATATGGAAAAATCCAAGGGGCCACGTTGTCCCACCCCGCTTTCATCCTTGCCCAGCGGGCCGGCTTTCACGTCCTCTGGGACTTTTTCAAAGAGGTGGAATATCCCTGGAGCGAGATAGCGACGACGCGCTCGCAGATCCAGCGTGACCGGGATCTCGTGATGCGCTACATGCGCGCCCATCTCGAGGGCATTGCGCTTTTTAAAAAAGATTCCGAATTCGGCAAGAAGGTGATCAAAAAGATGCTCCGGCTCGACGACGATTCGCTGGCCCAGGAGTCCTGGGAGCTATTTGCCAAGTACCGTCTTGCGGCTCCCTACCCGAACATCAAGGGCATGAAAACGAGTTACGAATACGTCGCTATGACCCGCCCCGACGTCAACAAGCACAAGCCCGAAGAGTTCGTCGATTCGAGTTTTGTCGAAGAGCTGGACAAAAGCGGATTCATCAGGAGACTGTATGAAAGATAAACAGTCGCGGATCAAGAACGCCGTGCCCGCCCTGGAACTCTCTCTCGCCATTGTTTTATCTCTGACCCTATCCTCGACCGCTTTCGCGCAAGCGAGGCCGCTCAAGAAGATCCACGTCGGCGTGCCCTCGGTGAGCGTCGCCAACATCATCATCTACGTCACCAAAGAGGCTCGGCTCTACGAGAAATACGGTCTTGACGCCGAGGTCATCGCGGTGAACGGGTCGGGCATCGCCTCGAAGGCGCTGATCGGCGGCAACCTTGACATTTCGCCGATCGCGACCCCGACGGTGATCGCCGCCGACCTGGCGGGCGCGGACATGGTGATTTTGGCGCACACTATGCCGGGCGTGGTCCACGCGTTGATGGTCAAGCCGGAGATCAAGCGGGTGGAGGATCTGAAGGGAAAGACGATCGCGGTGTCGAGCTTGGGTTCGCTCACGGACTTCCTGGTGCGCGCGATCGCCAAAAAGAAGGGGCTGAATCCCGACCGGGATTTGACGCTGATCCAAACCGGAACCGATTCGGAGCGAATCCTCGCGCTCAAGAGCGGCGCGGTCGACGCCGCCGCCATGTCGCATCCCGGATACGGCCGAGCCAGGAAGATGGGTTATGTCATGCTCTGGGACTCGGCCAAGGAGATCGACTACCCCTGGATGGAAATCACCACGCGGCGCGCGGCAATCAAAACCGATCGCGAGACGATCATGAACTATATGAAGGCACACCTCGAAGGCATCGCCCGGTTTAAAAAAGATCGCGCCTTTGGCGTGAAGGTCATCAAGAAACTGCTTCGGATCGACGACGACGAGTTGGTCGGCGAATCCTACGATATTTTTTCCAAGATGTTTTTGCCGACGCCCTATCCGAATCTTCCGGGGATGAAAGTTAGCTTCGAATACGTGGCGGCGAGCCGCCCGGACGTCTGGAAGCACAAGCCGGAGGAATTCACCGATTCGAGCTTCGTCGAAGAGCTGGACAAGAGCGGCTTTATCAGAAAATTCTACGACAAATAGATCGTTTCTTTCCCGAACCGCGACGCCGGCCACCACCAAAACCGCGCCGACCGCGACGCGTGGCGTTTCGCTCTACACGCTACAACGCTTTTCGTCGATTTTCTGCCATCAAAGGAGATCATGGCGTCGCGTGGAACTGTGTGACGAGAAAAGACCTCCGCCGTGAGCATAGAGTGTTACGAGATTCCCGTAGTCACAATTGAACTGAACAACGCTTCAATTTGGACTGGTGGGAGTTTGTGAAGATCTCCGTCGTGCGAGCGTGGTAAGGGTTTACAGTTAATTCACGTGGCTCCACGCGTGGTAGGAGCTGCGCACGAGCGGGCCGGATTCGACGTGGCGGAAACCGAGTTTGTCGGCGCCGGCTTTGAGCTGCTGAAATTCATCCGGAGTAACGTAGCGATCCACCGGTAGTTGGTCCGTTGACGGCTGGAGATACTGGCCGAGGGTTACGATGTCGCAACCCGCGTCGCGCAAATCTTTCAACGTGGCCATCACCTCGTCCAAAGTTTCTCCGACGCCGAGCATCAAGCCCGATTTCGTCAGGATATCTCCGCGCACTTCTTTCGCCGCCTTCAACACATCGAGCGAGCGCCGATAGACCGAGCCGGGCCGGACTTTTTTGTAGAGTCTGGGAACGGTCTCGACGTTGTGATTCAGGATGTGAATTCCCGATCGAACCACGGTCTCCACGGCGCGATGATCTCCTTTGAAGTCCGGAATCAGAACTTCGATGCGGATGCCCGGGTTGAGCGATTTGATCCAGAAGACCGTCTTCGCGAAATGGCCGGAGCCGCCGTCGGGGAGGTCATCGCGATCGACGGACGTGACGACGATGTGCTTCAGCGCCAAATCTTTGACGCTCAATCCGACGTTCCGCGGCTCTTCGGGATCGATGAGCACGGGCTTGCCCTTATTGATCGCGCAGAAGCGGCAGCCGCGTGTGCACACGTCGCCGAGAATCAAAAACGTCGCGGTGTTGTGCCCCCAGCATTCGCCGATGTTGGGACAGCGCGCCTCCTCGCAAACGGAATGAAGCTTGCGCTCTCTTAGAATCCGTTTGAGCCGGAGGTAGTTGGGGCTTCCGGGTGATTTAACTTTAACCCAATCTGGATGTCTTCGTGGCATAATTGTTAGACTGCTGAAAAAATGATCTCGTGCTTCGACCGGCTCAGCACGAACGGAAATAACGACGTTAGCCAATCCGTTCGCCCTGAGCTTGTCGAAGGGCGAACGGCGCTTCGCTCAGCAGTTCGCTAATATCGGCATAACTGAACTGCTGCGCAAAGTGGAGCAAGAAAGTTTTCTTTACCTGTGCCAACGACACTTCACTTCCCAATTCCTTCTGCATCGAAGTTACTTCGGACCACGGAAGGCCGCAGGGGACGATCCGCTCAAAGTAACTCAGATCGGTATTCACGTTGAGCGCGAGGCCGTGATAGGTGATGCCGCGCCGGACGGCGACGCCGATGGCGGCGATTTTTTTCTTGTCGATCCAAATTCCCGTCCAAGGCGGATTGCGCTTCCCCTCGATGCCGGAACCAGCGAGCGTTTGAATCGCGCTCTCTTCGAGATATCTCAGATAGCGATGCACGTCCTTACGCAGCTTCGATTTCAAATCGATGATCGGATAGACGACCATCTGCCCCGGTCCGTGATAAGTAACGTCGCCGCCGCGGCTCGAGCGAATCACCGGGACTTCGGCCGCGTTCACGACGTTCGCCTCTTTTCCGCCGCGTCCGAGCGTAATCACGTGCGGATGCTCGATGAAAAGAAGAAGGTCCGGAAAATTTTCTTTGTGCTTAGCTTCGACCAGGCTTTCCTGCAAGGAAAGTGCGGCGCTGTAATCGATCACGCCCAGGTCTTTGAAGATAAGAGTGCTCATTAAAATCACTCATGCTTCGACAAGCTCAGCATGAACGGAACATCACCTCACCGTTCGTCCTGAGCCAGTCGAAGGACGAACGGCATTTCTTCAGGGCACCGGCGCGCGTTTTTTTTGCGTGAACGTGTGCGTCGGATAGCCGTAGAAGACTTCCGCGGCTTCCATCAAAGTCTCGGACAATGTCGGATGCGGGTGCACGGACTCCGCGATGTCGCGCGCGGTGGCGCCCATCTCGATGGCGAGCACGCCCTCGCTGATCAGTTCGCCGGCGCCCGCGCCGACGATGCCGACGCCTAAAACGCGCTCGCTCTCCGGATCGATGACAAGCTTCGTCAGCCCGTCCGGCCGGTCGAGCGTCATCGCGCGGCCCGACGCGGCCCAGGGAAATCGCGCCACCTGAACTGGAATTCCCTTCGCCTTCGCTTCCGTCTCCGTCAGGCCGCACCAGGCAACTTCGGGATCGGTGAAGACGACGGCGGGAATGACGACGTTCTCCGAGCTGCTGTGATCTCCGGTGATCGCATCCACCGCGACGCGCGCCTCCTTCGACGCTTTATGCGCCAGCAGCGCGCCGCCGACGACATCGCCGATCGCGTAAATCGCCGCATCCGCGGTCTGCATCTGCGCGTTCACTTGAATGAAGCCCTTGTCGTCCAGGACCGCCTGGGTATTCTCCAGCCCTAGATCTTTACAATTCGGAATTCTTCCAACGGAGACGAGAACCTTGTCGTAACTTTCTTCTTTTTGTTTTCCATCCGCCGCGAGCGCGACTTTGATCTGCTTGCCGCTGGTCGCCATCTTGCCGACCTTCGTATTCAGCCGGACTTCTTTGAAGGCCTTCTCCGCGTAACGCATGACGGGGCGGACAAGATCGGAATCGACGCCGGTTAAAATCGCGCTCAATGCCTCGATCACCACCACGCTGCTGCCGAGCGTCGCATAGACCGTGCCCAGCTCCATGCCGATGTAGCCGCCGCCGACGACGAGAAGATTTTTGGGAATCTCTTCCAGCTCGAGCGCCTCGGTCGAGGTCATGACGCGCTTATTGCCGAGATCGAACGCGGCCGGAAGCGCCGGCCGGCTGCCGACGGCGATGATCGCCTGGTCGTAGCTCAAAAATTTTTGCCCTTTGGCGGTCTCCACCCGCAAGCTTTGGGAATCTTCGAAATGACCGCGCCCCTGCAAAAACTCGACGCCTCTTTTCTCGCACAGGCCGGCAAGGCCCTGCGCGAGCTTCTCCACTGTGGCATTTTTCCACGCGCGCAGTTTGTCCAGGTTGATCTTCGGCGGGGGAAAAGCGATGCCCCGCGCGGTCGAGGCCGGAAGCTCCCGAATCAGAGCGGTCGCGTGCAGCAACGCCTTCGAGGGAATGCAGCCATAGTTCAAACAAGCACCGCCGAGCCGTTTTTCCCGCTCGACGAGGATCACTTTTTTTCCTTTGTCGGCGGCGTAAAAAGCCGCCGCGTAGCCGCCGGGACCGCCGCCGACGACGACCACGTCCGTTTTGATCGGTTCCATGATGCGTTACCTTTTCAACTCCTGCTCGGGAAAATTTTCCAGCGTTGCGATCAGGTCCATGATAAAGCGCACGGCGTCCGCTCCGTCCATCACGCGATGGTCGTAAGAAAGCGCGATCGGGAGGATCGCGCGTGCCTCGATCTTTCCATCTTTGACGACCGGCTTCAAGGACGACCGGCCGATGCCCAGCACGGCGACCTCCGGCTTGTTGATGATCGGCGTGAAATGGCCGCCGCCGATTCCGCCCTGGTTCGAGATCGTAAAGCTGCCGCCTTGCAGCTCGTCGAGAGAAACTTTTCGCTTCCTCGTTCGCTCCGCCAGCTCGTTCAACTCCCGGGAGAGATCGGCGAGACTTTTCTTGTCCACGTCTCTCAACACGGGGACGATCAGCCCCGCTTCCGTATCGACGGCGACGCCGATGTGAAAATATTTTTTGTAAACAACTTCGCCCGTCGCGTCGTCGAAGCTCGAATTGAAGATCGGGAATTTTTTCAGCGCCGCGACCACCGCCTTCAAGACGAACGGCGTCAACGTCAGATGCTTCCCGCTCTCAGCCAGAGCAGGGCCGTATTGTTTTCTCAGGCTCGTGACGCGCGTGATGTCCACGTCTTCGAACTGCGTGACGTGCGGGATCGTCGTCCAAGACTCGTGCATGCGCTGGCCGATCGTGCGCCGGATGAGAGAGATCGGCTTTTTCTCCACCGCTCCCCAGCGGGAAAAATCGATCGCCGGAGGGATGGCTGGCGCCGGCTTCGCCGGCGCGGCGGCGGGAACGGCGCCGCCCTGCTGCAATCGGTCGATGTAACTGCGGAGGTCGGCCAGGCTGATTCTGCCGCCGCGCTCGCTGCCTTCGACGCGCGCGAGATCGATGCCGAGCTCGGCGGCGATTTTTCTCACCGAGGGAGAGGCTGGCGGCGGATAACCGCTGGCCGATTCGTATGCATGCGCCTCGGACTCCCGTTCTTGAGGCGGAGATTTTTTCGTTGCCGGCGCCGCCGCTCGTGGCGCGGCTTTGGGTTCGCCCGGCGGCGGCGCTTTTTTCCCGGCCGGAGGCGCTTTCTCGGCGGTCTTTTCCTCGGCGAGCGTAATCAGAGCCTGCCCCACCGCCACTTCGTCGCCGGGCTTCACGTGAATTTTGGCTACCTGTCCGGCGGTGGGAGAGGGGATCGGCCCGACGGCCTTCTCCGTCTCCAATTCCAGAATGACCTGATCTTTTTCGATCCAGTCTCCGGGCGAGACGAGAATGTTGGCGACTGTGGCCGACTCGACGCCTTCGGCCAGCCGAGGAACTCTTACGTCCATGAGGTTGTCTGCTTACCGACAGTAGTTCATTTTTATGAGAGATCCTTCGCGTTGCTCAGGATGACAGACAAAGGTTTAGGGCGACAAATCTCATGAATGTCATTCTGAGCGTAGCGAAGAATCTCGTGGTGTCTTTCTCTCCTGGCTAGAGAAAAAAGGGAGAGGCCTTCTCCGGATCCACGCCGAGGTCTTTGATCGCGCGCTCCACCGTCTGCCCGGTCACGGCGCGCTTCTGATAAAGCGCGTAGAGAGTGGCGAGGACCGTCATCTCCGCGTCCACTCCGAAGTAGCGCCTGAGGCGCGACCGCGTGTCGCTCCGGCCGAAGCCGTCGGTGCCGAGCGACATGAGTCCGCCCGGAACCCACGGCGCGATCTGGTCGGGGACGATCTTCATGTAGTCCGATACCGCGACAAAGGCGCCCTCTTCCTTCTCAAGTAAATTTTCCAAATAAGATTTTTTCGGCGTCTCGGCGGGATGGAGCATGTTCCATCGCTTTACCTGCAGCGCCTCGCCACGGAGAAGTTTATAGCTCGTCGCGCTCCAAACGTCCGCCGACACGTCGTACTTCTCGGCCAAAATCTCCTGCGCCCTGAGCGCCTCTCTCAGCAGCGGGCCGCTGCCGAAGATGTGCGCTTTGTGCTTCGCCCGCCCGGTTCCCCTGCGAAATTTGTAAAGACCCTTGAGGATTCCTTCCTCAACGCCGTCCGGCATCGCCGGCATCGCGTAGCTCTCGTTGTAGAGCGTGAGGTAGTAAAAAATTTCCTCGTTCTTTTCATACATGCGCCGCATGCCGTCGCGGACGATCGCGGCGATCTCATAAGCGAAGGCGGGATCATAGGTGAGGAGCGTCGGAATCGCGCTTGCCAGGATGTGGCTCTGCCCGTCCTGGTGCTGCAAGCCTTCGCCGGCGAGCGTCGTTCTACCCGCGGTGGCGCCGAGCAGGAATCCCTTGGCCTTGCTGTCGGCCGCCGCCCAGATGAGATCGCCGACGCGTTGAAAGCCGAACATCGAATAAAAAATGTAAAACGGCATCATCGAGAGGCCGAGGTTCGCGTAGCTCGTCCCGGCGGCGATGAACGAACACATCGATCCCGCTTCGGTGATTCCTTCTTCGAGAATCTGCCCGTCTTTGGCTTCCTGATAATAGAGCAGCGTCTCGCGGTCCACCGGTTCGTAGAGCTGGCCCTTGGGAGAATAGATGCCGACCTGACGGAACAGAGCGTCCATGCCGAAAGTTCTCGCCTCGTCCGGGATGATCGGCACGACGCGCTTGCCGATCGCGGGATGTCTCAAGAGTTTGGCGAGCATGCGAACGAAGGACATCGTCGTCGAGGCCTCGAGCTGGCCGGATTCTTTGAGAAACTCCTCGAAAAAATCCGGTCGCGCAATCTCCAGCGGTTCCGGCTTGACGCGGCGGCGCGGCACGAAGCCGCCCAGACTTTTCCTCCGCTCGAGAAGATATTTGGTTTCGGGACTGTCTTGCGGCGGGCGATAGAAGGGAGTTTCGACGACTTCTTCGTCTTTGAGCGGGATATCGAAGCGGCTGCGGAACTCGCGCAATTCTTTTTCGTTCAACTGCTTTTGCTGGTGCGTGATGTTTCGTCCTTCGCCGGCCTCGCCCATGCCGTAGCCTTTCACGGTCTTGGCGAGGATCACCGTCGGCGAGCCTTTGTGCTCCACCGCCGCCTTGTAGGCCGCATAGACTTTTTGCGGATCGTGGCCGCCGCGGAGCAGCTTGTGAATTTGATCGTCGCTCAGAGGATTCACCAGTTCCAACAGCTCGGGATATTTTCCGAAGAAATGTTTTCTGGTGTAGCTGCCGGGTTCGACGGAATATTTTTGATAATCGCCGTCCACCGCTTCTTCCATGCGTTTGATCAATAGATCTCGGTGCTCGCTTTGAAGCAGCGCGTCCCAGTCCGAGCCCCATACGACTTTGATGACGTTCCATCCCGCGCCGCGAAAAATCGCTTCGAGCTCTTGAATGATTTTGCCGTTGCCTCTTACCGGTCCGTCGAGACGCTGGAGATTGCAGTTGACGACCCAGATGAGATTATCGAGATTCTCCCTGGCCGCCAGGCTCAGCGAGCCGGTGGATTCAGGCTCATCCATCTCGCCGTCGCCGGCGAAGCACCATACCCGAGGCTCGTCTTCCCGCACCAGGCCGCGCGCTTTGAGATAGCGGAGAAAGCGCGCTTGATAGATCGACATGATCGGCGCCAGCCCCATCGATACGGAAGGGAACTGCCAGAATTCCGGCATCAAGTACGGATGCGGATAAGACGGCAGGCCGGGGACTTCGGCCAGCTCCTGGCGGAAATGATGCAACCGCTTGGCGTCGATCCGCCACTCGACGTACGCCCTGGAATAGTTACCCGGCGCGGCGTGGCCCTGAAAGTAAATCAGATCTCCGGGCCGCTTGTCGTCGCCGCCGCGAAAGAAATGATTGAAGCCGACTTCATAGAGCGTCGCGGAGGAAGCGAACGTCGAGATGTGGCCGCCGATGCCGTGATGGATGCGGTTCGCCTTGACGACCATCGCCATTGCGTTCCAGCGTATGTAACTTTTGATCCGCCGTTCCATCTCGCGGTCGCCCGGATAGGGCGGCTCTTTCTCAACCGGGATGGTGTTGATATAAGAGCTGCTGACCGGCTGACGTATGTTGAGCCCCGAGTCGCGCAGTCGCTCGATGAGTTGCTCCATGCGAAAAGGAGTCTCGCCCGAGTCTCGGTTCTTCAAGAGAAATTCCAGCACATGCTCGAGGGAGTCCAACCACACACGAGTCGCGTTGTGACTGTTGTTGCCCTGCGGCCCCTGCCGATCTTTGCGGTTATAATCGCGTTCGTCCGTATCGCGCGGTTCTTTCTTGCCGACTTCCATTACGTGAGCCTTTCTTTCCCGAGGGAGCGTGCGGCTCTTTATACCAGGACTGTTGAAAAACTCTATTTCCAGGCCGGTCAAAAAGGTCCCAGCTACGAGGCGCGCGAGAAACCGACGAGCGCAGACGTACTCTTTTCGTACGTCGAGCGAGGAGGTCGAGCGCAACTATCGTAACGCCTGCCATTGGCAGACTATGGTAGATGGGCCTTTTTCAGCGGCCTGGGCCCAGCCGTAATCTACAGGATATGATTTCTTGATTCAATTGAATGGCGCGGCCGCAGACCCTCCGGCGGCATTGGACGCACGATGAAAGTTTTGGATTTAACCTTGCCGACGCCGGAGCAAAACTTGGCTTGCGAGGAGGCGCTGATCCTTGGCTGCGAAGACTTGTCTGATGACGAAGAAATTTTGCGATTTTGGGAATCGCCCGACTGCTTCGTCGTCGTCGGATGCTCCGGCAAGATTCGTTCTGAAATCGATTTTGCCTCTTGCCAGGCCGATCGCATTCCCGTTCTCAGGAGATGCAGCGGCGGCGGGACGGTGCTCCAGGGTCCGGGATGCCTCAATTATTCTTTGATCCTGAGGATCGATCGGCGCGATTTTCTTCGCGGCATCGCGCAGACGAACGCGTTCGTCTTGGAATCCGTCAAGCAAGCCCTGGCGCCGCTCATCGGCCCGGGAATCGCAATTCGCGGCAGCAGCGACCTTGCGTTACACAACAAAAAATTTTCCGGCAACGCCCAATACCGCAAACGCCGCTTCGTTTTGTTCCACGGCACTTTATTGCTCCATTTCGATATCTCTTTGCTGGAGAAATTTCTGCCCGCGCCGCCAAAGCAGCCCGCCTATCGCCAAAACCGCACGCACGAAGAGTTTCTGACCAACTTGAATCTGCCGCCTCACAAAATCAAAGCGGCGCTGAGACAATCATGGAGCGCCGAGGAAGCATTCAAAAATATCCCGTTGGAGGCGATCGAGAGATTGGCGCGGGAGAAATACTCCCGCGACGAATGGAATCTTAAATTTTAGGAGCCCGATTGTTTTGATCCCGGCGCGCTTTCGCAATCGATCGAACCTACTTCATCTTAAACGCCGGCGGCATCACCTCATCTACGCTCTTTCCCGTCCAGTGCCATTTGGGGACGCTGTCCCACACCTGCTCGCCTTTGGCCTGAACTTTTTCCAAAAGCTCGCCTTCGTCGAGGCGCAAATACTTGCCGTTATCCACCAGCGTCTCGCCTTCGACGATGACCGTCCGCACATCGCGGCTTACCGCGGTTTCGACCAGCGACCTGATCGGATCGCGCACGGCGCCGAAGGCGATGTCTTTGAGATTGACGATCGCGATGTCCGCCTTGGCGCCTTTTGCGAGCCGGCCGATGTCGTCTCTGCCGACGAGCTTTGCGCCGCCGAGCGTCGCCGCGTTGAAAACGTCGCGCGGATGGCCGGCGACGAAACTTTTCTCCGCCACGCGCGAAGCGAGCGCGGCGTAGCGCAGATCCGAGATGATGTCTTTGGGAAACGTGTCGGTGCCGATGGCCATGTTGACGCCGGCCTTCAAATATTTGTCGAACGACTCCATGACGATGCCGAGCTTCAAATATTTGAGAGGGCTATACGCCACCGACGCGCCGGAGTCGGCGATGATCTTGAGATCGTCGCCGTAAGGATAGGCCGTCCAGCTATGGCCGCTGATAAAAATGCAGTGCGAGAGCGAAACTTCCGGATCGAGGAAGCCGATCTTTTGCAGCAGCTCGATCGGCGTCGAACGCTCGCGCTGCAACACCGTATGAAACTCGAACAAATTGATCGTCGCGTGAATCTGCACACGAACGCCGACCTCCTTCGCCGCCTGTCGTGTCTCCTTCAACAGTGCGGGCGTGCAGGAATCAACATGGCCGGGAAACAGCATCGTTTTCATCCGCCCGTTGCACGCGCCGTTGTATTTCCTGGCGAACTCGACGGCTTTTTTGAGCCCTTCGCTGCCGCGCTCGTCGTTCCAATCGTATTCCAATCTTCCGTCGCGGTCCTGGAAAAAACTCACGTTCTTATAGCTGGGCCCGGTGTAACAGCGGATGCCGACTTCGTCCACCATTGCCACGTAAGGCGCGGGATCATTGCCCGGCCCGCCGATCTCCAGCGTCGTCGTGACGCCGCTCTTGAGCACGTGGATCAATGAGAAGCGCTGACCTACTTCTACGTCTTTCAAATGCGCGTGCTTCGCGCCGTCGCGCGTCGGCGCGCCGTGGCTCAAATAATTCGCCGCGAAGTAATCCACCTTGTTCGCGTCGTTGAGCAGATAGTCGCTGGCGTTGATGCCGGAGTGAAAATGGGTGTCGATAAAGCCGGGGGAGACGAGGCAACCTCTGGCATCGATTTTCTTGTCCACCGGCTGCGCGTATTCTTTGCCGACAAATTCCACCCGATCGCGCTCGAACACGACGACGCCGTCTTTGACGATTTCGTGCTCGCGGCCGTTGAAGCCGACGACATATCCGCCTTGGATCAAAGTTTTCATTGCACTCGCCTTTCTCTAACCCAGTTTATTCATGGCAGGAGAACTCACCACAGAGACACAGAGGGCGCAGAGTTAATGTCAATCTTCTCCGCGTCCTCCGCGCCTCGGCGGTGAATATTTCCGACTAATCATATATTCCATCCCGCGCCCAGCGAATGTGATGTTCCGCGCCGCGATAAGGATCGTACTCCGGCGTGAAACCGGTCTCTTCTCTCAGCCGCGATATATCCACGCAGGCGTCGATGTCCATCGGAGTTTTGGTCGAGGTCAGCGGTCCGGGGCCGTCGCCGAGATGAATCTCGGCTTGCGGCAGCAATTTTTTTATCGCCTCGCCGAACTCGGCAAGGCTCACGAGCCGGCCGAAGCCGACGTTGTAGATGCGATGGCGCAACGTCGGCGCTTTTAACAGCAGCGCGATCGCGCGCGCGGCGTCCTTGGCGTAGATGACGTCGTGGGACTCGGACGGGTCCTGGTTTGCCAGCGCGATGGGAATTCTTCTCGCCGCGCTCTCCACCATGTGGCCGGCGAGGTTCCGCACGCCTTGATAGAGCGGGCCATACATGCGCGTGACTCGCGCCGAAATTATCTCCATCCCGTATTCTTGGCCATACATGAGGCAAAGAATTTCCCCGGCTTTTTTCGTGCCTGGAATATAACGGTCGGAGGCAATAAAAAGTTTTTCTTCCTCTTTGAACGGCGTCGTGTCTTTCATTCCCTGATAGACCGCTTCCGAGCTCACGAAAATCACGCGCCGGATGCCGGCGCGCCGCGCCGCTTCGAGGACGTTGAGGGTTCCCGTGATATTCACGTTCATCGCGTCGTAGAGCGGCGTATTGCCTTTTTCCGAGCGGACGGCGGCGTGCGCGATGCTCGTGACGCCGAAATCACGTACGGCTTGCGCGACTTTTTCCAGCGAGGTGATGTCGAGCGGCGCGACCGCGAGATTTTTTCCAACGAACGGCGCGAGAAAGGAAGGAACCGCGACGTTGCGGTTACTCGTGGCGAGCACCCGCTCGGCGGAGTCACACAGAAGTTTCGCCAAATTTGCGCCGAGAAAACCCAACCCGCCGGTGATAAGAATCATGACGTTCCGTCACAACACCATCAGCTCGTCGCCGACTCGGTTTAGGCGCTGGTTGCCGTTTTCCGTCGTGAGATAGGTCTCGCCCCAGAGGAGAGAGCTTTCTCCGAGCAGCGGCCAGGGGTGAACGATGAAAATCATGCCGGGGACGATCTCGGTTTCGTTCTGCGGCGTCGGGCGGTCCTCCACCATGTCGATGCCGACGATATGGCCATAGACCGGCGTGCAATCGAAGCCGGAGTCTCTGACGAATTGTTCCATCACGCCCATCGGCTTTGAGACTCTGAAACCCGGCTTCAAATATTTGAGCGCCTGTTTGATCGCGCCGACGGAAACTTCGTGCAGCTTGACGAGATCTTTATCCGGCTTGCCGAGCGACACCGCGCGCGCGAGCTGCGTCCAGTAGCCGCCATATTGTGCCGTGATCTCGACGAAGATCATGCCCTTTTTGGGAATCTTTCTTCCCGAAGCCGGATAGGCATCGACCTTCGGCCCCTGCGAGATAATGTTGAAGCTTTTCTCCACGCCCTGACTCTTGAGCAGGAAATCGATGTACGCCATGACTTCCCACTCGGTCTTTCCCGGCTTGATCCGTTTAATGCCTTCCGTAAACGCGAGATCGACCAGCGCGGCGGATTTTTTCACCAGCCGCGTCTCTTCGCCTTCGACCGTGGCGCGGAGTTTTTTCAAGGCCGGGCCGAATTCGGCGATCTTCAACTGCGGAAACAACTCCTCCATCCTTTGCACCCAGAGAAACGGCAGCCGATCCAGCCCGTCGATGCCGATCGTCGCGCGCTCCAACCGCTTGTCGCGGAAAACTTCCAACAGGCTTTCGAGAAAGCGGTTGCTCAGCCGGATGTCTTCGATCCAGGAAAATTTTTTCGCCCGCATCGCCTGAAAGCGCGACTCCACCAGCATCACCGGCGCAAGTTTTTCGTCGCGGAAAAACACGAGCACGAGCGGGATGTTGATGTTGGGGAAATCGGTGAGAAAGCGAAACGCCGCGCCGTCGCCGCGCACCGCGCTCGAGCCGCGCGCGACCAGCGCGTCGATGCCTGCTTCCGCCATCCGCCGCCGGACCAGCCGATAGCGCGTCTCTTTTACTTGTTTGGAGAGAAACATACGGCTAACGGCTCTGAAGCACTTGCCCCGCCAGGTTGGTGACTTTATTCACCCGAATCACGACGGCGGCGCCCTTGCGCTCGGGATCTTTATCCAGCTCGTCCTTCACCGTTCGCGACATGACCTGCTCGCGGACGGGCCCGTCTTGATGCACCGTTGCGACGCCATGAAAGCGAAAGTTGACTCTGGTTTTTGGATCCCGGAAAAGCACGACCACCTTGGGATTGTCCTGCACATTTTTAAGATGTTGCCGCCGGGTGCGCTCCCAGTAGGCGAGCGATTCATTGTCGAAGACCATTACGCTCCCCTTGTAGCCGATGTCCGGCTCGCCGTCGGCCGCGGCGGTTGCCAAGATGCATGGACTGCCGTTGGCCAGCGCGTTATCGATCATCTCGCGCATCTGATCGGTTAGTGCAATCATATGACCATCCTCCTATTGCTTTTTTTCATCCTTCATCCGGCATCCTTCATCCTTTCTCTCTAGACGTGCCAATTCTCCAAACGATACGCTTGATCCCAGAATAAAAACTCGTAGCGGCTGCTCAGGACAAAATGGTCGCTCAAGACTTTTTTATTTTGGGCGCGCGCGGCTTGGCCGAACTGGTCCATCAGCCGGATCTGCTCGCGCACCGGCTTCCAATATTCTTCCGAAGCGTACGTCTCGATCCACTCGCGATAGATCGCCGGCTTTCTCGGCCGCTTGCGATAGAGCCGCCGCCCCACTTCGCCGTAAATCCAATAGCAGGGAAGCACGGCGGCGACAATCTCCACGAGGCTGCCGCCGCGCGCCACCGCCTGGAGATGTTTCGTGTATGCTTCCGTTACCGGACCTTTGGGCGTCCAGTCGAGCTCTTTCCGCGATAGGCCGAGACTTTTGCCGAAGCTCGCATGAAAAGTTCTCTCCACCTCGACCGCGATGAGCGCGTGGCGCGCAAAAATTTCCAGGGTTTCGAGATCGGCCGACTTCGCGCCGCCGAGGCAGAGGACCTGGGCGAAGTCGAGGAGATAAACGTAGTCCTGCAAAATGAAATAGACGAACCGATCCATCGGCAGAGTCCCGGCCTGAAGCTCGTCGAGAAAAGGATGGGCGTGGATCGCGCGCCAGATCGGTTCCGCCCGACGGCGCAATTTTTGACTAAAAGGCGTGGCCACTTGAAGCCGCCGAAGTCGCTTGTCTTCCTATGAGAACATCGTGCAAAGGCCAATCCGCGCGCTGCTTGCAGTTTCCGCGAATTCTTTCTATAACATAGCCGCACCGGGTTGTCACTTTGTCGTCGCGGCGGAAATCGCCGCGAAAAAAGCCGAAAGGACGAGCGATGAATAAAAAGATTCGCCTGCGCGTGAACGGCAAAAAAGTCGAGCACGAAGTTCCGACGAACCGCCTCATGATCGATTTTCTACGCTACGATCTCGGACTCACCGGGACCAAGGAAGGTTGCAGCGTCGGCGTCTGCGGCGCGTGCACCGTTCTGATGGACGGCGAAATGGTAAGCTCGTGTCTCGCCCCGGCGGTTTTCGCCGACGGCCACGATATCACGACGGTCGAAGGGCTGGCGAAAAACGGCGAGCTGCATCCGGTGCAGAAGAGCTTCATCAAGTACGGCGGCTTCCAGTGCGGCATCTGCACGCCGGGTCAGGTCGTGGCCGCCAAGGCCCTGCTCGACAAAATTCCCAAGCCGAACGAAGAGCAGATCAAAGATTGGATGATGGGCAATCTCTGCCGCTGCACCGGCTATTACAAGATCATAGAGTCGATTCAAAAAGCGCATCAGTTCGCGAGATAAGGACCGAGCCATGCAACCTTTCGAATACCGCACGCCGAAGAGCCTCAAGGAAGTCCAGCAAGACCTGAAACAGTTCGGCAGCGACGGCAAGTTGATCGCCGGCGGCACCGCGCTGATCATCATGATGAAGCAGCGCCTGGTGCGGCCGGCGTGCTTGATCAGCCTCCGCTCGGTGCGCGCGCTCAGCGGCATCACGGAGAAAAACGGCGCGCTCTCGATCGGCGGCGCGACTACGCACCGCGCGGTCGAAGATTCGCCGCTCGTCAAGCGGCGCTTGCCGATTCTCGGCGAAACCTACCATCACGTCGCGACGGTGCGCGTTCGCAACATGGCGACCGTCGGCGGGGGCCTCGCGCACGCGGACCCCAATCAAGATCCGCCGCCGACTCTCATCGCGCTCGGCGCCAGCGTCAAGGCGAGTTCCACGGACGGGAGCCGGATGATTCCGCTGGAGGAATTTTTCACCGACTATTACGAAACCGTGCTCAAGCCGGAGGAGGTCATCACCGAACTGTCCGTGCCGCGCCTCGCGCCCAATAGCGGCGCCGCGTTTCTCAAATTCCTCCCGCGCACGGCGGACGACTACGCGACCGTTTCCGCCGCCGTCGTGGTGACGCTCGACCGGACGAAGAAAATATTTTCCGACGTGCGTATCGCGCTCGGCAGCGTCGGCACGACGGCGATTCGCGCGCGCGACGCCGAAGCGGTGCTCCGCGGCCAGCCGGTCAAGTCCGAGGCGCTGAGAGAAGCCGCGGAAAAAGCCAAGCAGGCGGTCGATCCGATCAGCGACTTTCGCGGCTCGGCGGCTTACAAAAAAGAAATGGCGGGAGTGTTCGTCCGCCGCGCGTTGGAAAAGGCTCTCGGGGGATTGGTCAGATTACCGAAGGCGACGCCCGCGGCTCCGGCAAAAAAGGGCGGCCGCAAATGAAATTCAGCCAACGCGCGGTGATCGCCGTCGCCCGCGAGCCGCTGTGGAAATTTCTCATGGACGTGCCGAAAGTGGCAGAGTCGCTTCCCGGCGTGGAAGCGGTCAGCCGGATCGACGACACGACTTACCAAGGGACGCTCAAAGTGCGTGTGGGTCCCATCTCTCTCAACTTGCAGGGCAAGATCATCGTCGAAGAGCGCGACCAGGAGCGCTGGCGCGCTTCGCTCCGCGCGGAAGCGAACGACCGCGTGGCCGCCGGCGCGGTCAAGGGCAAGACGATCATGGAGCTGAAAGAGATCAGTCCCACTGAAACCGAGCTCGTGGTCGAGACCGACGTGAATATTTTGGGCAAGATCGGCGAATTCGGCCAGCCCATCATCCGCAAAAAAGCCGACCAGATGCTGCAGCAGTTCGTCGAGAATATGAAGCGCCAACTAACCTCGTCTTCACGTTAGTCAGCACATAACCCTCATCGACCCGTCAGAAACCTCAAGCGCCCTCGGGCTCGGCCCGCGTCGTTACCGCGCGCGGGAATCAATAATCGGGGCTAAGTGTCCGCCTAACTCAGAGTCAGCGGCGTCCGCGCAGGCTTCCTGTCATGCTGCAGGCCGCTCGCGATCGCCTGATAGCAGGCGTGGCTCAATTGCTTGCGGCTTACCGAGTTATTTTTATAGTGCGTGGTTTCGATCGGTGGATGGAGCTTGACCGCAACCTCGATGCTCTTGAGGCCGAGCACGGCCCAAAAATGCGTCATGAAGTCCATGTCGCCGTACCAGTAGATCTTATCCCGGTTCGCCTCGGTGACCGGCTCGCCGTTGATCCGCCGATAGGCGATGGTGAGCGGCACCACCGGCGCGTGCGCGCGCAGCGGCGCGGCGAACGGCGTGGACTGAAACGGCAGCAGATGGTCGCCGTTGGTCGAAGTGCCTTCGGGAAATATCAGGATGTTGGCCTTGTGCTTCAATCTCTCGACGATCTCTTCGACCATCAACGGAATTTTTCCTTTGTGCTCGCGGTCGATGTAAACCGTGCCGCAGAGCGCGGTCCACTGGCCGATCAGCGGCCAGCGCCGCACTTCTTGCTTGGACACGAAGATCACCGGGAAGAGGCTCCCCAAAACGAAGCCGTCGAGGTAGCCGAGATGGTTGCTGGCGATGAAAGCGCCTTTCGCGTCCAGCCATTCGAGATCGCCTTGCAGCGTGATCTTGATATTGACGATCGTTCTCAGCGCCGTGACGAACGTTTGCGTCGCGGCGCCGACGATCCGCCACTGTTCGCGCGGCCGCCAGAGCCAGATCCACAAGCGCATCAGCGCCGCCGCGGCGAAGAGCAGCGTCCAGACGATCAGCAGCGTCGCAAGTTTAACGAGTCTCATGGCTCACGTCGGCGGCCGAAAGGCCGAAGCGCCTGAGGTAGTCGTCGCTCGCCCGGTTGATATCCAACAACAAAAACAAATCGGTGGTGCCGAATTCAAGATCCAGCGCCGGCGGCCCGCAAACCAGCGCGCCGATCCGGAGGTATCCCTTGATCAGGCTCGGCAGACTGAAAAAAACCGTTTCCGGATCTTTGATCGCGGCGTCGTCGCCGAGGCCAGCGACCCGCAGCGCCGGCAACGGCTCGACCCTGAACTCTTCGGTGGCGTAATACGTCTGCTTGACGAGAGAGATGGCGGAGGCGACTTGCCGCGGATCGGCCGTAGGAAAGCTCGCGCAGCCGAAAAGATAACGCACGCGGTGACGCTTCACGTACTCGGCGATGGATTGCCACATGAGATGAATCAGCGCCCGGTCGCGATAATCTTTGTGGGCGCACGAGCGGCCCAACTCCAACAGCTCGCCGTCGAGCCGCTTGATGTTGTCCAGGTTGAATTCGCGCTCGGAGTAAAAACCGAAGTGGCTCAACGCCTCGGAGCCGAGCAGCAGCCGGTACGTGCCGACCACTCGTCGAGTTTTTTTCTCGCGGACGATCAGGTGATCGCAGATCGGATCGAAATCGTCGATGTCGAGGCCGCGCGCGTAGGACGCCTCGAGGCCTTTTTTCAATTCGAGATTGAAGACCTCGAAGCGAAGTCTTTGCGCCTGGCGAATCTCCTCGGGGTCGCGCGTGATCTTGATTTCAAAATCGCTCATCGTCCTATCGATGGCTCCATTGCGGCGATCGCTTTTCCAGGAAAGCCTTCACGCCTTCTTCCACGTCTTCGGTGCCGAGCAACTCGTTGAGATAAATCTCTTCGGATCTTTGGAGCGCCTGGGGAAAATTCTTGAATGAAATCTCCCGCAGTCCTTTCAGCGCGATGCGCAGCACCGCGCGGCTTTTCCCTTTGAGGTCGGCCGCGAGCGCGTCCAGCTCTTGATCCAGTTGGTCCGCCGCCACGACGCGAGTGATCAAACCCATCGCCAGCGCTTCCTGGGCGGCGAACTTGCGGCCCGTGAGGATCATCTCGGCGGCGCGGCGGTAGCCTAGTTGCGTCGGGAAGCGCGCCAATGCGACCGGCGGGTAGCAACCCACGGTGATTTCCGGGGTGGCGAAAAAACTGTCTTCGGTCGCGACGATGAAGTCGCACGAGGTGGCTAACTCGCAGCCGCCGCCGAGGCACGCCCCGCGCACCGCGGCAATGGTGATCTGCGGCAAACTTAAAAGAGCGCGAATAACGCCGTGGACGGTCTCCAGCATCTCCGGAACTTTCTCCCGCGTATGATCTTTAATGTCCACTCCGGCGGAAAAGGCGCGCTCGCCGCCGCCCCGAAGGAGCACGAGATCAAGCGCGCCGTTATCCTGGATCGATTTCAGAAGCGCATGCAATTCCCGCAACATAGGGAGACTCAGCACGTTCAGCGGCGGGCGCTCCAGAGTTACCCACGCGACGCGGTCTCTTTCTTGCATGAAAATATTCATTAATTATGTCGGCAAGAGAAGGCGCGGTCTCTAGGTGGCATCCCGGGTATCTTGGACTACAAGCCGAAATCGTCTTGGGAACGACGTGCCTCTTTATTAAACTACCGACCTGATTTTTACAAGAGTTTTCCGGTTTGACAAAAGCCGAGGCAAAACTTACACTAGGAGAGCTTGGGGTAAACGAGGAGGTCTTATGAAAGCCTTACGCTTGCTCGCCGTCGTCATCGCCGTTTGTGCCGCATTAGTTTGCGCGCCGCCGCGGGGCTTCGCGGCGCCGGACGAATACGATGACAGCCAGTCGAATCCGTTCAGAGTGCTCGGCTATATGTTTTACCCGGTGGGCGTGGCCATGGAATGGGCAATTTTTCGGCCCATCCACTTTCTCGTAAGCGCGACTACACCGCAGGAGTACGTCTTTGGCCACCGGCCCCATCCTCCGATCTTCACCGATCCGGAGCCGGGCTACGATTACGGCGTGCCCAGGAGACCTCCGACGCCGCCGGAAAGAGTGCCTAGAGTGTCCGCGCCGCGAGAACCGACGTCTGAGCGCGTGACCATCCAGCAAGTCTCGGTGGAGAAGACCGTTTACAGAGAAGTGCCGAAGATCGTCGAAGTCGAACGGCTGGTGTTCCCGGATATCGCATTTCGCTTCGACTCCGACCAGTTGACCGATCTCGGCAAGGGCAAAGTCTATTTGTTGGCGCAGCAGATCCGGGACAAAGGCGAAGTTATCGTCGCGATCGAGGGCCATACCGACGACGTCGGCAGCGACGAATACAATCAGAAACTCGGGCTGCGCCGCGCGCAACGGGTCATGAAAGAGCTGGCCGAACTGGGAATCGATGCGAGCCGGCTGTCGGTCGAGAGCTTCGGGGAGTCCAGGCCGTTGATCAATCAGAAGACCGAGTGGGCCCGCGCGGTCAACCGCCGGGTGGAATTCAAATTGACCGCGCGCTAAAAATAAAATTTGAATTTTGAGTTTTGAAAAAAAGCCCAGCCATCCAACGGCTGGGCTTTTTTTTCGCTTGCGTCCGTTCAAATCAGAATTAAATATTCATGACGTACCAGCCCAAAGACCGTTTTTACCGCCAGGCCAAAGAAGAAGGTTATCGCTCGCGCGCAGCCTACAAGCTGCAGGAGCTCAATCGCCGATTCCGCCTTCTGAAGCCCGGCGACCGCGTGGTCGATCTCGGCGCGGCGCCCGGCGGCTGGCTGCAAGTCGCCGCGGAAATCGTCGGACCGAAAGGGAAGGTGCTGGGCGTCGATCTCCAATCGATCGCTCCTTTTCATCAGCCGAATATCGTCGCGCTTCAGGGCGACGCGACGGCGCCGGAGTCGATCGCCAAGATCAAGGAACTCCTCGGCGCGTCGGCCGACTGCGTTCTCTCGGATCTTTCGCCGCGACTTAGCGGCATTCGCGACGCCGACATTGGCCGCTCGGTCGAGTTGATTCGCCAGGCGCACGGCGTCGCACGCGAGTTGCTCCGCCCCGGCGGCAATTTTCTCGCTAAAAGTTTTGTCGCCGAAGAGTCGCGCGAGTTTTTCGCGGAGCTGAAGAAGGATTTTGTCTCGGTTGACCGGACGCGGACCGAGGCGACGCGCAAAGGCTCGTCGGAGATTTATTTTTGCGCGCGGGGATTTCGGAGCGCCGAAGTCGCTTAGCGAAAGCCGCCACCCGCTCTCCGAGCCCGCGCAATGGGTAGCTGCTTTATCCCACCGCCGGTGTCGGATGCGCGGCCTCTTCGAGCCGGCAGCGGCTTTCCCAGCGAAGCCGACGGGTGCGAGTGAGAGGGCCGCGGACGTCCGACCGGAGAGGTTCGACTCATGGCACTGCTCTATCGGCCGCGGCCCGAACGCTCGCGTCCTGAGAGCCTCGTCTTTAGGATAGGCTTGCTTTTACTCGACCGTGACGCTCTTGGCGAGGTTGCGCGGCTGATCGACGTCGGTGCCGCGCTCGACGGCGACGTGATACGCGAGGAGCTGCAGCGGTATCGTCAGCACCACCGGCGTTAAAAAGTGGGATGCTTCGGGGACGACGATAGTCCGGTAAGCGATCGGCCCGATCGCGTCGTCGCTCCGCGTCGTGACGGCGACGATCTTGCCGCCGCGCGACTCCACCTCTTTGAGATTGGACAGCGTTTTCTGAAAATGGCGGTCGCGCGGCAAAAGCACGACGACCGGCATCTGCTCGTCGATCAGCGCGATCGGCCCGTGCTTCATCTCGCCGGCCGGAAAACCTTCGGCATGGATGTAAGAAATTTCTTTTAACTTGAGCGCGCCTTCGAGCGCGATCGGATAGTTGAGGCCTCTGCCGATGTAGAGAAAATCTGTCGCGCGGGCGAGATCGCGCGCCAGCGTCGCGAGCTCGCCGTCGAGCTTGAGAGCTTCTTCCACCCACGTTGGCAAGTGCATGAGGTCTGCGAGCAATCGCTTCGCCTCGGCTTTCGGCAGACGGCCGCGCAGCCGTCCCAGGCCGATTGCCAAAAGATAGAGCGCGGTCAACTGCGAAGTGAACGCCTTGGTGCTGGCCACGCTGATCTCAGGACCGGCGTGAGTATAAAAAACGCCGTCCGATTTGCGCGCGATCGTCGAATCGACGACGTTGCAGATCGAGATGACTTTGGCTTTGTTCTTGCGCGCCATCTCCACCGCCGCCAGCGTGTCGGCGGTCTCGCCCGACTGGCTGACGAGGAGCAAGAGCGAATCGCGATCGATCAGGGGCGAGCGGTAACGGAACTCCGAGCCGTAGTCCACCTCGACCGGAATCCGGGCGATCTCTTCCAACATGAATTTTCCCACGAGCGCGGCGTGCCACGCGGTGCCGCAGGCGACGAGATGAATTTTTTTTATCCGTCGCATCCGGCTCGCGGTCAGCGGAACGCCTTCGAGCGCGACCGCGCCGTCTTTCAGCGATATGCGCCCGCGAAACGTGTCGGTGATCGTGCGCGGCTGCTCGTGGATCTCTTTCAGCATGAAATGGCGGTAGCCGCCTTTCTCAGCGGCGACGGCATCCCAGGTGATTTGCTTGACCGCGCGGCTCACGATTTTTCCTTTGGCGTCCATGATACGAAAGCCGCCGGCCGTCACCTCTGCCGTCTCGCCGTCTTCCAGAAACGTGACTTTGCGCGTGTGGTCGAGCAGCGCCGGGATATCGGAGGCGATGAGCGTTTCGCCCTCGCCCGAGCCGAGCACGATGGGCGTCGAGTTCTTGGCGACGATCAAGCGGGCGGGGTCTTTCAGGTTGAGGAAGACGAGCGCGTAGGAGCCTTCGATTTCGCCCAGGCTCTTTTGCACCGCCGCCAAAAAATCCGCTCCGCGTTGAATTTTCTCGTTCACCAAATGGGCGACGATCTCCGTGTCGGTCTCCGACTCGAAGCGCGCGCCTTTTTTGAGCAGGCGTTCTTTAAGCTCGAGATAATTCTCGATGATGCCGTTGTGGACGACGACCACGCTGCCGGCTTGATGGGGATGGGCGTTGATCTCGGAGGGCTTGCCGTGCGTCGCCCAGCGCGTGTGGCCGATGCCGACCGTGCCGGAAATCGGCCGCTCGCGAAGCGCGATTTGAAGGTTGTCGAGTTTTCCCTGGCAGCGCCGGATCGCGACGCGACCGCCGTTCAGCACGGCGATGCCCGCGGAATCGTAGCCGCGGTACTCGAGCTTCCTGAGACTTCCCAAAATGATCGGCGCCGCCTCGCGCCCGCCGATGTATCCGACGATGCCGCACATCAGGCTTTAACCTTCGCCATTCTTTTTCGCTTCTGCGCGGTCCAGCCTTTTTTTACCTTCTCGACTCTCTCGTTGTAAACGAGCGCGCCCGCCGGCACGTTCCGGCGCACGGTCGTCGCCGTCGCGACGTAAACGTCGTTGGCGAGCGCGACCGGCGCGACCAGCGTGGAATCGCTGCCGACCTGGACGCGGTCGCCGATCTTCGTGCGATATTTCTTGAAGCCGTCGTAGTTGCAGGTGATGGTGCCGGCGCCGATGTTGGTGTCACGGCCGATCGTCGCGTCGCCCAGATAGCTGAGGTGGTTGGCCTTCGACCCTTCTCCAATTGTCGCTTCCTTGGCCTCGACGAAGTTCCCGATGTGAACGCGCGCGCCGAGTTGCGTGCCGGGCCGAAGATGAGCGAACGGGCCGACGATCGCGCCGTCGCCGATCTCAGAATCGGTCAACACG
Organism: Binatia bacterium; assembly: GCA_041490745.1. Lineage (GTDB taxonomy): Bacteria > Desulfobacterota > Binatia > UBA9968 > UBA9968 > JAJPJQ01. The sequence goes on along the minus strand of JBGPTS010000008.1, from coordinate 12,439 downwards.
ACGGAAAATCTTACCTGGATGTCGTTTCCGAGCCGGGCGTTGGTCAGATATGCCGAACCGTCGATCCGGCAGCGCTCGCCGATGACGGTGTCGCCGAGCAGGTGCGTGTTGGGTCCGATGACCGTGTCCTTGCCGATCGTGACCGTCTCCTCGATGTAGGTTGTTTGCGGGTCCTTCAGTGTGACTCCGGCTTCCATCCATTTCCGGTTGATCCGCTCCCGGAAGATTTTTTCCATGGCCGCAAGCTCCTCTCTTGTGTTGATGCCCATGATCTCGCGCACGTCTTCAGCTTCGACGGTTCCGACGGTTTTCCCGGCGCCGAGCGCCGTGGCGACGATGTCCGTTAGATAATATTCTTTTTGCCGGTTTGTGTTCGTGATCTCCGCGAGAGCGGGAAAAAGAAAATCGGCGGCGGCGGCGTAGATGCCGGCGTTGATCTCCGTGAGTTTTTTCTCCGTTGCCGTCGCGTCGCGTTCCTCGACGATACGGATCAAGGCCCCGTTGCCGTTGCGAACGATACGCCCGTAGCCGTACGGCTCATTCAAGCGTGCGGTGACGAACGTCAGCGCCGCCTTTTCTTCAGCGTGCCGGCGCAGCAACCCGAGTAAAGTCTCCCGGCCGATCAACGGCACGTCGCCATTGAGAATCAGCACGGTTCCGGGGAAGCCGCGCAAGATTGTCTTCGCCGAGTTGACGGCGTGGCCGGTGCCGAGCTGCTTTTCCTGCACGACCCAATCGATTCCATTCTCCGGGCAAGCCTGTCGCACCGATGCGTCGCCGTGGCCGACGACCACGGCGACCTTTGCGGGATTCAAGCCCAGCGCAGTCTTCAGCGGATAGGAAAAAAGCGGCTTGCCCGCCAGCGGGTGCAGCACTTTGGGGAGCGCGGAACGCATGCGCTTGCCCAGCCCGGCGGCAAGCAGAATGACGGCGAGATTTTTCATGGAATAGTTAGAGTCGGAAAATAGCAGAATTATAACGCAAGAGGAGATTCAATCAAAGTGAGTAGCGACGTTAACCATCCCTATTGGGTCTCGTTGTAGGCCTAGCTTTGATAGGCGTCGATGCTCTGCTCGAAGCGCGCTATCAACTCTAAGACTTCTTTGGGGATATCGGCCACGGATGAAGGTCAGTCTAACCGAGATATAGCTTTTGGGGCAAGAAAGAATTTATTTGGGCGGCGCCGGCACCTCCGGTATCCGCTGAATCGGTAGCCTGGGACCGGGACCCTGCGGGTTGCGCTCCCGGCAGCTTTTAATCATGTACATCAATAGCGAGATGGAGATGACGATCGAAGCCAGAGTGATGAACGGCTTCAAGAAGGCGCCCCAGCGCTCGCGGCGGCGGATTTCCCTCAGCTCTGCCAGTCTCTCTTCTTTTTCTTCCGGAGTCATTGGAGCTACGCTAGATGCCGGCTCAGCATTCTGGCGCCGAGAAAGAACATCGCGCCGTCGAACACCAGCAGCACCGCCGCCATCCAGAGAAGCCGCGGCGCGTCCCAGCCGGTGAGAATCAAGGACCGCATCGCGTCGATCGCGTAGGTCATCGGATTGATTTGTGCGACCAGCCGCATCCACGCCGGCAGTGCGGCGAGCGGCACGAACGCGCTGGACAGGAACGTGAGCGGCAGGGCCGTGATGCCCATGATGGCGAAAAAATCGCCGTGATTTTCCAAGACGAAAGCAAGAATCAAAGAAATCACCGTGATGCCGAAGCCGAGCAGCACGGCGATCGCGAGCAGCGCCGCGACGCCGCCGAGGCCGGTCGCGATGCGGACGCCGAAGAGAAGACCCAGCACGAGGATGAGCACGCATTGGAGCATCGTGCTCACGTTGACCGCGAGAAAACGGCTCAAGATGATCGACGGCCGAGAGATCGGCGCGCTCATCAGGCGGGTGAGAAAGCCGTTCTCCCGGTCGAACAGCAGCGGGATGCCGCCGCCCATGCTGTTGCCGAACGCCGTCAGCGCCAGGACACCCGGCAGGAGATAGCTGCGGTAATCGCCACCGAGCGAATCGCGGGCGAGACCCTGGAACGCGCTGCCCATGAAAATCAGCAGAATGATCGGATTCAGCAAGTTGAAGGCGAGGCTGAACGGCTCGCGCCTTAAATGAATCAGCCAGCGCCGGAGTTGTGCGCGGGTCTCTTGAACAAACTCACCCACCGTGGCCTCCTTCCGAGAAGGCGCGGCCGGCGTGGTGCAGAAAAACCTCGTCCATACCGGGACGGCTGTACGTGATCGAGTTGACGGCGATTCCCGCAGCGGCGGCGGCCTCGAGAATCTTTGGGAGCGCCGCCTCATTGCTCTCGACGTAGATTTTAAGGCGGGCGCCGTCTTTTACAGACCGGTGTACTATCGATAGTTGCGACACCGCTCGTTCCAACGTTTCCAGCGACTCGCCGGCGTGATGATTCGCGCTCGCGACTTCCACGGAGACGACGTCTCGCTTCAACCGACTTTTCAGCGCGGCGGGCGATCCCAGCGCGACGATCTTGCCGCGGTCGATGATCGCCACCTCGTCGCAGAGCCGCTCCGCCTCGTCCATGTAATTCGTGCAGAGAAAAATCGTCGTCCCTTGCTCCTTAAGCCGGAGAATGTGATTCCAAACGTCGTGGCGCACCTGAACGTCGAGGCCGAGCGACGGCTCGTCGAGGAGAATTACCGGCGGGCGGTGGATCAAGCCGCAGGCGAGATCGAGTTTTTTCTTCGTGCCGCCGGACAGCTTGCGCGCGCGGAGGTTTTCCAGCCCCGCCAGGCCGACCAAAGTGAGCGCTTCTTGAATTCTGCTTTCGCGCAGCGCCGCGGGCAGATGGTAAATTTCGGCGTAATAGTCGAGATGCTCTCTTGGCGTAAGGTAAGGATCGACGGTCAGCTCCTGCGGCACGTAGCCGATCAGGCCGCGGACTTTGCCCGGCTCTTTCATCACGTCGTTGCCGGCCACCTCTACCTTGCCGCTGTCCGGCCGCACAAGCGTGATAAGGATTTTTACGGTCGTCGTCTTACCTGCGCCGTTCGGCCCCAGCAGGCCAAAAATTTTTCCCGCCTCGGCCTGGAGAGAAATTCCGTCCAGTGCGACCCGGCTGCCGTAGGATTTTTTCAAGTCTTCGATGCGGACGACAAGATTAGCCATTGCGAGGAAAGATCATAGTACGCGCATGTCCCGATGTCCACCGAGACACTGGCGATTTCCGGGGGCGCTGTCCGGCGGCGATCGTGCCGTCCGGCGGGAAAAAACTTGTCAACGCGGTGGAATTCGACTACAAGGGAAAGCATGGCCGAGTCCGAGCCTCCCCAGAGCAAGGAGGATCAATGGTGGGAATTCTGTCCGGTCTGCGGCGCCAAGCTCGTCAACCAAAAATGCCGCTTCGTCTGCTCCAATCCCAAGTGTCATTATTTCATGAGCTGCAGCGAGTTCGATACCTAATGTAGTTTATCGTATGGCCAAAACCGCCGGCATCGTCATCATCGGCAACGAGGTCCTCTCAGGAAAAACCCAGGACACCAATTCGCATTATCTCGCGAAAGAACTGCGCGCGCTCGGCGTCGAGCTTCGGCGCGTCGTCGTCATTCCCGATGAAATCGATCTTATCGGACGGGAGGTCGCGGCGTTCTCGCGCGATTTCGATTTTGTCTTCACCACGGGCGGCGTCGGACCGACGCACGACGACGTGACGATGGCCGGTATTGCCCGCGGCTTCGGCGTCAAAGTCGTTCGCCACCCCGACTTGGAGCGGCGCTTGCGCGAGCGCCACGGCGCAAACATCAACGAAGCGCGGCTCCGCATGGCGGAGGTGCCGGAAGGGGTGGAGCTGGTCGGCGATTGGTCGATGTACGGCCCGGTGGCGAAAATGAAAAACGTTTACATCTTTGCCGGCATCCCGAAAGTCTTGCAGGACCGCTTCATTGGAATCAAGGAACGCTTCCGCGAGGCGCCCTACTTTTTGAAAGTTGTCTACTCGAAGGAAGGCGAGGGTGTTATCGCTCCGATTCTGAACGACCTCCTCGCCGGTTTTCCCGAACTCCTTCTCGGCTCATATCCCGTGCTCGAAAATCCGGACTACCGAGTGAAGGTGACGTTGGAATCGAAAGACGTTCCTTATCTGGACCGGGCGTTTCAAAAACTTCTCGGCGCGCTTCCCAAAGGATCGATTCTCCGGACCGAGGAATAATAATCGTGACGGAAAAACCCGCCTGGGGAAATCTGCCGCCGTTCAAGCAGGCGGCGCTGCCGCGCTTTCCCGGCATGCTCGCCGCGCTCGGGCCGGGGGTGGTTTTTCTCGCGCTGGCGCAAGGCAGCGCCGAACTTATCTGGTGGCCTTACATTATCGCCAAGTACGGCCTGACGTTTCTTTTCCTCCTCATTCCGGCCTGCCTGCTGCAATTTCCCGTCGTGTATGAGATCGGCCGCTACACGATGCTCACCGGCGAAAGCATCTTCCAGGGTTTCATCCGTCTGAACCGCTGGCTGGCGGTTTTTTTATGGTTCCTCCTGACGCTGTCCTTTTTGTGGTTCGGCGCGTTCGCCGCCGCCGGCGGCACTTCTCTCGCCGCGCTGACCGGCATCCCCGCCGGCTGGAGCGTGAGGGGTCAGACGCTCTTTTGGACTTACGTCACCATGCTGGGTTTTTTCTCCGCGATCATTCTGTCGAGCGTCATCTATCGGCTCGTCGAAGCCTTCATGTGGTGCGTCTCCATCGTGACGTTGGTCGGGCTTCTCTGGGCGAGCGCCGATCCGAATGTTTTGCCTGCGCTCCCGGCTTTTCTCAAAGGACTGTTCGTTCCGCAATCGCCGATGCCCCGGCCCTGGGATCCTTCGGACGCAACGAAGCTGTTGACCGCAATTACGTTTGCGGGATTGGGCGGCTTCTGGACGCTTTTCTATTCTTACTGGACGCGCGACAAGGGCGTCGGCATGGCGCACTACATGGGGCGCATTACCGGGCCGGTCACCGGAAAACCCGAGACGATTCCGGACTCCGGCTTTACGCCGAGCGCGGAAGCGGGATTGGCCGATCTGCCAAAATGGAAACGCTTCATGGTTTGGGATATCGGCATCGGTGTCGGCGGCAATCTCTTGACGACGCTGATGACGTGTCTCTTGGCTTACGCGCTTCTCTATCCCAAAGGATTGCTGCCGCAGGACTACGAGCTGGCCGTCGTGCAGAGCCGCTTCTTCGAAGTGAGCTGGGGCTGGATCGGTAGGATTCTCTTTCTCATCGTCGCCGCGGCGTTTCTCTCCGACACGTGGCTCGCGACCGTCGATGCCGTGAGCCGGATTCATACCGACTGCGTCTATGCGTTCTTTCCGCGCGCGCGGAAGATTCCGGTGCGCTCGTGGTATCTCATTTTTCTATTTGTTCTCACCGCGATCACTTCGGTCACCGTCCTATTGGACGCGCCCGGCCCGCTCATCCTGCTCTCGGCGGTGATCGGCTTTATCGGCACGGTGATTTATTCCGTGGCGCTGATCGCGCTCAACCACGTCTATCTGCCGCGCCATCTCCCCGCCGGCGCGCGGCCGGGAAAACTGAACGCGGTATTGCTCACGATTTCGTGCGTGGCGTACGCGGCGCTGGCGGTGGCCTATCTACTCGCGGTTATCAAAGTTATCTGACGCGGACGTGAGTCAGCGGAAATTGAACTAAAACCACCGGAGAACTTCCGGGCGTTGGAAAGCACTTTTTTTGGGGCCGGTCAAAAAGATCCCAGATCCAAGGCGCGCGAAAATTCTACGAGTCCAGGCGTACTTTTTGCCGTGCGTCGAGCGAAGGCGGCCCGAGCGCAACCAATCTTAACGCCCGCCGGTGGCGGGCTATGGCAGCTGTGCGTTTTTCAGCGTCCTGGCAGGGGTTGTCCGGTTTGCGTGCCGATCCACACCTCTCCTCCCTCGAAAACTTCTTTCTTCCAGATCGGCACCGTTTTTTTTATTTCCTCGATCGCGTAGCGGCAGGCCTGAAAGGCGTCGTCGCGATGGGCGGCGGAGACGGCGATCACAACGCTGGCCTCGGTGAGCGCGACCGGGCCGACCCGGTGCGTGATCGCCACGTGAGCGATCTTCCATTTTTTCATCGCCTCCGCGCCGATGCGCCGAAGCTCTCTTTCCGCCATCTCCGGATAGGCGTCGTAATCGAGCGCGATCACTTTGCGCCCTTCGTTGTGGTTTCTCGTCGTGCCGATGAACGTCGCGATCGCGCCGGCCTCCGGGTCGGTCACGTGGCGGACCAGCTCTTGCAGATCGATCGGTTCCCGCGTAACGCGAAACATCGCTAGCCTCCGCTCACCGGCGGAATGAACGCCACCTCGTCGTTCTCCTTGAGCGCGTGGTCCGCCTTCACATAATTCTGATTCACCGCGTAAAGGAGCCGCGTCTCCACGGGTGCGAGCTTGGGATAATTTTTTTTAAGCGCCTCCCAGAGAGCGCCGATCGTCGCTCCTGCTTCGATGTCGATCACGGCTTCGCCGGTCCCGGCCCGTTCTCTCAGCATGGCGAAGAATTTTACCTTGACCTTCATCGGCCCTGTAATTGCGCGACGATGTGCCCCAGCTCGGGGAGCACGAGACGCCGCATGGCGAGATCGACCGCCGCTTTCGAGCCGGGCAGCGAGATCAGCACTTTGCCTTTCGCCGATCCGGCGACGGCGCGGCTCATTATCGCCGCCGAGCCGATGTCTTGATAGCTCAAAAAGCGGAAAATCTCGCCGAAGCCGTCGAGACGCTTCTCGATAAAGCGATCGACCACTTCGTAGGTCCCGTCGCGCGGCGCGATGCCGGTGCCGCCGTTGACGATGACGGCCTCGATGTCCCTTCGGACCAGCGCCTCGTGCAGCAGCGACTCGATGTCGGCCGGCTCGTCTTTGACGATCCGATACCCGGCGAGCCGATGGCCCTGTTCGGTCAAAAGAGTCTTAATCAGTTGGCCGCTCTGGTCGGTCGTCTCGTCGCGCGTGTCGCTCACGGTGACGACAAAACAGCCGACACTCTTCTTTCCTTTTTCCTTGTGCTCCGCGACGGACATGAGCCTCGCCTCGCCGGCAAATCGAAAAAATAACTATAACAGCGGGTTCTAGCCAATTCAAACCAGCGCGCGCGAGCGCGCCGGCTCGGGCGGATCAGCTCTTCTGGCCGGGATCGCCGCTTGTGCGGCATCTGGTTTTAAGCTCGTTCCAGTCGGAGGGCGGCAAGGGTTGCAAAGGCGCGCGGCGGGTTTGGGCCTGAAGCATTTTTAACTTTTCGATGCGCTCGGCCGTGCTCGGATGGGTCGATAGATACGCCAGCGATTGCGGCAGGTCGCCGCCTTTTTTTTCCAGCGTCTGAAAAAAAGCGATCATGCCCGCCGGGTCGATGCCGGCGGCGGCCATCATCTTGATTCCTTCGGCGTCGGCTTCTTCTTCCATGACGCGGTTGTAACGTAGCGCGCCGAGCGTATGCGCGGCGCCGACGCCGAAAGCCACCGCTCCGCTCACGTCGCCGGTTAACGCCGACAGGATCAGGCCGGTCGAAGTCTGCTGCAAGATCATGCGAGTGGTGTGGCGCTGGAGCACGTGTTGCAGCTCGTGCGCCAGCACACCCGCCAGTTCGTCGGCCGTTTCGGTTTGCTCGATCAATCCCTGAAACACCACGATGTGCCCGCCGGGAGCGGCGAAGGCGTTGACGACCGGAGCACGAGAGACGTAGATGCGGATGCGATACGGCGAGCCGGGCGTGGCGCGCGCGAAGCGCGCGCCGATTTCATCGAGCCATTTGCCCACCATCGGATCGTTGCAGCGCAGCTCCGGCGGCGCCAACTGATCGACGACGCTCTGGCCGAGCCCGTCTTCCCACTCCACCGGCACGCGCGCGGCGGCCACGCGCGCGAGCGAGGGAATGCCCCAGAGATAGAGCGCGCCGGCGAGCGCGATCACAGCGAAGGCGGCAAAGACGGTGAGGCTCGCCCGCATTCCGCGGCGCTTAGGCTGGTGAAAACGCCGGTCGAGTCCGGGAACCAGGCGGTGCAGCGCAATCAGAAACTCGGTGTCGGTCAGCAGCAGCGCCTCCGTGAACTCGCCGGTTTTTTCCAACCGGATCTGCTCGCCGGCGTAAAAGCCCTGCGTTTGCCGGATTTCCTCGTAGGGCCAGAAGCGCGCCTCGCCGTCCTCGACTTTGAATTGCAGTCCGATCTGCGTGATCTGGATCGCCGCCGGACGGCGCCTGGCGCTCCGCCCGTCGAAATAATAGCCCTGCCATTCGATCACCATGCGCGTCAGCCGGCGAGATTGAAATCGAGATCGAGGAAGCCTGCGAGCCCTTCGGCCGTGGCGGAGGCCGATTGAGCGTCTTGCTCGATGGCCGCGAGATCGAGCGACCCGCGGAGCGATATTTTATCGAACCAGAAATGGAGGTTTCTGACCGCGACGACCGCCGCGCCGAGGCCGAGCGTGCCGAGAAGGATAAGTATGTTGCTGAGCGTCAGCCAGCATAGCGCGCCGCCGGTCATGTCGCAATCGAAGCGCGCCGCTCCGAGCGAGGTGCGGCCGATCAAATAACGGTGTTTGTGCGCAGCATACCAGAACCCGGACAGGCCGAGTGTCGGTATCGTCAGGAGCAGCGCGATCACGTAACTGCGAAAAAGATCGCGCCCGCTGCCTTCGAACTGAAATTTTTCGTTGCCGAAGTACGAGTTGGCGGTGAAGAATGCGTATTGCCGGACCGTGAAGAACGGGCTGTACAAGCCCAGCGTAAGAAGCGTGAGAACTCCGCCGCGCACGTACAGCTTGACGAATTCCTTGACGCTGCCGCGAAAAGAAAAACGTATGCCGCGCCATGAGCTGCGGCTTAGCCGGTAACGGCGCGTGCCGACCACGGCGAAGGGAATGAACACCAGCGCAATCACGTAGGCCAAAACTCCCGCGGTCATTTGAATCCACAGCGGCGCGTGAAGGAACGGCGGCAGGTAGCGCAGCAGCATCGCCGGCAGGCCGAAGACCAGAGCCGCTTTCAACGTGCCGAGCAAAAGTTCCCTGGCGGTGCCGTGGTAGGCGAAGCGGTCGCCTTCGAATTCGCTCTGGCTTAAAAGAAATCTCCTGACTTTGACCTTGGCCCAAAAAGAATAGACGCCGAGCGTGCAAAGAGTGAGCGGAATGTTGACGACATAAATTCCGAACAGCGTGCCCGCTTTGCCGCGAAAATCAAACCGCCGCGGCCGATCCGACGCGCGATTCGAACTCCAATCGTCGTCGGCCGCCGCCGCCCCCAGAGTAACCGATGACACCGGCGGGCCGCGTCGGCCGGCGACGCTTGCGCTTTGCGGCGCGTCGCCGGAAGCTCTCGCGCCGCACGATTTGCACACCGGCGCCAGGGCCTGGATCAAGCCGCACTTCGCGCACCTCATGCTGAGAATTGTCATCGTCGGTCCCCTCCAAATGAAGCGCATTATACAAAACTGCGCCGCGATTTGACAGAAGAAGATGGCGGCGTCGTTTGCGTCGCGCCGCTCCGATGCCTATGCTGGTGACGGCATGGCTTTCAACGACGGTTCTTTCTCGCTCTACATCCACATTCCGTATTGCGCCGCCAAGTGCCCGTATTGCGATTTCAACGTCCACGTCGCCGCGAAAATTCCCGAGCGGGAATATTGCGCCGCGCTGTTAAAGGAATTGGAATTCTATTCGCAGGCGGACGACTGGCGCGAGAGAAACCTCAAGAGCGTTTTCTTCGGCGGCGGGACGCCGTCGCTTTTCTCGCCGCAAAGCATCGGCGGGATTCTCGACCGGGCGGCGAGCCTTTTCCCATTCACCGAAGATGTTGAAATCAGTCTCGAGGCGAATCCGGACGACGGGAAGAATTTCGCCGGTTATCGTTCCTGCGGGATCAATCGGCTCAGCCTCGGCGCGCAGTCGTTTCAGCCGCGGCTGCTTCAATGTCTCGGCCGGTGGCACTCCGCCGACGACACGCGCGAGGCCTTGCGGACGATCCACAAAGCGGGATTCGACAACTTCAGTCTCGATTTGATCTATGCCGTTCCGGGAGAGTCGCCGGCGGATTTAGAAGCCGATCTCACGGAAGCGCTCGAGTTCTCCCCACCCCACGTTTCTGCTTACAACCTGACGATCGAGGAAAAGACCGCCTTTCATTACCTGTTCCGCAAGGGGGAACTTCGCACCTTGCCGGAGGATGAAGAGATCGCCATGGCCGAGTTGATCGAAGAAACGCTTTCGCGCGCCGGGCTGGAGCGTTACGAAATCTCCAACTACTCAAAGCCGGGGCGCCAATCGAAGCACAACGCCGTCTACTGGCGCTGCGAGGATTATCTCGGCATCGGCGCCGGCGCGCATTCGCACAAAAGCCGCGCTGAGGGCGGCGCCCGCTGGCACGAGGAAAAAAATCCCACGCGCTACATGGAAAGGGTAAAGCGAGAGGGGAGCGCGGTGGCTGAAAGCGAAAGCTTGAATCAGACAAAAGCGGCGGCCGAGTTTATGTTCATGGGTCTCAGAATGACCCAGGGCATCTCAGTCGAAGAGTTCTTTCGCCGCTTCGGTAAAACGCCGCGGGAATTTTATCCCCGGATCGGCGCCTGGCTCGACGAAGGACTCATGGAGCAGGATAACCGTCGGATTCGACTCACTCACCGCGGCTTTATGTTAGCGAATGAGATTTTTGTTGCCTTCGTCTGAAGACTGTGGCTTTCTAGTCGTATTGCTCCATGAGAATTCGCCGCCGCGTGACTATTGAAGCCTCTTCGGAGATGGTGTGGGACGTCGTCACCGATCTCCGGCGCGCCCACGAGTGGGCGCCGGATTTCGGCGATTTTCCTTTTATTTCTCCGGAGTGGCCCAAACAAGGGAGCACGGCGACGTGGCGCTGTCATGTGGGACTTCTCCGTTTCGATTTCCATCTGACCCTGACCGAGTCCGTTCGCGGCAAAGCGCTGCAGATCGCCAATCGCAGCGTCTTCGGCGAAGGCCTCGAAGTCTATAGCTTGGCCATGTCGGGAAGCGCGACGACGGTCTTTTACGACGCCAGCGATCAGCCGAATTTCTTCGGCCGTTTGGCGGCGCCGTTGTTCGAAAAAAAAATCATTGCCTTGATCGATGGGAGTATCACCCGTCTCAAAGCGTATTGCGAAAGCCGCGACAAAACCGCCCGCCGGTAAGAAATGCGCGGCAACGCCTATCAATTCGAAGACCGCTGGTAAGTTCCGTTCCCACCGGAAAAAGTTTGGGAAGCGCTCGAGCACCCGGAAAATTATCCGCGCTCGTGGCGCGGCGTTTATTTCAGCGCAACGCCGTTAAATAGAGAAGGTGAGCGCGTCGCCGTCGTGGCGCGCGGTTGGCTGCTCGCGCCTCGCGATAACGGCACGTCGGTAACGCTGGAATGGAATCCTATCGTCGAGATTCCCGTTATTCCCGACATGAATCGCTAAACCGTCAGGTTAAGATCCAAACGGAATCATCCCGTCTCGCCCTCTCCGGTAATTCCTCTGTGCCTGTTCCGCATTCCGGTTGACGAAAGGGCGATGGTAGAGCGGGTGGCGGAGGCTGCGCACTTCGTGCTGAAGCTCGTGCAACTTTTCGCCGGTTTCGGGATCGACGATGGCTTGGAAGCGGAACTGGTGATTTCTCACGTCTTCCGTCACGAGGCCGTGGCGGTTTAAGAATTCATACGCGCCGGAGAAGTTGGCGACGTAGATTGCCACGTGATGGCCGTCGTAGGGAATGATTTTTTTTTCCGTCTCGCGAAAAATAAGCTGCTGATTGCGGCCGATGGCGACACGGGTGGTCGAGAGATTTTTCTCCGCCTCAAGGCTCGAAGGCGCACGCATGACTTCATTATAAAAGCGCGCGATCCCTCTGGCCGCGCCGGGACGGACCAAGAACTCGATGTAAGGAATTCCGAGAGCCATGTCGCCGAATTTTTCCGCCGGCGCATAGCAGCGGAAATGATTGCCCCACGGGCAAGAGACGGCGACGTGGTCGCTATCCCGCGACCACTCGAACAGAGTTCCCTTGAGGCGCTCCTCGAGAGATTTTAGCCGCTGCTCCATGTGTTCGAGCTCGGGTACGACCAGCCCGACGTGGCCGGAAAAACGCTGCGCGGCGCGCGTCGACAAATGAAACTGCTGCTCGCCGGCGTTGACCCACATGTTCTCCAAGCCGACGGTGAGATAAGGATCGCGCGTGAGTCCGAGTCCGACGACGTAAAAAAGAATCGCTTGGGGTTGGTCGGCGACCTGAACGTTCAGATGCTCGAGCAACTCGATGTTGCCTACATCCTCCTTGCTGTAAACATGCTTCCGGTTCATCGACACGCTACTCCAGCTTGTACGGAATCTGGATCGGGCCGTAGCCCTGCCAGTATTTTTTTTTGACCGGGTCGTAGCGTCCTTGCAAAAAACCACCGGCCTTCTCGGCGCGCACGATGATCGCCACCGTCCGCTCCTCGCCGCTGGCTTCGGCGTGAATC
>JBGPTS010000007.1:0-43830 GCA_041490745.1 Binatia bacterium | reverse complement strand
TCCTGCCGTCCAAAAGCTCGTACAACCTGCGCATCAGCGACGACTCGTTTACCGAAGGGCTGAAGGCGCTGGTCGATGCGGTCCGCATGGCCAATCCAGAACCTAAGACAGGCCTTCAGATCATGCACTTTTTGAAGATCGCCAGGAGCGGCTGGAGACAAAAGGTGGAGGATTTCAAGCCCGAGGAGTTACCGCTTATCGTCGAGCAGCACGCGAAAGCCGCCGGGCGCGCGTTGTCCGCTGGATTCGACTTTATCGAGTTGCATATGGCGCACGCCTATACCCTGGCCTCCTTTCTATCGAGGGCGAACCGGAGAACCGACAGATACGGCGGCAGGCTGGAAAATAGGCTCAGGCTGCCGATCGAGGTCTATCGAGCAGTGCGCGATGCCGTAGGGGATCGCTTCCCGGTCGGGATCAGAATCAACGGCGAGGATTTTACCGTCGAGGGGAACACGTTGTTTCAAAGCACGCGAATCGCCCGAAGGTTCGCCAGACTTGGCGCTGACTACATCAGCGTATCCGGGGGCAGCCGATTCGAGGATGCGGCCGCTCCGGCTCCCAATATGCCGCCCGACCCGATGTCCGGCTACAGCGGCCACCGGATGAGCCCATCGTGGTGGTTCCCGGACATGACGCACGCTTATCTGGCGAATGGAATTCGTCGATATGTGCGCGACGGCGGGTACGACACTCCGGTAGTGACCGCGGGTAAGATCAGAACGCCCCAGCAGGCCGAGCATATATTAAAGGCGGGCGAGGCCGACCTGATTGGCCTGTGCAGGTCTCTCCTTTGCGATCCCGACTGGCCGGCAAAAGCGAGGGAAGGGAGAGAAAAGGAGATTGTGCACTGCACGGCCTGCAACTGGTGTCTCGAAGCCGACTCTAGATTCGAAAAAGTAACCTGCTCGCGCTGGCCGGAAGGCGCCTTGGTCGCGCCCGACGCCTTTTCACCGCAGATCGCGCGCCCCTCCGAGCTTCCCGAAGACGCCGGCTTGTAGAAAAAATAGCGCCGGTGTGAAACGTCTCGATAGATGGAAACGACGAGTGCGAGAACTCAAGCAGGAAGTCCATGCGCACGCGTAGAAAATAGCCTCATGCTTTACCGACAGCGCTCGTTGTTCATTCTCGCTCTGTTTTTCATCGTAGGGATACCGCCGGCCCCGGCCCTCGCCGATCTGGAAGCATACATCCGCAGGCCCGAGCCTGAGTTCGCGTGGAAGCTTAACGGGAAGATCGAACAATCAGGCGACCGGATCTACGATCTCCATTTCGTGTCGCAGACGTGGCAAGGGTTTACGTGGGAGCATCAGTTGCAGCTCTATCAACCCGCGAAAGCCGCGCCGAATGCGACCATGCTCCTCCTGGTCACGGGGGGTTCGGCGACGCCGGGAACTATTTCCTTCGGCCTGGAGCTGGCGCGGAAAATCGGCGCGCCGGTAGCCTTTCTCTATCACATTCCTAATCAGCCGCTTCTCGGAGACAAGCTTTTCGAAGACGATCTCATCGCCGAGACTTTCGTGCGCTACTTGAAAACCAGGGACGAGAACTGGCCGCTGCTTTTTCCCATGGTGAAAAGCGTCGTCAAGGCGATGGACGTCTTGCAGGCGTTCGGCAAGGAGGAATGGCGCGCGTCGGCTGAAAAATTTATTATTACCGGCGCGTCGAAGCGCGGTTGGACGACGTGGCTTACCGCGGCGATCGACCGGAGAGTTCAAGCGATTGCACCGATGGTCATCGACACGCTCAACATGCGCGCGCAGATGCCGAAACAGATCGAAACCTTCGGCGAATACAGTGCGAGACTCATGCCCTACGTAAAGCGGGGCTTGCTCCCGATACCGGACACACCTGAAGCCCAGCGCCTCGTGAACATGGTGGACCCATGGAGCTATCGGAACACGTTTACGTTGCCCAAGCTGATCGTCAACGGCAGCAACGACTTTTACTGGGTGACCAACGCGCTCAATCTCTACTGGAACGAATTGCCGGGAAATAAATGGGCGCTTTACGTGCCCAACACGGGGCATGACTTGCTGAGGCAAAATTCGGATCGATTCAATCACGTCCTGAACGGCCTCGCTGCGTTCTCCCGCCATCAGATGAGCGGCAGAGCGATGCCGGCGTTGAATTGGAAAAACGAGAGCGCAAACGGCAAGCTCAGCCTGACGATCGAAGCGAAGCCCGCGCCTCTAGGCGGGAGGCTGTGGGTTGCCGATGCGCCGACTCAAGACTTCCGCGCGGCCAAATGGAGCGAGCAGGCCGTCGCTCTCTCAAACGGAACGATGATCGGCGAGGTGGTTTCCCCGGAAAAAGGTTATCGCGCGTTCTTCGGCGAGCTGGATTACGAGATCGAAGGGTTGAAATACCGACTCTCGAGTCAAATCCAAATATCGGGAAAGAGCGGGCCGAAATAAACGCAGGATCAGCCGGATTTCTTCTTGACGGATTTCCCCAAAGCAATCAAAAACATGACGCTCTTTCCCGCCGCGTGCGGCGAGAAAAAATCCGTCACGTCGTCGTCGAAGAACGTGAGCCCCGAAGCGCCTAGCCGCTCGGCGTACGCGGCGAGATAAAATTTTCCGCCCATGATGGCGGCTTCGAGCTCGGCGGCGCGATAGCCGCGGTTGCCGAATCGATCTAAAATTCGATCGAGATCCGTCAGAAAGAAAACATCGACGCTGCAATCCGCCGGAATTTCCTGGCCCAAGCCGAGATATCCCGCCTCGCGGCGAAAGTCGCCTTCTTTTAAAAGTTCCAGCGCGCGCTCTTCGCGTCGAAAGTAGTACGCGCCCGGAGGAAGATCTTCCACGGCGTTGACGATGAGATAAAGATCGTTCAGCGAGGGCGCTGTCGAAGTAAGGAAATCCGCCGCTATTCCGCGCGTGGCCCGATCGAGCATCGTCGAGAGTTCGGCGAAACTGATCGCCTCCCGCGAGAATCGGCGGGTCGAGCCGCGCCGCACGACCACGTCATGGAGCGAATCGCGGGGAACGTCGTTGTCGCCCGTTGGTTGAAGCGGAAAAAGGCGGCCGTTTTCTTTTTTCTCGTCCTTCGCCTCGCGGATTACTTGCGCTGCCACGCGCCACGCCGCGACTTCGTCGCCGCTCCCCAGAGTAGAAGCCTCGTGCATCGCTCTCATCGCTGGATAATCGATCTCGGTCTTCGAGAGCGGCGCAGTCTCGAATGCGAGCGCTTCGATCGACGGGACGGGCGCGAGAGCCTGGGACGGGCCGTGACCCAGAGCTACGATGCTGAGCGGCGCCTCGCGCGCGCCGTCGAGGCTCAGAAGCCGGTTGAGCGCGCCATCGGCGAAGCCGGCCACAACCTTCGCCGGGATGTTGCGCGCGGCGGCGGCCGCCAAGACATTGGCCAAAATAGTTCCGTTGTCCCAGTAACAGTGGCGATACGCGCGCGCCTGGTATTTCCAGGCATTGCGCCAGTAGGTCGAGGCGCAAACGATCGTGCACGGCGCATTGACAATCGAGGGCTCTGCTCCACTCGCATGGACGAGAGAGCCGCGGTAATCTCCCTCGCGCAATCTACGCAGCGCGAAGTCGTGCGGTCCGAAATGATAGACTCCCGCCGGCAGATCGGGAAGGTCGCCTGAGACCAGATATAGATCGACATGGTAGAGCGCGCCGGTGCAGGCCGCGGCGCGAAAGAGAATCTCGCCTCCGGGATGACTCCTGCGCCGGGTAATCCCCGCCGAGAGAAAAAATATTTCCGTCAGTATTTGTCTCGTCGGAGCGACCGCGCGATCCGCGGACGGAGCGCTGGCCGAGATCGCCGTGAGCGCCGGCGCGTCCACAGGCGGGAGCTGGTGCGAGAGAGGGATCGGCTCGAGCTTGAGATAAATTTTGAACGGGATCGGCTGATTCTCCCAGTCGAGATAGTGCGCGGTCGCGCGGATGCTCTGGTACGAATGCTTGGTCGAGTTGTGAAAATCCCACGCGGCTTTTATATCGCGGTTGCTCATGGGAGGTCCGGTGTTCATCCGTACTCATATCACCGGCCGGCGCTCGCGACCAGCTTCCCCGTCGGCCGCTGCGTTTCAAATTGTTCCGCCGCTGCGCTATAATTCGCTTACTCCATAATGAATTAGGCACGCATGAGAAAACTTCTCGTCTTCCAGCACGTCGCGCACGAGATTTTAGGCACGTTGAACCCGCTGCTCAAGCGCGCCGGCTTTCGGATTCGCTACGTGAATTTCGGCCGCCATCCCGAAGCCGTGCCGAGTTTGGAGCGATATGACGGGCTCGTCGTTCTCGGCGGGCCGATGAGCGTCAACGACGACGGCCGCCTCCCCCATCTCAAGACCGAAATGAAACTCATCGAAGAGGCGCTCGGCAAGAGCATTCCGGTTTTAGGCATATGCCTGGGCGCGCAGTTGATCGCCAAAGTCCTCGGCGCCCGCGTCTACCCCAACGACGAAAAAGAAATCGGCTGGTACAACGTCCGCTTGACCGAAGCGTCGCGCCGCGATCCGGTGCTCGGGCGGTTTCGCGCGACGGAGAAAATTTTCCAATGGCATGGAGATACGTTTGAAATTCCCACGGGCGCGGCGCATCTCGCGGCGTCCGAACTTTGCGCCAACCAGGCGTTTCGCTACCAGTCCAACGTTTACGGTTTGCAATTCCATCTCGAAGTGGATGAGCCGATGATCCGCCGCTGGTTGACGGTCGGCGTGAACGCGAAAGAGATCGCCGCGCTCCGGGGCGCGATCGACCCCGAAACGATCCGCGCGGAGACCCGCAAGCACATCGCCAATCTCAGCCGGTTGAGCGCCGAGACCTTCGGCGAATTCATCAAACTTTTTCCGTTCGAAAAAACCGGCCGCAGTCTCGGCGCCATCTAGCGCGCCGGCCTATTTCTGACACCTCGGACAGTAAAACGCGCTGCGGTTGCCGATGGCGACGCGCTTGATCGCGGCGTTGCACGCTTTGCACTTTTCCCGGTCGCGGTCATAGACGCGCAAGTGATTTTGAAATTCGCCGTAGCGGTCCTCCGCGTCTCGATAGTCTGAGAATGACGTGCCGCACCAGCGAATCGCTTCGCGTAATATTTTCGGCGCGAGCTTGGCGATGCGCTCGACTTTGGCGCGCCCCAACTTCCAGGCGCGCGCCGTCGGCCGGACGCCGGCATGAAAAAGAATTTCGTTGGCGTAGATGTTGCCGATGCCGGCCACGGTCGATTGATCGATCAGCAGGTCGCGGATGCGTCGCCGCGAGCGGCGCGCCGCGGCGTAGAGGTAGTCGCCGTCGAACCGGCCGTCGAGCGGCTCCGGTCCAAGCGCGCGCATCTGCGGCAGCGAATCCAACTCCGCCAGCGAAACGATGAGCGACAAGCCGAAACGCCGCGGATCGTGATAGCGCAGCTCGTGACCGCCTTCCAGTCTGACGACGATGTGATCGTGTTTTTGCCTCGGGCGGTCGCGGTCGACCCAAATCAATTTCCCCGACATGCCGAGATGCGAGAGCCACACGTGGCCGTCGTCGAGCACGATCAGGATGTACTTGCTCCTGCGCCTGACCTCCACGACGACTCTCCCCGCGAGCCGGGCGGCGAAGTCCGCGCCGACGCGCGTTCGGAGCCGCGGCTCGAATACTTTCACGCCGACGATGCGCCGTCCGGTCAAGCGCGCGTGGAGACCGCGGCAAATGGTTTCGACTTCGGGGAGTTCGGGCATAATAGTTTTATCAGCTATCTCCGCCGGAGGCGGATCAGCCTCGGGCTGAAGCTCTCAGCTTGCAGCAATCAGATCCAAGCCTTTGATCGCGCGGGCAAGACGGATGAACTCGTCCAGGCTGAGCGTTTCGCCGCGGCGGCGCGGGTCGATTTCCTGCGAACGCAGCAAACGTTCGACCTCATCTCGCCCAACCTTGAGCCAACTGGTGAGATTGTTTTGCAGCGTCTTCCTCCTCTGGCCGAACGCGGCGCGCACCAGCTCGCGCAACAGCGGCACTTCCCCCGCGGGAACGAGCGGCTGCGGATGCAGCTCCAACTTCAGCACCATCGAGCGCACTTTCGGCCGCGGGAAAAACGCCTCCGCAGCGACGGGGACTTTGGCGGTGATCCGCCCGTGCGCCTGGCACCAGACCGAAAGCGTGCCATAAGACTTCGTGCCCGGAGCGGCGGCCATCCGCTCCGCCACCTCGCGCTGGACCATCAAGACGAAAAACGAAAAATGCTCGCGCAGCTCGAACAGGCGAAACAGCACGGGCGTCGAGATGCTGTAAGGCAGGTTCGCGACGAGCTTGATCTTCCGCTCGGGCAAAATCGTTTCGAGCGGAAGTTTGAGAATGTCTTCGTGAATCAATACCAAAGCGGGAGCGGACCCGAGCGGGCTTTGGCGCAACTTCTCCACTAAAAATCGGTCCACCTCGACGGCCCAGACGCGGCGGGCGCGCTCCACGAGCCGCCGCGTCAAAGATCCCAGGCCCGGACCGATTTCCAAAATTTCATCTTCCGGCGACAGGTCGACGAGCCGGAGAATCGAATCGAGCACGCGCTCGTGGACGAGAAAATTCTGCCCGAGACTTTTCCTGGGCTTGAATGCTTGGTCTTGCAGCGCCGCGCGCGCCTCCTGGTAGAGCGTGGGCATGGATCATCCTGAGTGAAACTTTGAGTCTTCCGACAAAGTTTGGAAACGTCTTTTTCCCGGGGCGGTCAGAAAGGTCCCAGCTACGAGGCGCGCGAAGGTCCGCGAGCGGAGGCGTACTCTTTTAGTACGTTGACGCGAAGTGGGCCGAGCGCAACGAAGTAGATGGGCCTTTATGGCCGCCCCCCTTAAAGCGTGAGATCGGCGTCGGCGTTAAGATGCAAATCGTCGCGTAGCCCGCGCTGGAGCATATGAAAGCCGGCGAGCGCGATCATCGCGCCGTTGTCGGTGCAGAGAGCGGGCGGCGGAAAATAAACCTCCACGCCGTCGTCCCCCGCCGCCTCCGTCATCTTCCGGCGCAGGCGGCTGTTGGCCGCGACGCCGCCCGCGAGCACGACGCGCGGCACGCCCAAGTCCCGCGCCGCGTCGAGAGTCGGGGCGACAAGCATGTCCACGACCGCCTCTTGAAAGCTCGCCGCGATGTCGGCCTTCGCGGCCTCCCAACTTTCTTGCCGCCGGTCTCTGAGATAATGCCACACGGCGGTCTTCACTCCGCTGAAGCTGAATTCGTACGCGCCTTGCTTCAGGCGCGCGCGCGGGAACGCGATCGCCTTCGAGTTGCCGCTCTGCGATAATTGATCGATCGCCCGCCCGCCGGGATAGCCGAGACCCATCATCTTAGCAACTTTATCGTACGCTTCGCCCGCGGCGTCGTCGCGCGTGCCGCCGAGATAGTGATAGTCGCCGAAGTCGCGCGCCAGATAGAGCAGCGTGTGGCCGCCCGACGCCAGCAGCGAAATATAAGGGAACGCCACCTCGCGGTCGAGAAAAATCGCCAGCAAGTGAGCTTCCAGATGATTCACGCCGACGCAGGGAATTTGCCGCCGGTAGGCGACCGCTTTGGCGACGGAGAGGCCGACCAGCAGGGAGCCGACGAGTCCCGGGCCGCGCGTAACCGCGATGCCGCTTAAATCGCCGAGGCCGATGCCGGCTTGCTCGAGCGCGCCGTCGATGATCGGCAAGATGTGGCGCACGTGCTGGCGCGAGGCCAGCTCCGGCACGACGCCGCCGTAAGGGCTGTGGATCTCGTCCTGCGACGAGACGACGTTAGCGATGATTTTTCTGCCGTCGGCGAGCACGGCCGCCGCCGTGTCGTCGCACGAAGTTTCCACGCCGAGCACCAGCATTTTTTTAACGCGTCTCCCGCGGCTCGCCCTGGAGGCGGCTCAAGCCCTCGGCAGCGAGACGATTTCCCGGATTCAAGCGCAGCGCCTGCGCGTAGCTCGTGTCGGCGCGGTCGGCGGCGCCAAGCGCGCGGAAATCTTCGCCGCGCAAGGCGAAGACTTCCGCCAGCCAATAGGAATCTCGCGCAAACAGCGACTCCGCCACGTCGAGAAATTTGAGCGACTCCTGATGGCGGCCGAGATAATAGTGGGCCTTGGCGAGAAAATAATAACCGTAGGGGTTGGTCGAATCGACCGCGATGGTTTTTTCCAGACGCCCCAACGCCTTGACGGGATCACCGGCGCCAAGCAGCTTTCGCCCTTCTTCCGTTAGCCGGAGCGAAGCCGCGCGCTGCGGTGTCGTCGTCGGCGTGATTTTCGCCAGAAGCGAACTATCGTCGTCGAGCGCCGCGGCGGCCGGAGGCGGCGGCGCGGGAGGGGGGGGCGGCGGAAGCGCGCTCGGTGGCGGCGGCAGAGCGCGCGCGGGCGGCTCTTGCGGCGGTTTCGGCGGCGGCGCCGGGCGCTTGTCTCTAAGTTCTTCCTCCCGGATCGTCGGCCCGGGCTCGACCGGCGCCCGCGCCTGAGGCGAAGGAGGCGGAGAGGAATTGGGTCGCGAAGAAGAATTCTCGAGAGGCGGCGCAGGTCGCGGCGCGGGCGCCGCGGGAGGCGAAGGGCGGCGGCGGAAAATCGTGTCCGTCGGGCAGGCCTCGGTCACGAGCATGACGCCGAGGACTCCGAGGGCGCGCAAAATCCGGCGAATTAGAATGTGTTTCTTGTCGTCGCGCGGGCTGATTTCAACGCGCATCTTACCGTCCGAAAAGCGGCCCCACCATTTTGGAAATAAATTCGGCCGGCGCGGAGAAGAATCCGGCCATCGGCGCGGGATGGAGCGGACAATAACCGGACGGCTCGTCGCCTTCGAGAAAAGCTTCTTGAATCACCGTCGGACAGTTCCGCGTCGCGCGCTGCCCGCTCAGCGGATCGATGTCCACCATTTTGACTCCCGGCGGCGGCGCGAAGTCGGTGACCGGCATGCCGGCCGTAGCCTTTTTCATGAAATAGGTCCAGATCGGCAGCGCGGCTTGCGCACCCGACAGGCCGAGCTTCGTGCCGTTGTCGAATCCGATCCACACGACTGTCAGAAGATCGGGCGTGTAGCCGACGAACCAGGCGTCTTTGGTGTCGTTGGTCGTTCCGGTCTTGCCGGCCGCGGGGCGGGTGAAGCCCAACTGCCTGGCCGAGCGGGCCGTGCCGTGGTCCAGCACGCCCTTCATGATATAGTTCATCATGAAAGCTAGCTGCGGTGTGATGACTTTCTCCACTTGAATGTCTTTTTTCTCCAGCGTCCGCCCCTCTTGATCGATCACCTGCTTGACCGCCAGCGGCTGCGTGCGCACGCCGCCGTTCGCCAGCGTCGAGAACGCGACGGCGACTTCCAGAGGAGTCACTTCGGCCGACCCGAGGGCGAGAGACGGGAACTCCGGCAGCGGGCTCTGGATGCCGAGACGATAGGCCATGTCGCGAATGCGCTTGATGCCCACTTCGCGCGCGACCCGGGCCGTCGCCGAGTTGAGCGACCGTTCCAGCGCCGAGCGCAAACTCACCGTGCCGAAATATTCGTCCTTGTAATTCGCCGGGCGCCACTCCTGCCCTTCGTAGCTCCAGGTAAAGGGCGAATCGTCCAACAGGCTCACGGGGGTGAACTTCTTGCCGTTTTCCGCGCCGTACATGAGCGCGGTCAAATAAACGAACGGCTTGAAGACCGAGCCCGGCTGGCGCTTCGACTGGAAAATGCGATTGAACTGCGACTTTTGATATTCCCGGCCGCCGACCATCGCCTTGATCTCACCCGTTTGCGGCTTGATGACGATGATCGAGCCTTCGAGACGGTCGTCTTCGCCGCGCTTGCGCAGGTAGGCATAGGTCTCTTCGAGATGCTTGAGGCCGTCGGCGAGAGACTTTTCCGCCGTCTTTTGCAACTGCAAATCGAGGCTGGTGAAAATCCTTAAACCCTCCTCCTCGAGGACGTCATGCGAATAATTTTCCGTCAGGTCCGTGCGCTTGAGAAAGTCCACGTAATAAGGCGCGTCGTTGGTCACTTTGATGAGCTCGTGCCGCGGCACCACTTCCTTGATCGCCGCGTCGTACTGGCGCCGCGAGATCAGTTTTTCATCCAGCATTTTCCCTAGCACCACGTTTCTTCTCTGCCTCGCCGTATCGACGCTGCGGTACGGCGAATAACGGTTGGGCGCCGGGATTAGACCGGCCAACAGCGCGGTTTCGCCGATCGTCAACTCGGAAAGATCCTTGGTAAAATAAAATTGCGCCGCCTCGGAAACGCCGAAGACGCCCTGGGAACCCTTCTGCCCCAGGTAAATCTCGTTGAGATAGTTCTCGAAGATCTCTTCCTTGGAATATTTTCGCTCGGCGATCAAAGCCATGACCGCTTCTTTGAGCTTCCGGCTCAGCTTGCGCTCGTCGGTGAGAAAAAAATTCTTGATCAACTGCTGCGTGAGCGTGCTGCCGCCCTGGACGACGCCGCCGCTCCTGAGATTGGCCCACGACGCGCGCAAGATGGCGATCGGATCGATGCCCCGGTGGCTGTAGAATCTCTCGTCTTCCATCGCGAGGATCGTCCGCGCCACCAGAGGCGGAACTTCGCCGAGGCTCACGAGTCTTCGCTCCGCCCAGATGCGATCGTAGAGTCCGGCGATCAACTCGGGCTCCATCTCCAGCGAAAATACATTCTCGCCGCTTTCGAGATTTTCCATTTTCGCGAGCGTGAGACCTTGAAAGCTCAAACGGATCGGGAAGCCTTTGAAGTTCTCGGCCGGATAGGCGAAGTCGTGCAGAAAAATGTCCACGTCGGTTTTGCCCGCCCGGTATTCGCCCTTGGCCTTGACCTCCGCGTGGGTTTCCCGGTAGCCGAGACGGCGCAGTTTCTCCGATAAATCCGCTCTGCTGAGGCTCATGCCGGCGTAAAGCAGAGTGCTGTCGGAGTAGATTTTGGAAGGCCGCGGCCACTTGCGGCCCTCGAACTTCTCCGTCACGACGCCCTCCAGATATTTCACATACCAGGCGCCGAAAACTCCGCAGACGGCGAGAGTGAGAACGAAGGCGAGAATGAGGGTCTTGCGGCCGGGCCGACGGGATTTTTTCAAAACTCGATCTCCAGAAGCCGAATATGTGTTGAGTTTAACGCCTTTCGCAAGCATTAAAAAGAGGGCCGGGTCAAAACCAACCCGACCCTCTTGGAAACGGACGTCCGCGGGATTATCGCGTGGGTTTCAAGGCGAGAAACAGCGTGCTTTCGCCGCGCCGCACCAAGAAAAGAACTCCCTTGCCTTTTCTCGCTTCGCCGATCGCCTTGCGGTAGTCGGCGACCTTTTTGACGGGCTTGCGATCGACTTCCAAAATAATATCGCCGCGGCGCAACCCGGCCTCGTCGGCCGAGCTGCCGGGCTCGACCGCGCTGATGACGACGCCTTCGGCGCGCTCCAATCCCAAACTTTCCGCAATTTCGCGCGTGACTTGCTGGACGGTGAGCCCGAGCTCGCCCTTCTCGCCGGCCGAGGCGACCACTTCCTCGTCTTTCATCTCCCCGACGCCGGCGCTGAGCTGAAGCTCCTTCTTGTCACGCCACACTTTGAGCCGAACTTTTTTGTCGACCGGTGTCCGCGCCACGACGAGCGGCAGGTCGTTCGATTCTTTGATTTCCTTTCCGTCGAATTCGACGATGATGTCGCCGACTTTGATCCCGGCTCCTTCCGCCGGCCCTCCTTTGGTCACGTCGGCCACGAGCGCGCCTCTGGGCCGGTCCATGCCGAGCGACTCGGCGATCTCCGGCGTCACCTTCTGAATCAGCACGCCGAGATAGCCACGCGTCACTTTGCCTTTGCCCTTGAGCTGCGGCAGCAGCTCTTTGACCAAATTGATCGGGATCGCGAAGCCGATGCCGATGTTGCCGCCCGACCGGCTGTAGATCACGGAATTGATGCCGACGACCTCGCCGCGGAGATTGATCAGCGGCCCGCCGGAATTGCCCGGATTGATGGACGCGTCGGTCTGAATGAAACTGTCGTAAGGGCCGCCGCCGGGCAGATGTCTCCCCTTCGCGCTCACGATCCCGGAAGTCACGGTGTTGTCCAATCCGAACGGGTTGCCGATCGCCATCACCCACTCGCCGACGTCGAGCTTATCCGAATCGCCCAACGGCGCCACCGGAAGACTTTCTCTCGTATTGATCTTGATGACGGCAACGTCGGTCTTGGCGTCCTTGCCGACCACTTTGGCTTCGAACTCTCTCTCGTCGGCGAGCTTGACGACGATCTTCGTCGCGTTGTCGACCACGTGGTTGTTGGTGAGAATCGAGCCGTCCTTGTCGATGATGAAGCCGGAGCCGAGACTCTTCTGCCGGAACGGCCCGCGCGGTCCCGGACCGCCGAAAAATTTGCGCCAGAAATCGCCGAACGGATCCTCTTCGCCGCCGAACGGACTCTCGAAACTCTGGCCGCCGCCCTGGCTGACTTGCGTCGTGGAGACGTTCACCACGCTCAGTTTCAGCTTTTTCGCCAGATTGACGAAGTCGGGCAATCCCTGCG
The DNA here is from genome assembly GCA_041490745.1 of Binatia bacterium. Taxonomy (GTDB): domain Bacteria; phylum Desulfobacterota; class Binatia; order UBA9968; family UBA9968; genus JAJPJQ01. The sequence goes on along the minus strand of JBGPTS010000007.1, from coordinate 31,405 downwards.
GCGTGACGATCGGTTGCGCCTCCGGCGTCGCGGTGCCGCCCCATAAATTCACCGTCCGCGCGCCGGAGAGCCAATCCACGCCGCCGTTGACTGCGAAACCGATCAGGAGCGAGAGCACCGCCACGACGACGAGCGCCTTCACGCCGACTTGTCTGTGCCAAATTCCCCTATCTTCCATCGAAACTCCTATCGCTTCTTGACCGCTGCCACGTAGCGCATGCGCAGATCGTAAAGAACGTCCTCCATGAGCTGCTGCTCGCCGGCGTCGAGATTGCCGCGAGTTTTCTCGCCGAGCAGGGCGATGATGTCGATCATCTGCTTGGCCACCGTGAGATCGGTCTCAACTTTGCCGCTGATCGGATCGGCGATCTCCCCCAAATGCATCAGGGCCTGCGTGCTGAGACTGATGACGAAGGTGGAAAAATTGATTTCAACCGGCGGCTCGGCCGACGACTTTCGCGCCGCGGCGCCGGCTTCCGCGCGCTCGGCTTCGGCCGCGGCGGGAGCTTCAGCGGTCTCTCCCGTTTCGCGCGTCTCGCCCGTCTCCGAAAACCTGCGGCGATCGGCGACCTTGAAACCTTTGCCTGCGGATTTTTCTCCGTCTTCAGCCATAGGGCCTCCGGATAACAACTCAGGAGAGCAATGCAGCGCCCGAACTTTCCCTCGGCGCGGGCCGCGCGCCCGGCCGTCCGTCGAACGGATTCAACGGGCCATTGCGCGCAGGCGCCGAATCCGTTCCTCGATCGGCGGGTGGGTGCTGAAGAGACCGAGCAGCGTTCCGCCCGAAAGAGGATTGACGATAAACATGTGGGCAGTCTCGGGGCGCGCCTCCATGGGGGCAATTTCCTTGGCGCGGTCCAATTTTTCCAGGGCCGAGGCCAAGCCGAGCGGATTGCTCAAAATCTTCGCGCCGGTGGAGTCCGCCATATATTCCCGCGAGCGGGAAATGGCCATTTGAATCAGGAGCGCCGCGATCGGCGCCAGGATCGACATAAATAGCAGCCCGACGATGCCGCCGCCCTCGTTGTCGCGGTCTCTACCGACGCCGCCGAAAAACGCCGCGAAGCGCGCCATGTTGGCGAGCATCATGATCGCGCCGGCGAGCGACGCGGCGACGCTGCTGATGAGAATGTCGCGATTGCCGACGTGAGAGAGCTCGTGCGCGAGCACGCCTTCGAGTTCTTCCCGATTCATGATCCTCAAAATTCCTTCGGTAACCGCGACGACCGCGTGCTCGGGATTTCTCCCGGTGGCAAAGGCGTTCGGCGAGTCGGAAGGTATCATATAGATACGGGGCATCGGCAGATGGGCGCGGAGCGCGATATTGTGGACGATCCGGTAAAGTTCGGGCGCCTCCGCTTCGTTCACCTGGCGCGCCCGGTACATGGCAAGCACGATCTTATCCGAAAACCAGTAGCTGCCGAAGTTGAGCAACAGAGAAAAAACGAACGCGATCATCATTCCTTGCGGTCCGCCGAATAGTTGACCGATGCCCAGGATGAGGCCGGTCAAGAGACCCAGAAGGAGCACAGTTTTGATCGAGTTCGTCATTTCTTGATCCTTGTTTACGGATGACTTTAGCGACGAAATTTTTTCTCTACTGAGCAGAACTTTAATGCCTGCCTACCCCCTTGTCAAGGCGAGGAAATTCGCCTTCTTACGAGCGAGAACGGCGCGTATCGCGTCGATGATTGCCTCCGGCATGAGTTCGGCGAGACACCGGCGGTGAGGGCAGATTTTCATCGTCCGACGATCGCACGGCGAGCACTCGACGCCGCGGCTTACGACTGTCACTCGCTTGCCGCGCGGCGCCCATTGTCGCGCATCGCTCGGACCGAAGAGCGCCACGGTTTCGATGCCGAGTCGCGCCGCCAAGTGCGTGGTCCCGCTGTCGTTGCCGAGATAAATGTCGCAGCAAGAGAGCAGCGCGGCAACTTGGGCGAGAGCAAGATTACGCGCGACGACCGCGCCGGCCCAATCGGCGCCTCCTTCCGACCCCTCTTCTTCAGTCGGTCCGAGAACGACGATGCTCTTGCCTTTCGTCTCCTCCTCCCACCATCGCGCGACGCGGGAGAAGAAGCCGGCCGGCCAATTTTTCTCCTTCGCGCCGCTGCCCGGCGCCAGCGCGAGAATTTTTTTTCCGGCGAGTTCATGCTCGTCACACCAGCGCCGGCGCCAGCAAAGCGCATCGGGGTTTAGCGGAATGGCGCCCAGCTCGCCTAAACGCGGCGCCCCGACGCATTGGAGATAATAATCCGAGATGTGCATCGCGTCGTCGTCGGGCTGAAACGGAAACAGCCTGGCTCTCGTTCCCGCCAGGAGTTGGAAAGCGCACGCCAAATTTTTATCCCCGCTTCCCAACCACGAATAGATCGACGCGTAGGCACCGAAGTAACGTTCGAGCTCCGCGTCCGGCGCGGCGCCGGGAACGAAGAGCCGGCTGACTTCGCGCCGCTCGAGAGACGACACATGAACCGCGCGCGGTGCGAGATCGGCGTATTCAGCGCGCGAGAGAAGATCGACGCGCCGTCGGCGCGCCAGAGCTTCCAGGGCCGGAAGAAAGCAGATGAAGTCGCCGAGGGCGCCGGGAAAAATCACCAGGATTTTTTCCGCGCGGTTTCCGGCGGCGGGAGTTAATTGACTTGCCACCGGCCAGAATATAGCATACCCTTCAATCGATTCGACTCTCTCGCTAACCCAACAAGAGCGCACACTGTGGCAAACTTTAACGGCGCCCGATCGGTTCTCGATCTCATCGGCTCCACCCCGGTCGTCCGGCTGAGGAATCTTCCCGACAAGGACGGCGCCGAGGTCTGGGCCAAACTCGAATCTTTCAATCCCGGCGGCTCGGTCAAAGACCGCATCTGTCTCGGCATGATCGAGGCGGCGGAGCGCGAAGGCAAGATCAAGCCGGGCGCCACGATTGTCGAGCCGACGAGCGGCAACACCGGCATCGGCCTCGCTTTGATCGCCGCGGTCAAAGGTTATCGCCTGATTCTCACCATGCCCGACACGATGAGCGAAGAGCGGCGCAGCCTGCTCGCCGCCTACGGCGCGAGAATCATTTTAACGCCCGACACCAAGGGCATGGGCGGCGCGATTCGCAAGGCCGAGGAGCTTTTGCTCGAGCACACGGACTACTTCATGCCGCAGCAGTTCAACAACCCGGCCAATCCGGAAGCGCATCGGCGCACCACGGCCGTCGAGCTGCTCCAACAATTCAATCAAATCGACGCGTTCGTCTCCGGCGTCGGCACCGGCGGGACCATCACCGGCGTCGGCGAGGTGCTGCGAGAGAAGATGAAGGGCGTGAAGATTTACGCGGTCGAACCCGCCGCCTCGCCGGTCATTTCAGGCGGGGAGCCGGGATTTCACAAGATTCAAGGCATCGGCGCCGGCTTCGTTCCGGCCGTTTTGAACCGTCAGGTGATCGACGAAATTCTTGCGATCAGCGACGAAGACGCGATCGCGCACACGCGCCGGCTCGCGCTGGACGAAGGAATTTTGGTGGGGATTTCATCCGGCGCCGCTTGCTCCGCCGCGCTCCAAGTGGCGAAAAAGCTCGGCAAGGGGCGCGTCGTCGTCACCGTGTTCGCCGACAAAGGCGAACATTATCTCAGCACGGAAATTTTCGGCGAGCGCCAGTGGACGCAAAGCTCGAAGGATTGAAAGAAATCCTCAGCGCCGCCGGCGGCCTCCTCGTCGCCTTTTCCGGCGGCGTCGATTCAACCTTTCTCCTCAAAGTGGCTCATTCGGTGTTGGGCGATCGCGCGCTCGGCGTGACCGCGTCGTCGCCCACCGCGCCGCCGGGAGAGCTGGAAGCCGCGCGCGAGCTGGCCGGCGTTATCGGATGCCGGCACATCGTGATCGATTCGCACGAGTTGGACAATCCATCTTTTTCCGAGAATCCGGTCAATCGCTGCTATTTTTGCAAGGACGAGCTGTATCGGATTTGCCGGCAGCAAGCGGATCGTTTGAAGATCGCCACGGTCGCCGACGGAACCAACCTCGACGACCTCAAAGACCATCGTCCCGGCTTGAAGGCGGCCAAAGAATGGCTCATCCGCCATCCGCTGGTTGAAGCGGGCATGACGAAAGAAGATATTCGCCGTCACAGCCGCGATCTCGGACTGCCTTCCTGGGATAAGCCCGCGATCGCCTGCCTCTCCTCGCGCTTTCCCTACGGCGTCGAGATCAACGTCGAACGGCTACAGAAAATCGGCGCTTGCGAAAGTGTGCTGAAGGAACTCCATTTCAGAGAATTTCGCGTGCGCTATCACGACGAGGTGGCGCGAATCGAGGTCGCCGGAGAAGAAATAGATCGGCTCTTCGACCAGGAGATCCGCGCGACGATCGTACGGAGATTTAAGGAAATTGGTTTTACTTACGTCAGCCTCGATCTCGAAGGCTACCGGACTGGCAGTATGAACGAGGCATTAGCAGGCCCGTTGAAAAGGGCTCATCTGCCATAGCCTGCCGCTGGCGGGCGTTGCAGTGGTTGCGCTCGATCGCCTCGCTCGACGCACGGCAACTAGAGTGCGCCTGCGCTCAGCCTGTCCTGAGCGAAGTCGAAGGATCGATTTCTCGTGCACCTCGTGACTTCGCAACTTGGACCTTTTTGACCGGCGCCTGTAATCAGAGTTTTCAACACCCTGCGCGGGAATCAAACTGCTTAAAGAACCCGCCGCTCGCGGAGGAGCGCTTCGGCAAGCAGGAGATCTTCCGGCGTCGTAATCTTAAAATTGCTCCGATCGCCTTCGAGAACGAAGACGCTTCTTCCCAGCCGCTCGACCAGCATCGCGTCGTCGGTCGCTTCGATTCCCTCTCGCTCGGCGCGCCGGTGCGCTTCGCGGAGAATTTCGACGCGGAACGCCTGCGGGGTTTGAATCTCCCACAGGGAATCCCGCGGCGGCGTCGATTCGACCCGGTGTTTGGGCGAGACGAATTTGATCGTGTCCTTAACCGGCACGCCGACTACCGCGGCGCCTTCTTTGCGCGCCGCCTCGATCGACCGGTCGATGAGCGCGGGCGTAACCAGCGGGCGCGCCGCGTCGTGAACGACGACGATTTCGCAATCCTCGTCCACGCGCTTCAACCCTTCATTGACGGAATCTTGGCGACGGCGACCGCCGGCCTGTAGTACGCATTCGATGCCGCTCAAGTCGCGATTCCCCTGGACGAGCGACTCGAATTTCCGCCGTTCTTTCTCCGGCACCACCAGGATGACTTTACGCGCTTGAGAAGCCGCAAAACGGCTGAGCGTGTGGAGAATCAGCGGCCGGCCGGCGAGTGAGAGAAGCGGCTTCGGAACGTCACCGCCCATTCTTTTTCCTTCTCCGGCTGCGACGATTACCGCATTGACACGCATCCCGCTCTCCGAAAAAAACAAAGGGCCGAGAGATTTCCCACCTCGGCCCTTTCAGAATTCATGCAAACACGAAATTAATGAGTGAAGATGTGACGCAGCTCCTCCATGATCTTGTCTTCCGAATGCGAGCGCGCGATTGAGAGCTCTTTGACGAGAAGGTTCTTCGCGGTGTCGAGCATTTTCCGCTCGCCGAAGGAAAGCTCTTTGTCTCCCTTGAGAACGAACAGATCGCGCATCACTTTGGCGATTTCCAGAATGGAACCGGTTTTAATTTTTTCGGTGTACTCGCGATAGCGGCGGTTCCACGTCTGCTGATCGGCTTCGACCTTTTTCTGCCGCAGCACTTTATAAACCTGTGAAACCATGTTTCGGTCGATCACTTTTCTTAAGCCCACCGAGTCCACGTTGTCCACCGGGATCATGATTTTCATATCGCTGTCGAGAATCCGCAGCATGTAAAATCTTTTTTCCGTTCCTGAAATCACCTGGGACCGAATCGCCTCGATTTGTCCGACGCCGTGCGCGGGATAGACAACCTTCTCGCCGACCTTAAACATGGAGCCCTCCTAAGCAGTGTCGATTGACGCACATCCGACGCTCTCGAGGGTCAACAATTGCGCGGCTAGGATAAATCGACGAACGGCAAGGCGGGAGAAGTCGGCAGGCGAACATCAACGGCTCGCGGGTGGGCTCTAGCGCAATCACAATCCGTCTTACCCTGTGGGAGATGTGCAAAAAAATTAGCGGTCCGGAAATTCAGACCGCTACGATAAGTACAAAGGCACCATACACCAACGGGAGAAATGAGTCAAGGACGAGAGGCTCTCTTATAGGGAGTCAGCTATTACATGTGCTTAGACTAGAAACTTAAAGTAATACTCGCAGATAAAAAGTCGCTGGATACGTACCGACCTAAGCTGCGAGATCGAGCGACATCAAGAGAGCGTCTTCGCCGTCGTCCGAGTAGTAGCCTTTGCGTACGCCTTGGGCCATAAAACCCAGAGCATGATAAAGACTTTGCGCCGCGGAATTGGACTTTCTAACCTCCAGCGTAATTCGGTGGACACCGTCGCGTCTCGCTTGTTGGATCATCGTCTCCAACAACGCCTTGGCAATGCCTCGACGCCGGTAAGCCGGATCGACGGCCAAATTGTGAACGTCGATCTCGCGCGGCAGCAGCCAGTAAATCATGTAGCCGATCGGCTTCTCGTCCAACAGCGCCACCAGCGAACGCGCGCAGTCAACTTTCAGTTCCTGAAGAAAAAAAGTCGTGCTCCACGGATAGGTAAAAGAAGAGCGCTCGATCTCGATCACCGCGCCGAGATCCGAAGAGGTCATCGGCCTAAACTGGACGACGCCGTCCGGCTCAAGAAAAAACCCGGGCGCTGCGGCGCGGCGCGGTTTTTCCGCAAACGGTCGGCTGTCGAGCTTGTCCTTAGAAATAGGCACTCCCGGAAACATCGGACGCGCGCTGCTTGAAAAGCAAAATTTCCAAGAGCTTGTCGGCAAAGCGATGCGAAAACGTCTCCACCTTTTGCGGCAACGAAACGACCGTGGTGAATTCGGGCGGAAAGGCTCCGACGCTGCTGGAAATTTTTCGAATCCGTTCGTCCGTGATTCTGCCCTTGATAACGAAATGACCGTCTTTCAAAGCCAAATCGTAGTCGTAGTCGGGCATTTCGTCCGGGAGTTCGGATCGGATCGCGAGACCGATATCGGGCACCTGGGTCGGAAATTCCATGCGCAGAAAATAAGCCTCGCCCAGATCGCGCAGTGTATAGACGTTCCCGTACCGCCTCTCGCGCTCCAACTTCTCGATAAATCCCCGCTCGTAGAATCCATCGACCGGGATCGGCGCGTTGCGCACCATGCCCGTTTGCCGCTCGAGCACCGGCCGGAGCAGATAGGAAAGCGGAACGCCATAAAACGCCGAACGATAGATCAGCTCCTCCGCCGGCCTCGCGCCGAAGATTCCCTCTTTCAGCCGGTAGACGCCTTCGACGAGACCGATGACGACACCGATCAGGATATAGTTGTTGATGTCCTGGCTGAAAAGAATTTCGGGGCCGTGGGCCGCCGCGCCGATCAACATCAGCAAGATCGGATAGAACAGCGCGATATTATGCAGCACGTTGAGCGCCGTCGCCCCGCCCGCGCTGAACGCAAACGGCTGCGCAACGGATTTTGCCAGATCAATTTTTATCGGGTGCGGCAGCGCGCCGAGAACCGGCTGGAAGAGAAAAATCAACAATCGCGCCAGCGGTTTTGTCAGCGGTCCTTGCGGCTTCAGTCGTGAGAAAGCTTCCGTGAAGGAGCCGGCGACCTCGCCCGGAAAATGTTTTTCCGGCTTGGCCGGCTTAGGTGGCGCGGCCTTTTGCGCCGCCGCGGCCGGCGCTTTCGGCGCCGAAGGCGCTGCGGCGACGGGCTGCGGTTTTGCCGCGGGCTTCGGCGGCGCCGCAACCGGCGCGGCTTCCACGGATGGAGCCGCCGCCGCTTTGCCGGCGTCTTTGCGAAAGCGAGATTCGAAATTTTCTGCGAAAGCGACGTCCTTATGGAGATCCTTCGCCCGCGCGATCAAAGATTCTTCGTTCTCGACGTTGTTCGGATCCGTCACGCAACAGTCCACTGGACAGACGGCGGCGCAGGCTTCGTAGTCGTGAAAGCCGACGCACTCCGTGCACAAGAGCGGGTCGATGACGTAGATTTCGTCGGCTTGAGTGATCGCGTTGTTGGGGCACTCCGGCTCGCAGGCCCCGCAGTTGATGCACTCGCTCGTGATCATCGTTGCCATCAGAGTCAACTCCCGGTTCCTGTTTGAGTCATTACTGGTTTCGCTCCGCGTTGTCAATCATTTCGGCGCAAGGTTGGAACAACACGACGATCTATGTTACACGTGAGCTCAGGGCGGCGTACCCAAGTGGTTAAGGGAGAGGTCTGCAAAACCTCGATGCAGCGGTTCGAATCCGCTCGCCGCCTCCAATTCTCATCCCCGGATCCTTAATCTCCGTCGCTAGACATCCATTTCGAGCGCATTCTCGCCAAAATTCGGAGCGGTTCTCATTCTGGGCGGCCCGGTCGCCGTGTATCTCTTCGAGAGATGGCGGCGAAAGCGCGCCCGAGGCGAGGGCCATCAATTTCGCTCGGCTCCTAAACCGAGAAGCTGATCGAGCTCGCCGGATTGATCGAGCTGCCTCAGCTCGTCGTAACCGCCGATCAACGCGCCGTCGATAAAAATTTGCGGCACCGTGCGGCGGCCGGACAACCGGCGCACCTCGTCTTGCAGGCTCTGATCGCGGCTCACGTCGATCTCGTCAAAAGCGACTTGCTTGGAGCGAAGCAACGCTTTCGCGCGGACGCAGTACGGGCAGGTCTCCGTGGTGTAAATAATAATTTTAGCCATGGGAAAAATATTTTATCCCGCTCGCCCGCTCCGGCAACGCCCGCCGACCACGGTTTATCCCTTCAAAAGTTTTTTTAAGGCGGCGCCTAATTCGCGATGGGTGAACGGCTTGGCGATGTAATCGTTGCAGCCTCCCTGCAGGCACTTTTCGCGGTCGCCGGGCAAGGCCCGCGCGGTGGCGGCAAGAACGGGGATCGATTGCGTCTTGGGGTTTTTGCGGATCAGAGCGGTCGCCTCAAGGCCGTCCATCTTGGGCAGTGAAATATCCATGATGATCAGATCTGGAAGATGCGCCGCGGCCATTTCGACCGCTTTGTCGCCGTCGTCGGCGGTCAGTGTATCGTAACCGAGAAATTCCAACTCTTTCTGGACGACGTCGATCGTGGCCGGGTTGTCTTCGACCAGGAGAATTCTCTTTTTCATCCGGGACCTCTAACAATAAAATATACCACACTACGGAGACGGAGCGCCATCTTAGCTCTTCCCGTCGGTCAATTCGATATTCACGCTGCCGATGAAAACTTGCGCCGACATCCTGATCGGCGTCCGCTGCTCGTCCGCCGTGATCCATACGGTCGCCTGGCGCACGCGGGTCGCGTAACCGGTCTTGCTCAAGTCCGCGACCTTCGGCACGATCTTGAAAGTATCGGCTTCCTTTCCCTTCACCGAAATTCGCTCTCGGCCGACGACGTCGAGCGTGACCAGGTAGCGGCTCTTGCCGCCGAAGACTTCGAGCCGGATGCTGTCGCCGACCTTGTAGTCGAGGCTCCGCGCCAAATAAACCGCCGAGACCGTATCCAGTGTGTAGGGCGACACCCATTCGAAATGCTTGAGCTTCCTCCCCTCCTGACGATTCACCACCCACTTTTTACTTTCGGGGTCGACGAGCGCGGTCGTGTCGATCACCTTTTTATTTTCCCGCTGGCTGAAAAAGAAACGCCGCGGATGCAGCGTCTCGGCGTCGAAGGTTGACTCGATGGTATCGCGCATCTTGAAGATCAGGTCGAGGTAGCGCCAGGACTCGGCCTTGATGGTGGCGTGATAAAACTTTTTTCCGTCCAGCGTCACCGGCGTCATCTCGATCTCGGCCGACGCGACCGGAATGCCGAGCCAGCTCGCCTGATAGACGGCCTTCTCGCCGCCGTCGAAAGGCTTGTAGCGCGCGGTATAGTTTTGCAGTTGCGGCTGGGAAATCGGCTCGCGGTTGTCGGCGGCCAGGCCGAGCGTGGAGAAAAGGGAGATAGAGCACAGGAAAATGAGGCGGAAGAGAGAACAGACCTTTTTCAAAGTTCGGCTCAACCTTTGAAACCGGTCATATAAGGCAATCTCACCGCGACCGTTTTTACTTTGCCCAGGTTGGCGTGCAGCATCGCCGTGGAATCCCAGGAGCCTTCGGTGAGCGCCTTGCGGGAACTTTCCGGAATCGCGATCGAAAGAGATTTGCCCTCGCCGTACGTCAGGGTCTTGGCCGCAAGATCGAGCGCGAAGATGGTTTTCGGCTGAGACTCCGCCAAGCGCATTAATGCTTCGATCTCGCGCTCGCCGACCGTGACCGCCGACATGCCGAGCATCACGCAATTGCCCGCGAAGATGGCGGCGAAGGATTCGCCGACGATCGCGTGGATGCCGAACCGGTAGAGCGCCTGCGGCGCATGTTCTCGGGAAGAGCCGCAGCCGAAATTTTTATTGACGAGGAGGATCGCCGCGCCCTGATATTTGGGATCGTTGAACGGATGCGGTTTCGGTTTTCCCGCCGCGTCGAATCTCTCGTCGAAGAACGGATACTCGCCCATGCGCGCGAACGTCGCCTCTTTCAAGTAGCGCGCCGGAATGATGCGATCCGTGTCGATGTCGTTGCCCTTGACGGAGAGCGCCGTGCCGGCGACGCGAATAATTTTCGAATCGTTGCTCATGGTCTCATCCGTTATTGCAGATATTCGCGCACATCGACAACTTTGCCGTTGAGCGCGGCGGCGGCCACCATCGCGGGACTCATCAAAAGAGTCCGCCCGCCGGGGCTTCCCTGCCGGCCGATGAAGTTGCGGTTCGAGGACGACGCGCACACTTCTCTCCCCTGCAATTTATCCGGATTCATCGCCAGGCACATCGAGCAGCCGGCGGCGCGCCACTCGAAACCCGCCGCGAGGAAAATTTTGTCCAGCCCTTCTTTTTCCGCCAGCGCTTTGACTTCCGCCGACCCCGGCACGACCAGCGCGCGAATGCCGGAATGGACTTTTCTTCCCTGGGCGATCTGGGCCGCGGCGCGAAGATCGCTCAGACGCGAGTTGGTGCACGAGCCGACGAACGCCACGTTGATCGGCGTGCCCAAAATCGGCGCGCCCGGCTTCCACCCCATGTGCTCGTAAGCTTTTTTCGCGCCGTCGGGATCGGCAAACTCTTCCGGCCGCGGCAGCTTCTCGGAGACGCCGACCGCTTGGCCGGGATTGATGCCCCACGTCACCGTCGGCTCGATCTCCGCGCCGTTCATATTCACGACGTCGTCGAAAGCGGCGTCGCCGTCGGAAGCGACCGATTTCCAGTAGCCAACCGCGCGCTCGAAATCCGCGCCCTTGGGCGCGTACTCTCTGCCTTGCAAAAATTGGAAAGTCGTCGCGTCCGGATTGACGTAGCCGACCAGCGCGCCGCCCTCGATGCTCATGTTACAGACGGTCATGCGCTCTTCCATGTTCATCTTGTCGATCACCGTACCGCCGTATTCGTAGGCGAATCCCTTGCCGCCCGAGACGCCCAGCCGGCGGATGATATTGAGAATCACGTCCTTCGCGTAAACACCTTGCGCGAGACTGCCGTTGATGTTGATACGCCGCACTTTGAGCCGGTCCATCGCCAGCGTCTGCGTCGCCAGCACGTCGCGCACCTGGCTCGTGCCGATGCCGAACGCCAGCGCGCCGAACGCGCCGTGCGTGCTCGTGTGGCTGTCGCCGCACGCGAGCGTCATGCCGGGCTGCGTAAGGCCGAGCTGCGGGCCGATGACGTGGACGATCCCCTGCTTGTCGCTTTCCAGGCCGAAAAAGTCGATGCCGAACTCGCCGACGTTTTTTTCCAGCAGCTGCGTCAATTCTTCCGCTTGAGAATCCAGAAATGGCCGCGTGCGCACGTCGGTGGGGACGATGTGATCGACGGTGGCGAAAGTTCGCTCGGGAAAGGCGACATCGAAACCGCGCTCGCGCAGCATGTCGAACGCCGGCGCGGTCGTGATTTCGTGAATCAAGTGCAGGCCGACGAAGAGCTGCGTCTGGCCGGTCGAGAGAACCTCAACCGTGTGCGAGTCCCAAATTTTGTCGTAGAGCGTGCGCCCTTTTGCCATGGAAACTTTTCTCCTTGAAAAAAATGATAATAGCCGTCCGCTGGAGCGAGTTCAAGTGATGTGGTTTTTGGCGGGGATGAGCATCACGCGGGCTGCCCGTAAATCCATTTCGCCGGATCGGCGGCGTAATCTTCATACGAGCCGGCCGAGGTGACTCCGGGAATTTGCGGAATCCAGTCCTCTTTCAGAAGCTCATCGGGATCGCCGTAGCGCGCCGCGAGATGCCGCACTTCCGGATCGTCCAGCGCCGTGAGCCGGCCGTGGGATATGACAATATGCTCGCCGCCGTTCTTCGCCGTGACGACGAGAGTCGGGAGCAGGAGATGAATGTGCAAATGGCCGTAGAGCAGCCCGCGCTCCCCGGCCCATTTTTCTTCCGGCGCGCGCCACAGCGTGCCGAAACCCATATGAATGACGCCGGAGCGGCGCCGCTCCCATTCGAAGCCGCCGGAAGAATGGCGCTCGATACCGCTCGGACGCGCGATCTTCGGATTCGTGCCGATCGCCGCTTCCCAGAGATAAAAAAGGCCCGGCCGCGGGAAGCAAGGATACTGCGTGCGCCGGCTCTCTTCCAAAAGATCGCGCCACGCGTCTCCGTACGCCGCGCCGCCGGAAATTTTTACGATCTGCCCCGCTTCCAATTCGACCGTGACGCGCGGAAACGCGCGCGAGAAATGGCTCGTCGTTCCGGCGACGACGCCCGCAGCATCTTCTTTCGCGATCAGCGGCGGCACCGGATGGCTGAAGAGATGGCCGTTCCGCGGAGTGACTGAGAAGCCGTAGCGCGTTCCATCGTAGTATTCGTCCCAGTAGGTCCAACTGATGTCGGTGCCTTCCGGATCGCTGAGCCGCGCTTTGCCGCCGCGCCCGTGCTCCCAGATCGGCGCCCAGGTTTTCTGATTGATGAGGAGATGGAGATCGAGCGGGTACGTCGTCGAGCGCTGCAGGAAATGCTCGGCGCGGAGCCACGGAATTTGTTCATAGCGGTGCTCGGTCTTCGGAACCGGGCCGCCTTTTCCGTGAATCAAAAGATCGTAACCGCGGCGCGCGGCGAAATCTTCGACGAACGGCATCCCTTCCCAGCGCCGGGGATTTTTCTCCCACGGCCCGCGTCGCATGATCACGCGCACTTCGTCGAGAAAATCGAACTCGCGGTCGGGCTCGCCCATGTCGATGTTGAGGATATCGACGTGCGCGCCTTTTTCTCGGAGCGCGTCTGCGACGGCGCGCGGCACCGCCGGATCGTATTCGCGGTCGACGGCGATCAACACCTTGTTTCCCGCGGCCGTTTTGCCGTAACCGACAAAGCCGACGTGGCTGTCGCGGTTTTCCCGCCAGCTTGCCAGCGCGCGGGCGATCGACATGAGATCGCGCGTGTGAATCGTTTCGCCGGCGGCTCCGCCGACATGAATCCCAACTTCATCGTTAGCGTCGCACATAAGAATATGCCTTCAATGTCCTTGCAACCCGACTGGCGGAGTCCTGAAATCCTATGTTTACAGGTTGCTCAAAAAGCTCTCAGAGGCGAGGCGCGCGAAAATCGACGAGCGCGGGCGTACTCTTTCCAGTACGTCAAGCGAAGGCGATTGAGCGCAACGAAGCATATGAGGCTTTTTCAGCAACCTGCTACAGTCCCAACTCCTTCTGCGCCTGTTTAATATAAGTCAGGTCGGTGTATTTTTCCGCCGGCGGCGCCGGCTCTTTGACCAGGCCGTCCTGCACTTGGACTTCAACATTGACTTTCAGACCGTCGAGCGTCACCGCGCCGTCGATCGGATAGACGCGGTTCTTGGTGTAGTAATCGATTCCCTTTTGCGCGTAGGGCGGCTTGAGGCCGAATTCCTTCGTGAGAAAATCCCCCGCCTCGCCGGGCCGTTCGTAAATCCAGCGCAGGCTCTGGATGTGCGCCTTGAGAAATTTGACGACGGCGCCGCGATTTTTCTCCGCCCAAGCGGGATTCACGTTGACGGAGTTGAACTGATAGGTCGAGATCACCTCCGTCGTATCGCCGAGCCGGTTGAAGCCCCGGTCGATGGCGATGTCCGCGAACGGAACGCCGAGGACCGCTCCCGCGACCGCGCCGCTCTCCAGCGCGCTCAAGCGCGCGGGCGTCCCGCCGGCGATCACCGCGAGGTTGAAATCGCGCGGGTAGAGCAACCCTTTGCTCTTCAAATAACTGAGCAGGATTGATGTCGCGCCGCCCTTGAGACTCGCCACGCCGAGCCTTGCGCCTTTCAAATCGTCGATCTTTTTATAATTTTTGCCGCCGATGAGAAGATAAGGCGCCGAGTTGCTCGAGCCGGCGACGACTTTCAAGTTGGCGCCCTTTTCGTTAATGACGATGATCCCGTCGGGATTGATAAGAGCGAAGTGGAGATCGCCGGTTACGAGCGCTTGCAGTTGCAGGTCGGCGCGGCCGATGGCGATGAGATCGACTTCGATCCCCTCGCGCGCGTAGAAGCCTTTTTTTTGCGCGATAAAATACGGCAGGTAATTGAGATCGCGCGAGACGTAGCCGACCTTGAGAGCTTCGGCGACGGCCGGCGCAGCCGGAATCGACCACGCGAGCAGAAAGAATGCCGCAAAGAAAAATTTTCGCATAACCCTCGCCCCCCGAATCAGCGATTGAGGCAGTGCTCCAGAATCCAGCGCACCACGTCGATCCGCCGCGCGAACCAGACGCCGGGAAAGGACTTGGCGTATTTGATCGACTCTTCGTAAACTTTTCCCGTCGCCGGAAAGGCCATCTGGCAGTGCATCGCCATCGTCAGCATTTTCGGCTCCTCGCCGGATTCCTCGTAGAGCACGTCGAACTCGTCTTTGAACGCGCCGAAGAGATCGCGCGCCGTGATGCCGCGGCGGTACATTCCGGTGTCATTGAGGCCGCTGATCGCATTGCGATACGGCACTTCCACCAGCGTTTTGCCGCCCGCTTCGACCAGATACGGCGCGTCGTCGTTGACCGCGTCGCCGTGCCAGAGAAAACCTTCGTCGGCGAGCAGCTCGAGCGTGTGCTCGGTGTGGCGCATGCCGGACGACAGCGAACCGTAGGGTCTAGCGCCTACGAGGTCCTGAAAAATTTTCACGCAGGCGCGGATCTCCTCGCGCTCCTGCTCTTTGGTGAGATGGACCGATTGAATGTCCTCGGCGTAATTGTGGCCGACGATCTCATGCCCGTCGGCGTGTATCGTCTTCACCGCCTCGGAATATTTGATCGCGGCGAGGCCGTTGATATTGAACGACGCCTTGAGGCCGTGCTTGCGGAGAATCCTCAAGATTCTCCACACGCCGGTCCGGCCGCCGTAGTCGTTTTCGCTCGCGGTGCGGAAATCGTATTTGCAACGGACGTCTTCCGCCGTGATCGGATTCGATCCGCCGACGTGATGTGTCCTGCGATGTTTCGGGTCCGGCGTCTCGGTCCAGGCTTCGAGGTTTCCCGCGAGCGTGACGGCGAGCCGCGCCTCGTGCGGCCACTGGATCTTCAGCTTTTTGCCCTTGGAAAAAACGTCGTAAAACGAATCGTGCGGCGGCATCATGGCGAGTCTCCTCTCACGCCTGCATATATAAGGATGACCCAAGCGTGTCAACGAACGAGGACTGAGTGCTGAGGACCGAGCATTTACTTAGCACTCCTTTTCAGCGCTGCTGGCTCAAGAGATCATAAACCAGAGCGTAAAACCGGAACACGGAGGGCAGATAGACGGTGACAAATTCTTTTGCCGAAAAGCTTCCTTTCGCCGGATCGACGTGCGCGAAGAGTCTGAGGATCGCCAAGTGAACTCGATTTTTGTCTCGCACCGCGTCGGCGAGCCGGAGGCTCTCCGTGTAAGGGATCAGCGGGTCGGTGCTGCCGTGGCCGATGATGAAATAGGCGCGGATCGACGGCACCACCGGCGCCATGGAAAGCCGCGCCAGATAGGCACGCGCGCGCGGATCGATTTTCTCGACCAGCACTTCCGTGCGGCGCGGGTCCTCGTTCATCAGAAGCTCGTATAGCGCTCTCCCCTCCGCGCTCAACCGCGCGAGCAGCGGCGCGCTGGCGGTCGCGCCGCCCATCTCCTGCTCGTTTTTAAATATCCTGCGGAGAATCCCGCGGTCGTTCTCATTGCCGACGTATTCCACGTTGTTCATGAAGAAAATCCATTTGCCGTAAGGCTCCGGCTGGAGGAAGCCTTTTTCGCCGCCGTACTCGTAGTAGCCCGTCGTGATGAAGCGGATGACGTTGACCGGATCGTAATAGCCGCCGAAGGAGACGACGAATTTGATCCGGTCGCGGATCGAAGCATCGGCCGCCGCGAGCAGCGTCGGCCCCGCGGCGTAACTGAAGCCCACGAGGCCCATCTTCGTCTCATCGACGATCTCATTGAGAGCCGCGAGATGAGCAAATGAAGCGACGACGTCTTCTACGTCGCTCAAAAGAATGCGGAACGACTTCATGCCCTTGAGATCGGGCACGAGGACGACGAAGCCGGCGCGCGCCAGCGCGTAGGCGAAGCGCACCAGGCGCGGATCGTTTTTGCCGTCTTCGATAATGCCGTGCGTGAGGAGAATCGCCGCGCGCGGCTTGTCACCGGACGGACGGTACAGATCGGCGGCGATCGTTCCATTTTTTCCCGGGATGTCGAGTGGTTTTTTCGCGGGAGCGGCCGTCACCCACGCGAGCGCGCCGCGCTCGGGCGCGTGGATCGCGCCGCCGTCGAGGATGTCGCTGAGAAACAGCGCCGTCGCGAGCCCCAACCTTATCTGAGAAAAAAAGACGACGACGAGAAGAAGCGACGCCGCCAGAACGACAACGATTTTTTTCATCCCTCATCCCTCATCCTTCATCCCTTCTTCATATCGCACTTCCATCAGAAACAGCCCCTCGGGCGGGGCCGTCGCTCCCGCCAGCGTCCGGTCTTTTGCCGCGAGCAACTCGGCGAACGAAGCCGGCGCGCGCTCGCCGCGCCCGACTTCGACCAGCGTGCCGACGATGTTGCGCACCATATGGCGCAAAAACGCGTTGGCCTCGACGTCATAGAGCAGCAGGCCTCCTTGGCGATAGACGCGGCTGCGATAAATGCGCCGGACCGAATGCGCCGCGTCGCAGCCGGCGGCCTGAAAGGAGGCGAAGTCGCGCTCGCCTTCGAGGTGGCGAATCGCCTGCTCTATGGCGGAGACGTCGAGCGGCTCGTGCACGTGCCAGGAGTAGCGCCGCAAAATCGCGGACGGCCATGGATCGTTCCAGATTCGATACTGATAAACGCGGACCCGCGCGTCTCTGCGCGCGTCGAAGGAGTCCGGCGCCGCTTCGACGCGCCTGATCGCGATGTCGGCGGGCGTGATCCCATTCAGTCCGCGTTGCAGACGCCATAAGTCAATGTCGCCACCGTCGTAGATAAAATTCGCGACCTGCCCTAACGCATGCACTCCGGAGTCGGTTCGTCCGGAGCCGTTTATCCGTATCTGAGCGCCGAGAATTTTTCCCAGCGCCTGCTCGACGACCTCCTGAATCGACCTGCCGTTCGGCTGCGCCTGCCAGCCACAGTAATCGGTCCCGTCATATTCGATGGAGAGTTTGATGTTCATGTCAAAAGCAGTTTCGAGTTCCAAGTTCCGCTTCGAGTTTAACCCGGAACCTGAAACTCGGAACACGGAACTTCTTAGTAGGACTTCGGCATGCCCAAAACGTGCTGCGCGAGGTAGGCGAGCACGAGGTTGTTGCTGACGGGCGCGACGGTGAGCAGCCGCGTCTCGCGGAATTTTCGCTCGACGTCGTACTCCGAAGCGAAGCCGTAGCCGCCGTGCGTCGTGAGACAGGCGTTGGCCGCCTCCCATGCCGCTTCGGAAGCGAGAAACTTGGCCATGTTCGCCTCCGCGCCGCAGCGCTCCTTCTTGTCGAATTTCGTTGCGGCTTGAAACCGCACGAGGTCGGCCGCCTCGATGCGCGCGTACGCCTGGGCGATGGGAAACTGGATTCCCTGGTTGGCGCCGATCGGCCGGTCGAAGACGACGCGATCCTTTGCATAGTTTGCGGCCCGCTCCACGAACCAGCGGCCGTCCCCGATCGCCTCGGCGGCGACGAGAATCCGCTCGGCGTTCCAGCCGTCGATGATGTAGCGAAAGCCCATGCCCTCCTGCCCGAGCAGATTTTCCGCCGGCACTTCGAGGCCGTCGAAGAAAAGCGCGTTGGTGTGATGGTTGATCATGAGATCGAGCGGCTTGACTTCGAGCTTGCCCTTCGACTCGCGCAGATCGACGATGAAAACCGAAAGTCCCTGCGTCTTGTCTTTCAGCTCGTCGTACGGCGTCGTGCGCGCGAGCAGCAGCATCAGATCCGATTCGAGCACGCGGGAGATGAAAATTTTCTGGCCGCGAATGACGTACTTGTCGCCGCGGCGCTCCGCTTTGGTTTCGATGCGCGTCGTCTCCGAGCCGGCGTTCGGCTCGGTGACGCCGAAGGCCTGGAGGCGCAGCTCGCCGCGCGCGACTTTGGGCAAATAGCGCTTTTTCTGCTCGTCGCTGCCGTGGCGCAGGAGCGTGCCCATCGTGTACATCTGCGCGTGGCACGCGGTCGCGCTGCCGCCCGAGCGGTTGATCTCTTCGAGAATGATGCTGCCTTCGGTAATGCCGAGGCCGCTGCCGCCGTACTCTTCCGGAATCAACGCCGCGAGCCATCCGAGCTCGGTGAGCTTCTTGACGAAGGCGTCGGGATAACCGCGCGTCTTATCCACCTCGCGCCAGTACGCGTCGGGAAATTCACCGCAGACCTTGCGGATTTCTTCGCGGATGTGCCGCTGCTCCTCGGTCAGGTTGAAATCCATCCTCGCCTCCGATATCTACGGGTGCAGACGCGGGTAGTATATAGGGCGTCGGCGCAAATGCAAAATCGCGCCGGCACTGTAACCCTTGACCCATAATGAAGAGAGATTCTTCGCTGCGCTCAGAATGACATCCGTTTTGTCAGTATGATATAATTCTGTCATCCTGAACGAAGTGAAGGATCTCTCCAACTTCCGAAGGGGGAGATCCTATGGCCGTCAAGCCGGGCTGGGAAGGCCGCTACTTCGAAGACTTCGAGGTCGGAGACGTATACCGGTGCCGGCTCGGCCGCACGGTCACGGAGACCGACAACATCTGGTTTACGCTTCTAACTAACAACACGAATCAAATCCACTTCAACACCGAGTACGCCAAGCGCACGGAGTTCGGCAAATGTCTCATCAACAGCGCGCTCACGCTGGCGATCGTCGCGGGCATGGGTGTGGCCGACGTGAGCGAGAACGGCTTTGCCCTCGGCTGGGACGAGATCAAGCTGCCGAACCCGCTTTTCGCCGGTGACACGCTCTATTCCGAATCCGAGGTCGTCGACAAGCGCGAGTCGAAATCCAAGCCGCAATCGGGCATCGTCAAGGTGCGCACGCGCGGACTTCAGCAGGACGGCAAGGTCGTGATCGATTACACGCGCAGCGTGATGGTCTGGAAAAAAGCCCACGCGCCGCGCCGCGATCTGTTTCCGGAGATCAAGCGTGAGTCCAAATAACGCCGGCGGACCTTGCGCGCTCGACGGCGTCCGTGTGGTAGCCTTCGAGCAGGTGCTGGCCGGCCCATTTTGTACCTCCCTCCTCGGGGACATGGGCGCCGAGATCGTCAAGGTCGAGCGCCCCGGAGTCGGCGACCTTATCCGGCATTGGGACAAGGCGGTGCGCGGGCTCTCGTCCGGCTACGTCTGGCTCAATCGCAACAAGCAGAGTCTCACGGTGGACGTGAAGCAGGAGCAAGGACGAGATATCCTGTATCGCCTCGTTCGCGACGCGGATATTTTTTTCGAGAATTACGCGCCCGGCGTTGCCGAGAGGTCGGGACTCGGCTACGAGAAACTCAAATCGATCAACCCTCGTCTCATCTACTGTTCTCTGTCGGGCTACGGCCAGGACGGGCCTTACCGGGACGTGAAAGCTTACGATCTCCTCATGCAGGGCGAAGGCGGCATCATCGCCACGACCGGATATCCCGACAAGCCGGCGAAAGCGGGCATCGCTATCGCCGACATCGCGGCGGGGATGTACGCCGCGCTCGGAATCGTGCTCGCACTATACCAACGGGAAAAAACCGGCGAGGGACAGTTGATCGATATCTCCATGTTCGAATCGATCGTCTCCTGGCTCGGCTACTTTCCCCATCACTATTGGCATCAGGGCGAAGACCCCGGCCGCGTCGGCATGCGCCACCATTATGTGACGCCCTACGGACCGTACCTCGCGCGCGACGGGAAGTACGTGAACCTCGCAGTGGCGACGCCCAAAGACTGGGATGTCTTTTGCAAAGAAGTCATCCAGAAACCGGCCCTGCTGGAAGACCCCCGCTTCGCCTCCGTCGAAGGGCGACGAAAAAACCGCGCGGTGTTGGAAGACGAAATTGAGAAGATTTTCTTAGAGCGCGACCACACCGAGTGGCTGGAACGCCTGAAGAAAGCGCAACTGCCGTACGGCGAAGTCCGAGGCATCGCCGAAGTCCTCGCCCATCCGCAAGCCATCGCGCGCCGGTTGATTCGCGAAGTCGAATCGCCCGTCGGAAAAGTTCCCGTCGTCGGCAGTCCGCTCCGGCTCTCCGCCAGCCCCGCGCGCTATGACCGCATCCCGGACCTCGGCGGCGACACGGACGCGATTCTCAATTCATTGGGGTACGACAACGCCGCAATCGCAAAGCTCCGCAGCGACAAGGTAATCTAGCGTCGCGTGTTCGTGTCACTTCGAAGCGGAGCTTCGGAGTCTCGTGTCCGTCTTCGTCCCCTCCTTCCCCACGAGCAACGAGCACGAACACGATTTTTCACGTCTACTTCCCCATGCAGCAGCGCTTGTATTTTTTTCCGCTCCCGCACGGGCAGAGATCGTTGCGGCCGACTTGAGGAGAAGCGCTCGCGTCTTCGGCGCGGGCGACTTCCATCAATTTTTCGATCGGCTCGCCGGCGTTCCAGAGATCGACCATCTTTTGCAGATACGGCCGGCTGTGGTTGAAAAAGCGCTTGTAGCCGGCGCAGAGATAATTCAAGCCCTCCTCACCGTCGGGCGTGCGGATGAAGCGGTCCTTCGGGCAGCCGCCGTTGCACATCGCGCGCACTTCGCACTCGCGGCAATATCGCGGCAGCGCATCTCGCTTGGCCTCGCCGAAGGCGCGCTGCGCCGGGCTATCGACCAGATCGGCGAGATGCGTCGCGCCGATGTTGCCGACGCGATACCCCGGCTCGACGAAATGGTCGCAGGAAAAAAAATCGCCGTTGTGCTCGACCACCGGCACGTCGCCGCAGGTCTCGCGGAAGATGCAGAGCGAGTGATCCATGCCGGCGAGCGGCCGGGCGGCTTCGTCGAAAATCTGAATCGCGATCTTGCCGATGTCGTTCCTCACCCACTCGTCGAACACGGCTGAGAGAAATTCCCCGTAGGCCTCGGCGGGAACCGTGCGCGAGCTGACACCGCCGTTTTCTCGCTCGACCAGAGGCAGAAACTGGAGAAACTCGACGCCGATTTCTTTGAAGAACCGATAGACCTGCGCCGGATGGCGCACGTTGCGGTCGTGCAGGACGCAGAGGACATCGACATGCACGCGATGCTCGCGCAGCATGCGAAACGCGCGCAGCACTTGTTTGTGCGTCGGTTTCTGGCCTTTATCGACCCGGTAGCCGTCGTGCAGCTCGCGCGGGCCGTCGAGGCTGAGGCCGACTTGGAAACCCTCGGCGGCGAAGAAGCGGGCCCATTCTTGATTTAGCAGCGTGCCGTTGGTTTGAATCCCATTCGTGGTCTTCTTGCCGTCGGGCCGGTGCTTTTGCTGGAGGGCGACGATTTTCTGGAAGTAGTCGAGTCCGAGCGCCGTGGGCTCGCCGCCGTGCCAGGCGAAATTCACCATCGGCCCGGGCGCGGCTTCGATCTGCTGGATAACGTAGAGCTCCAGCACTTCGTCGCTCATGCGGAAGGTGCCGCCTTCGGGATAGAGAAATTCTTTTTTGAGATAATAGCAGTAGCTGCAATCGAGGTTGCAGAGCGCGCCGATGGGCTTGGCCATCACCTGAAATTCGCGCTGAGCCGTCGTCACGGTTTAATCCTCTAGCAGCCTTCTCGAAGGCGCGCAACAGACTCGTTTTGTCGAAGACTCTATGCTAGGTTATTATCCGTTGGAGGCATCAACATGTTCGAAGGTCTCTTGCAGCCGATGCATCTGCTGGTCATTTTGGCGGTCGCCCTTCTTGTCTTTGGGCCGAAAAGCCTGCCGGCGATCGGAAAAGGCTTAGGCGAATCGATTCGCGAGTTTAAAAAGGCGCTCAACGGCGAAAACGAAGACTCTGCCAAACAACCCGAGCTTCCCAAAGACGAAAAGAAAAACAGTTAATAAGTCGTCGATTGTCCCAATACTTCTTCCGTTTTTGGGAGTAACGTCCGTTCTCCTTCGCTATAACTCTAACTGGTTAACGCAATCTTGATCCAATCCGACGGTCCCCATGCGGGCCGATATCTTCAGGAGTGATCTGAAGTGGCGCGCGCGCAGTCGAGAAGTCTTTCGAGACACCCTGACAACGGTATCTGGCTCATTGCTGTCTTCAAGCTGGCGAAGGGGCTGCTGCTCCTTGCAATAGGACTGGGCGTCGCAACCTTGCTGCGCGAGGATGTCGCGGCGACGCTGACGCACTGGGCAAATGTTTTTTGGATCGCGCGGGAGAGCCGCTACCTTCAGGCCCTGGTGTACAAAGTGGCGGCCTTTGATCACCGAACGTTTAAAATCACTGAAATCAGCTCGTTTGTTTATTCGGCGGTGCTGTTGACGGAAGGTGTCGGGCTGATGATGCAACAGCGATGGGCAGAGTATCTCACGGTGATCGTCACGGCTTCCTTCATCCCCTTCGAAATTTTTACCATCGTGCGGCGCTTCGGCGTTCCGAGAACGATCGTTTTGTTAATCAATATTGCCGCCGTCTGGTATCTTTGCAGAGTGTTGTGGCAGAAACGCAGATCAACTTAAAGGAGGT
This sequence comes from Binatia bacterium, assembly GCA_041490745.1. GTDB lineage: Bacteria > Desulfobacterota > Binatia > UBA9968 > UBA9968 > JAJPJQ01. Next base: position 8,313 of record JBGPTS010000007.1, on the reverse strand, counting down.
TGGGCGGCGCTCTCTTGCCGTCTGCAATGATCATGGCCGAAGATCTCATCCGGATAGGAACGTTCAACAAAGACGCGGCGATTCTCGCGGCGGAAGCGCGAGGTTTTCTCAAGGCGGAAAACATTCGGATCGAGCTCGACATCGTCACCGACTCGCCGACGCTGTTGCGCAATTTGATCGGCGGCGGGTACGATCTCATTCTGAATAACGCCGACAACGTCATCGCCTGGGCCGAGGGCCAGGGCGCCGACCCGACACCGAACGACTTTGTCATCTTTCTTGGCGGACACCAGGGGCTGAAGCAGAAATTGGTCGCGCTTTCGAGCGTGAACGGCTTCGCCGATCTCAAAGGCAAGGTTTTAGCCGTGGACGCGCCGACGACCGGATTCGCCATCGTGATGATTTTTATTTTGCAGCGCCACGGCCTGGAACTGAACCGCGACTACACATTGAAAATGTTCGGCAACACGACCAAGCGCGCCGACGCGCTCGATCGCGGCGAGGCCTGGGCCGGCATGATGGGCATGTCGGACGATGAGATAACCAAGCACGGCTTCAAAGTCCTTGCCCGCGCCGAGGACTACGTCGCGCATTACGCGCGCGGTCTTGGAGCGACCCGCCGCCTGTGGGCGAACGAAAACGAAAAACTGCTCGTGCGCTTTATCCGCGCCATGGTGCGCGCCACCGATTGGGTCCTGGAGCCGAAGAACAAGGAGGAGGTCGTCAGACTCCTCCTGCCGGAAAATAAAAATTCCCGCGCCGAGGCCGAGGCGGCTTACGAGGAGACCCTGAGTCCACGATTCGGCCTCACGCCGCGCGGCCGTATCGACGTGGAAGGCATCCGCACCGTGTTGGAACTCCGCGCGACGGCGGGACTGATGCAGCCGCCGCTGCCGAAGCCGGAAAAATATATCGATGAGCGGTTTTACAAAGTGGCGCTTCAAACTTTGGATAAATAGGCGAGAGCCGCCTGAGGGTTCGACCTTAGGTTATGCCAAGACGGATTCGGACACCGGCCGCGGTCGCGCCGACTGCGCTTTGGCTTTGGCCTTGACCAGCGCCGCGTGCGCGGAATCGGATTGATACATTTCAAGACTGTCCTCGTCCACGTCTTCGACCGGCGTGATCGCGATGTCGGTGTAATGCTTCGACGCGGGATCTTGCTCGATCTTCTTGCGCAGCTTGTGCAGCCTGGACTGGAATCGGAGCCCGGGAATGTACGTCGTCAGCATTTCATAGACGCGCTTGGGATAAAACACGACGGGATTTTCCCGCGGCAGGCCGGAGCGGCGCTGCGTGCGCACCTTGCGCCGGATAAGTCCCGTCTGCAGCGGGTGAAGCCGCTCGTAAAAATAGCTGCCGTAGAACTGGAAAATCATGTCGGCGAGCCGGAACGGGCTGATGCCCGTCGCGACGGCGCGCTTGAGGAGCGTCTCGATGTGCTCGGGGGAATAGTAAATACGCCACGCGCGGTCGTAAATTTCCTGCCACTCAGCGCGCGACATCAGCGGATGGTTGCTCGTCACGTGCTCGAGGTCGTACTTGTTTATGTCCGGGTCCATCCACGCGCCTTTCAAGTAAAGCTCTTTGTGATCCTGCGAGCCGGGCAGCGGCGTCAAAATAAAAAATTCCAGCATGTCGATCGGCAGCTCGCGCTGGATGATCTTGATATCGCGCTCGATCGTCTCCGGCGTGTCGGTCGGAAAACCGAGAATGTACCCGCAGTAGGTAATGACGCCGGCCTTGCGCCAGGCGAGCAGCATCTTGCGGTATTCGGTGATGCGGTTCTGGTTTTTCGACGCGCCCTTAAGACTGTCGGGGTTGATGTTTTCGAGGCCGAGAAAGACGCGCTTGCATCCCGCGCGCGCGGCCTTCTCGATGAAATTCTGGATCTTGTGGCAGAGCGTATCGACCTGCATGACGAAGTTGGTTTTGAATCCCTCTTTTTCGCGCAGCTCGATCATGCGGTCGAAGATCGGCTCCCAGTTTCGGTTGCGCGCGAAATTGTCGTCGGTGATGAAATAGCGGTGCACGCCCTGCGCGGCGTTGGCGCGCATCAAGCGCTCCACGTCGTCCGCGTCGCGGTGGCGCGACTTCCGCCCCTGCACGTTGATGATCGTGCAAAAGCTGCAACTGAACGGGCAGCCGCGGCCCGCGTCGAAGCAGGCGAGATCGCGGAAGTAGCGGCTCACATACTCTTTGGGCAGGAACGGGATCGGCTGCCCTTCCATGTGCGGCAGATCGTCCATGAAATTATAAATCGGCTGCAGGCTGCGATCCGCGGCGGCTTTGAGAATCTCGTCGAGCCGCCCGCACTCGGCTTCGCCGGCGAACAGCGTAATTCCCATGGCGAGGGCTTCTTTGAGCGTCTCGGGCATTTCCGGCAGCATCGCGATACAGCCGCTTACGTGAAAACCGCCGATGGCGACTTGAATGCCGGCTGCGCGTAACTGCCGCGCGATATCGAGCGCGCGGAGAAATTGGTTGGATTGAACACCGATCAGGCAGACCAGGCCGTGGTTGCCGTTCTTCTTGAAGCGACGGATGATGTTTTTGATCGGCACGACGATATTGGTTTCGTCGTACACACCGACTTCGATCTTTACGTCGTCGCCCAGCACGCGCCGCTTGATAGCGTCGAGCGCCAACCCGTAAACGCTGGAAAGAGAATTCGATGGAATCCAGGCGCGCCACCATTGGATAACGTAGCCGTTATCGTCATAGTGGGACGGTTTGATCAGCTCGAGATAAAACTTGCGCGGGCTTTCTCCTACCTGAGGCATAGGGACCTAGTATCAAAACACGGGATTTTGCGCAACATAGCGTTGTGCGCCGGGGGCGCGCGGAGTATAAGGCCGCTGTGAGCCGTCAAGTCGAGTACGCCGCGGTCAACCGCATTCGCCTCGCCTATGAGAAGGCCGGCGCCGGTTATCCGTTGCTCCTGATTCACGGCTTCCCGCGCGACCGGCGGCTGTGGCGCAAAGTCGCGCCGGGTCTAGTTGAACGGTTCACCGTGATTGCAATGGATCGGCGCGGCTACGGCGAATCCGACCGGCTTTCCGACGCGGCAAGCTACGACAACGCGACAATGGCGGCGGACGCTTTAGGCTTAGCCCGGTCGCTCGCCAATCGGTGCTTGAGATTTGGCGCTCGGCGGCCGGCGACGTGCGCGGGGCGATGATTTCGAATTGCGCGCACTACTTGCAGGAAGAGCAGCCGCAGGCGGTCGTCGAGCAGATTTTGCGCTTCGCGGACGACATCGGGGTTACGTAGCAGAGGAGTGACGAGTTTAAGTCGCTGTTCGAGCGTGCTTCGACGACGCGCGCAGCGCGGCGACGACGGCTGCGACGGTGGGAGGCGGATCGATCCGATCTTTGAACACCGCGAGGCGCTCATAGATCTCAGTCGCCGCGTCGTGAAAGCCGGTCGGCAGCCCGGCCGTCTCGAAGCTCGCGGCAATTTCTCTCATCTCGCCGACGAAGCGCCACGCCTTGGGCGCCGCGACCGCGGCGGCCTGCACGCTCCGGCGCTCGACTTCCGGTTGAGAGATCGCCCATTCCGCGAGCAGGGCTTTGTCCACGCCTTCGATCTCCGCGAGCGCGCGGACCGTGAGAACGAGCGCGTCGGTGCACTTGGTCCACGCGGCGAACGCCATCTTGAGGGCGGACGCCGAACCGGGCTTGTCGCCGATGACCCGCGCGTCGAGCATGCTCGCGGAAAACAACGCCGCGATTTCCGCGGCGCGCGCTCCCGAGAGATAAAGGCGCGTCGTCCCCGCTCGTTTCACCGGCGAGCCGATGATCCCGCCGTCGACGAAGCTCGCTCCGCTCGCCGTTACCGTTGCGCCGATTTTTTCCGCCGTCGCCCGCGATACCGCGTTGGCGTCCGCGTAAATGCCTTTGAAATTGAGCGCCGCCACGCTTTGCGCGAGATCCAGAGCCGCATGCGGCGGACAGACGGAAAGGACGACGTCGCTTTCCCGGACGGCGTCGATCAGGGTCTTCACGTCGATCAGGCCGGCCTGCCGTGCGCGATCGTGCGTCGCATGGCTCCGTCCCTCGGACGCCCACACGACGCGCGCGCCGCTCGTCGCGGCGGCCGCGCCGACGGTGGCTCCCATATTACCCGGATGTAACAGCGCAACGGTTCTGATGCTCATCGGCGGTTCCTCCCGAAATACGTTTCTCCGTACATCGCGCGAACTTTACGATTTCCTGCCGCGGCGTCAAGAAGCGTCGTCGTCCTCCAGATGGAAACGATGCAGAAAACGATGGAAGATCGGCGCGAACAACACGCCGGCGATAACCAGGACGATCAGGCCGGAGTATAAAGCATAGACCGACGCGAAGATTTTTCCCGCGACGGTGTGAACCTCGTTAATCGGCCCCATGCCGCCGAGGATCATCGACGCGTTCAGCAACGCATCGATCCATGCGAGGCCCTCCAGAAAATGATAACCCAGAATCCCGACCGCGAGAGAACCCGCGACCAGAGCGAACGCGACGGCCGCGTGACGGCTCAGCCGGAGCAGGAACGCGGCGCGGGATAACAAGCGATCGCGACGTTGCTCGTACATTTACGTTTGGCTCCGCTCGAAACGTTTCGTCGTGCGCGCGGCGATAAATTCCTCGAAGCGGTCGAGCAGCCTGCTCGGCGCATCTTCCACGATCAGGAGCGCGCGGTGCTTCGGCTTGAGAAATCCCTCTTCGACCGCGCGATCTAAAAATTGAATGATGTGCTCATAGTAGCCGCCGACGTTCAACAAGCCGCAGGGCTTGTCGTGGAGGTCGAGCTGCGCCCAGCTCAGCACCTCGAAGAATTCTTCCATTGTCCCGATGCCGCCCGGCAAGCCGATGAAACCGTCGGACACTTCCGCCATCACGGCTTTGCGCTCGTGCATGGATTTGACGATGCGCAGCTCCGAAAGGCCGCGATGCGCCAGCTCTTTATCGACCAACGCTTCGGGAATCACGCCGACGACTTGGCCAAGACACGCCAACACCGCGTCCGCGATGATCGACATGAGCCCGATATTTCCGCCGCCGTAAACGAGTCCGTAGCCGCGCGCGACCAGCAAACGGCCGAGCGCGCGCGCGGCGTCCGCGTACTCGGACCGCGCGCCGGCGGAGGAGCCGGTGAAGACGCAAACGTTTCCTTTCATGTCAGCATCTTAACCCGCGCATTCTCCGGGAGCTAGAGATACAGGGGGGCTCGTCTCATCGGCAAATCTGTAGATGAATTCGAACGCAATATGTTGCTTGAGCGCGGCTCGATAAAAACGATCTCCGCAAAAGTAATCGGTGATCTGTTGGCGCAGACCGCTGATCAAAGTGAGCCGATCCGCGAAGCTGCGCGGCGTTTTGGCGAGCGTGTAAACGTAGGTGACGCGTTGCCCGCCGGCTTCGATCGATTCCCAGCGTATCACGGAATTGATATCCAGCGGCAACGTGGATTTGCCGCGTTCGATCTGCACGATTTTTTCGGCGGAAAGCGGCGTCATCACTTCCCAGGTGTAAAGAACGACCCCGAGCACAATCGCGCTTATCCCCAAGAACCGGCTGTACTGAAATAGTTTAGCTCCCTTGTCCGGTGAACGGCGACGCGCCCTGTATCCATAGTAGAGCACGATTGCGCCGGTACCGACGAGCACGAGCGCGGCCATCACTGCGTTGCTAAGGTAATACGGCATGCGATCACTTTTACTTCAAGAATCCATTCTCCGCCACACGCTCGCGAGCCACGGCTGTTGGTCGCGCGGTAAGCCCGTCGGACGATAATAGTGCGTCAACTCGACGAAGCCGGCCGCCGATACGTAGCGCCGCCAGGTTTCGAGGTCGTAGAACGCGCAGTACCTCCCGCCCTGCCACCCTTCTTCGTTATTGCCGTGTGGATTCGAGCTGAACAAAACGCCGCGCGGTTTGAGCGTCGCGCGCAGCTCTTTCAACGCGCGCGGCAACTCCTGACTCGGCACATGGAACAACGCCGCGTTCGCGAAGACACCGTCGAAACGATCCGCCGGGAGATTGAGCTTCAAAAAATCCTGCTCCCACACCTCACAGCCGCTGTGCGCCCGCGCCATCTCGGCGAGGCGCGCCGAGCCTTCCAGGCCGATCGCGACGTGGCCGCGTCGCGTGAACGTCTTCAAGTCGCGCCCCGGCCCGCAACCGAGATCGAGTATCGTGAACGGCGGCGCGCCTTCGATGTGTTTGAGCAGCGCCTCGACGTTCTGGATGACGTCGTGATCCTTGGTCCCCTGCCAAAAGTCTTCCGCGTGCTCGTCGTAATGTTCCAGCGTTACGTTGGAAATTTTTTCCAGTTCTGGGAGCTTGAGTTTCACGGTAGAAGGTGGCGTCAAGGCGAATATCACGCATCTAAGTGAGGCTTGTCAAGAATATAGCGCCGACCGCCTCAAACGCGTCGATCGAGTTTCTCATAATAAGACGGCGCGCAACTCCGTTCAGCCATGCTGTTGCTTCCCCCACCGCCCTACGCTACAAAGTTAGGAGTAATTCCTCAAGATTTTAAGGAGAGTTCGATGGCACAGAAGTCCCTGGACAGTTACAAGACGGCGGCTGAGTTGAAGGTTGGCGACAAATCCTACAAGATTTTTCGCCTGGACCGGCTGGAGAAGGCGGGATTCAAAACCATCTCGCAGCTTCCGGTCTCGCTGAAAGTCCTTTTGGAAAATCTCTTACGCCACGAGGATAACCGTCTCGTGACGAAGGCGGACGTTGAGACACTCGCTGGCTGGAATCCCAGGGCGAAGAAGGAAAAAGAGATCGCCTTCATGCCCGCGCGCGTGCTGACGCAGGATTTGACCGGCGTGCCGTCGGTGGTCGATCTCGCGGCGATGCGCGAGGCGATGAAGCGGCTCGGCGGCGACCCCAAGAAGATCAACCCGCTGGCGCCGGTCGATCTCGTCATCGACCACTCGGTTCAGGTCGATAGTTTCGGCTCGGCGGAAGCGTTTCACTTAAATTCGAAGATCGAGTACGAGCGCAACGTCGAGCGCTACGCTTTTCTTCGCTGGGGCGCGAAGGCGTTCGGCAATTTTCGCGTCGTGCCGCCCGATACCGGCATCTGCCATCAGGTCAACCTCGAATACCTGGGCCAGGTCATTTTCCGCGCGAAGGACAACGGCGGAATGCTCGCCTATCCCGACACGGTCGTCGGCATGGACTCGCACACGCCGATGATCAACGGACTCGGCGTCGTCGGTTGGGGCGTCGGCGGCATCGAAGCGGAGGCCGCCGTGCTCGGCCAGCCGATCATCATGCTGATCCCCGACGTGATCGGCTTCAAACTGCACGGCAAACTTCCCGAAGGCGCGACTTCGACAGACCTCGTCCTCACGGTCACGCAGATGCTGCGCAAAAAAGGCGTGGTGGAAAAATTCGTCGAGTTCTACGGCGCGGGGCTTTCGAGCCTGAGCGTCGCCGACAGAGCGACGATCGGCAACATGGCGCCGGAGTACGGCGCGACCATCGGCTTTTTTCCCGTCGATGACGAGACGCTCAAGTATCTCGAACTGACGGGCAGAGATGCGGAGTTGATCCGGCTTGTCGAAGCGTACTGCAAAGAGCAGGGCATGTTCCGCACCGACGCATCTCCCGATCCGGTGTTCACCGACACCTTGGAATTGGATCTCGCCAGCGTCGAGCCGAGTCTCGCGGGGCCGCGCCGGCCGCAGGACCGCGTGCCGCTCGCCATGGCGAAAGTTAATTTTCAGGAAGTCCTGCCGTCGCTGATCAAAAGCGGCGCGACCGACCGGACCGTCTCCGTCAAATTAAACGGCGACCGCGCCACGCTCGGCCACGGCGCGGTCGTGATCTCGGCGATCACGAGCTGCACCAACACGTCGAATCCCTCGGTGTTGATGGCCGCGGGCCTGCTGGCAAAGAAAGCCAACGCGAAGGGATTGAAGACCAAGCCGTGGGTGAAGACGAGTCTTGCGCCGGGGTCGAAGGTCGTGACGGATTATTTAAAAGACAGCGGCCTCTTGCCGGAGCTGGAAAAGCTCGGCTTCTATCTCGTCGGTTATGGCTGCACCACCTGCATCGGCAACAGCGGCCCGCTGCCGGAGGCGATCTCCGCCGGCATTCAGGAAGGCGATCTCGTCGCCTGCGCGGTGCTTTCCGGCAACCGGAACTTCGAGGGACGAATCCATCCGCAGGTGCGCACGAATTATCTGGCTTCTCCCCCGCTCGTCGTCGCCTACGCGCTCGCGGGGCGCATGGACATGGATCTGTACAGCGAGCCGCTGGGAACGGACACGAAGGGCGCACCGGTTTATTTGAAAGACATCTGGCCGAC